>NZ_JBIVMY010000022.1:0-91964 GCF_044753325.1 Pseudomonas sp. NPDC088414 | reverse complement strand
TGACCGGCGAGGCTTGAGTTTGTCGCCTGTCCCGCCGCCCAGCGGTTTGCAGCAGCAGTCATGGCCCGCGCCATTTCCGGCAGTCGGCTGAAGAAGAAGCGGCTGCCTACATCAAGGCACACGTGACCAAGCCGGTTGTTTCCTACATCGCTGGTGTGACTGCTCCTCCGGGCAAGCGCATGGGCCATGCTGGCGCAATCATCTCTGGCGGCAAAGGCACTGCAGACGAGAAATTCGCTGCGCTGCAAGACGCAGGCGTAAAAACCGTGCGTTCGCTGGCAGACATCGGCAAGGCCCTGGCCGAGCTGACCGGTTGGGCTGTCAAGTAAGCCTCGTGCTTGACTGACGCTTCACCAGACAAAGGCCACCTTCGGGTGGCCTTTGTTGTTTCTGGCATATGGGTATTTGAGTGGATTTTTGTGGCGAGGGAGCTTGCTCCCGCTGGGCTGCGAAGCAGCCCCAATACAATCTCCAGATTCATGAGCGTTTACCGGGTTTGCGCCTGCTGCGCAGTCGAGCGGGAGCAAGCTCCCTCGCCACAGGGTTGTGGTTAGGAAAAATAGATGCGTAAACGCGACACAGACACGTCGTGTATCGGATAGTTCGCCCTCAAACAGTGCGTTTGTCAGACAAATTCGTTAGGCTAGCAGCCATTTTTGCGTCTGCCGCCCACAAGGCATGCAACGCGCTAAACGGGTCAGTCTTATACGGACTGACAGCATTTCCCTAACCCCACAGGGAAATCCCCCTCTAAATTCCGATTCAGTAGTGTGGTATTTCCTTAATGAAAGTTTTGAAAGGTCAGGACATCCTGGCACTGGGCTTCATGACATTTGCCCTGTTTGTCGGGGCCGGCAACATCATTTTCCCGCCTATCGTCGGCCTGCAGTCCGGACCTAACGTCTGGATGGCGGCGCTGGGCTTCCTGATCACGGCGGTCGGTCTGCCGGTGATCACCGTCGTCGCCCTGGCCAAGGTCGGTGGTGCGATGGATGCGCTGAGCAGCCCGATCGGCAAGATCGCCGGTGGTGTGCTCGCCGCGGCGTGCTACCTGGCAGTCGGCCCGCTGTTCGCCACCCCGCGGACCGCGACCGTGTCGTTCGAAGTGGGTCTGGCGCCGCTGACGGGCGAAAGCCCGCTGGCACTGTTCCTCTACAGCTCGGTGTACTTCCTGCTGGTGTTCTTCATTTCGCTGTACCCGGGTCGCCTGCTCGATACCGTGGGGCGTTTCCTCGCGCCGCTGAAGATCATCGCCCTGGCCGTCCTCGGCATTGCCGCATTCGCGCTGCCGGCCGGTGACATCGGTGTCGCCACCCCGGAATACGTTGCCGCACCGTTTTCTCAAGGTTTCATCAATGGTTACCTGACCATGGACACCTTGGGCGCTCTGGTATTCGGCATCGTCATCGTCAACGCGATCCGCTCCCGTGGCGTCGAGTCGCCTGCGCTGATCACCCGTTACGCGATCATTGCCGGCCTCATCGCCGGTGTCGGTCTGGCGCTGGTGTACATCAGCCTGTTCCGCCTCGGTTCCGGCAGCCATGAGGTCGCGGTCGGTGCCACCAACGGCGCGGCGGTATTGCATGCTTACGTGCAACACACCTTCGGTTCGCTGGGCAGCGGTTTCCTCGCGGTGCTGATCTCGCTGGCGTGCCTGGTGACGGCGGTCGGTCTGACCTGCGCCTGCGCCGAATACTTCAGCCGCGTACTGCCATTGTCGTACAAGACCCTGGTGATCATCCTCGCCGCGTTTTCGCTGCTGGTGTCCAACCTGGGCCTGACCAAGCTGATCGCGTTCTCGATCCCGGTGCTGACCGCGATCTACCCGCCGTGCATCGTTCTGGTAGCGCTGAGCTTCTGCAAGGACTTCTGGCATGAACACGCTCGGATCCTCGGCCCGGTGATGCTGGTATCGTTCCTGTTCGGCACCATCGACGCGCTCAAGGGCGCCGGTCTGGCTGACTGGATGCCGTCGCAGCTGTCGCACCTGCCGCTGAGCGAGCAGGGCCTGGCGTGGCTGGTGCCATGCGTGATGACTCTGGTGGTTGCCGTGGTCTGCGATCGCCTGCTGGGCAAGCGTAGCGAAGCCGTTGCCTGACGTTGTCTGACCCGCCACAAGCGGGTCTTCAGCGCTTAAACAGAAATGCCCCGTATCAATCGATACGGGGCATTTTTTATGGATGTCAGGCAGTGTCTTTTTCCTTGAACCAGCGTCGAAGCACTGCATCGATTTTATGTAGGAGTGAGCCTGCTCGCGATGGCGTCGTGTCTGTCAGATCAATGCCGGATGTGCCACCGGATCGCGAGCAGGCTCACTCCTACAGGTAATGCATTCACATTTCACAGGAAAACGAATGTCGTTCATCCAAGCCAACCTGATCCACCTGCTGGCCGCGCTCTGGTTTGTCATCTGCTGGGGCGGCTACACCCGTTATGCGTCGTGGAAGGCCCGCGATACCGCGTGCCTCGCCAGCGTGCTGCACCTGTACCGCGAAGACTGGATGCGCCGCATGCTGTTGCGCGACAACCGCATCGCCGACGCCAGCGTGATCGGTAACCTGGAGCGTAACGCCTCGTTCTTCGCCTCCAGCACCCTGATCATCCTCGCCGGCATTCTCACCGTGCTCGGAGCGTCCGAGCGCGCCGTGTCTTTGCTGGCGGATATCCCGATGGTGCAGCAGGCATCGCAGGGCATGTCGGAGATCAAGTTGCTGTGTCTGGCGCTGGTGTTCGTCTATGCGTTCTTTACGTTCAGCTGGTGCATGCGTCAGTACAACTTTGCCGCAGTACTGGTCGGCTCGGCGCCGATGATTGGTGAGCGCCAGGTTTCCGAGCAGGAACGCAAGGCCTTCGCCCTGCGGGCGGCGCGAGTGATTTCGATGGCGGCCAACCAGTTCAACTTCGGCCTGCGCTCTTATTACTTCGGCATGAGCATGCTGGCATGGTTTGTCAGCCCATGGCTGTTCATGTTGATGAGTGCCGGGGTGGTCATCGTGTTGTACCGCCGCGAGTTTCATTCCGACGTGCTTGATGTGATGGTCTATACCCCTACAGAGGCGCCATTGCCCGAATCCAATAGAGAGGCCGTTTGATGAGTATTCCGTTCTGGTGTGTGTTTATCAGTGCATTGTTGATTTACATCGCGCGTATGCCGGTGGGCAAGGCCATGAAAGAGCAGGGTGGTTACAACAACCATCTACCGCGCCAACAGCAGGCGCAACTCACTGGCTACGGCGCGCGGGCGCTGGCGGCGCACCAGAACTGCATCGAAGCGTTCATTCTGTTTGCCGTCGGCGTGCTGATGGCGCACACCACACAAACACAAGGCTGGTTGATTGATGCCCTGGCAATCATCTTTGTGATCGCGCGGATTCTTTACGTGTGGTTGTACCTGGCGGATAAACCATCCCTGCGCAGCCTGGTGTGGCTGGTCGGCCTGATCTGCAGTTTATTACTGATGATTAGTCCGACTTTTAGAACCGTATTGCTCTAACACAACCTCTACACCAAGGCTGACAAAAAATAACAGGCAAAAGAAAACCCGCACTTGGCGGGTTTTCTTTTTCTGCATCAAGTCGCAATTATTGCTTCTTGGCAGCTTCTTCCTGAGCAGCTTGATTCGATTCAGCCTGAGCTTTGGCAGCTTCGGCGTTTTCTTTTGCTGCGTCGTTCACTTTATCCTGAGCTTTGTTCATGTCTTGCTGAGCTTGCTCAGCATGTTGGTTGGCATCTTGAGCTTTGTCCTCGGATTTTTTATCGCAGGCAGCGAGACCGAGGGAAGCGGTCAACATCAAGGCAATAGCTAAAGTCTTACGCATGGGGTGTTTCTCCTTATGGAAAATAACTACTGGCCTTAAGAGCACTGGCCCAAAGGTTAAGTTCCTCATTTCGTTCAGATATATAAGTTTGTTTTTTAGTGGAACTTTTGCGGCATTTCCTACTACTGGCAAAAGGCTCTAACGCGAGTAATTATCAAATGGCTGAAAACCCCGTTTTTGAGCGCGCAACACGCTTTCTCTCGGCCCTGCGCCATTGTCAGGTGCTCGGTTTGACGGTGCACAGCGCCAGCGGCGAAGGGCTGACGGTAAAGCTGCCGTACAGCGCGCAAATCGTCGGCAATCCGCAGACCGGGGTCATCCACGGCGGAGCCATTACCTCGCTGATGGACACCGCGTGCGGCATGTCCACGCTGTGCGTGCTACCGGAATTCGAAGTCTGCCCGACCCTGGACCTGCGTATCGACTACATGCACGCCGCCGAACCAAACAAGGATGTCTATGGCTTTGCCCAGTGTTACCGGGTCACCACCGATGTGATCTTCGCCCGCGGCTTTGCCTATCAGGACGACCCGCAGCAGCCGATCGCCCATGTCGTCGGCACTTTCATGCGCATGGGCAAGGGGCTGAAAGGCACTCAGGGATTTGCCGGCAAGGTCAAAGGAGAGAATCGATGAGCGATGACTGGAAGCAACAGCTGCTGCAGGCTCACGCTCAGGGTGATTACGCGCCGCTGCTGCGGATAATTCCTTACGCTGGGTTGATCGGCGTCGAATGCTCGCGGGTCGGCGATGAATTGCTGTTCAAGCTGCCGGCGAACAAGGACAACATTGGTAACCCTTTATTGCCGGCGATCCATGGCGGGGTGATTGCCGGGTTCATGGAGCTGGCAGCCGCGTTGCATTTGCTGATCTTCACCGGTTCGCCCGGGGTGCCGAAGATCATCGACTTTTCTCTGGATTATCTGCGCGCCGGGCAGTTTCGCGACACTTGGGCCAAGTGTCAGGTCTGTCGCCAGGGTCGGCGCGTGGCCAACGTTGCGGTCACGGCCTGGCAAAGCACCGAAAGCGAACCGATTGCCACCGCCCGTGCACATTTCAAAATCGATGAGCCCTTGAAATCCTGAACGCAGCCCCCAACTCAGTGAACAACCCGCCGCCGACCCTTTGGGTCGCGGCCATTGCCATCTGATTGGAGTTTGATGACCATGAGTGTGGAAACTCAAAAGGAAACCCTGGGCTTCCAGACCGAGGTAAAGCAGCTGCTGCACCTCATGATCCATTCGCTGTATTCCAACAAGGAAATCTTCCTTCGCGAATTGATCTCGAACGCCTCTGACGCTGTCGACAAGCTGCGCTTCGAAGCCCTGGCCAAGCCTGAGTTGCTCGAAGGTGGCGCTGAACTGAAAATCCGTGTGAGCTTCGACAAGGACGCCAAGACCGTCACCCTCGAAGACAACGGTATCGGCATGAACCGTGACGATGTGATCACCCACCTGGGGACCATCGCCAAATCCGGCACCGCCGATTTCATGAAAAATCTCTCGGGCGATCAGAAGAAAGATTCGCACCTGATCGGCCAGTTCGGTGTCGGCTTCTACTCGGCCTTCATCGTGGCTGACAAAGTCGACGTGTACAGCCGTCGTGCCGGCACTCCTGCCAGCGAAGGCGTGCACTGGTCGTCGAAAGGCGAGGGCGAGTTCGAAGTCGCCACCATCGACAAGCCAGAACGCGGCACCCGCATCGTTCTGCACCTGAAATCCGCTGAAGACGAGTTTGCCGACGGCTGGCGTCTGCGCAACATCATCAAGAAATACTCCGACCACATCGCGCTGCCGATCGAGCTGCCGAAAGAAGTGACGGTCGCCGAAGGTGAAGAGCAGCCTGCCGTTGAATGGGAAACCGTCAACCGCGCCAGCGCCCTGTGGACCCGTCCGCGTACTGAAGTGAAGGACGAGGAATACCAGGAGTTCTACAAGCACATCGCTCACGACTTCGAAAATCCGCTGGCCTGGAGCCACAACAAGGTCGAAGGCAAGCTCGAATACAGCTCGTTGCTGTACGTGCCGGCCCGTGCGCCGTTCGACCTGTATCAGCGTGAAGCGCCGAAAGGCCTGAAGCTGTACGTGCAGCGCGTGTTCGTGATGGATCAGGCCGAGTCGTTCCTGCCGCTGTACCTGCGCTTCATCAAGGGTGTGGTCGATTCCAACGACCTGTCGCTGAACGTGTCGCGGGAAATCCTGCAGAAAGACCCGATCATCGACTCGATGAAGTCGGCGCTGACCAAGCGCGTGCTGGACATGCTCGAAAAACTGGCGAAAAACGAACCTGAGCAATACAAGGGTTTCTGGAAAAACTTCGGTCAGGTCATGAAAGAAGGCCCGGCAGAAGATTTCGCCAACAAGGAAAAAATTGCCGGTCTGCTGCGTTTCGCATCGACTCAAGGCGACGACGGCGAGCAAGTTGTCGGTCTGGCCGACTACCTGGCGCGCGCCAAGGAAGGTCAGGACAAGATCTACTACCTCACCGGCGAAACCTACGCGCAGGTCAAGAACAGCCCGCACCTGGAAGTCTTCCGCAAGAAAGGCATCGAAGTGCTGCTGCTGACCGACCGTATCGACGAGTGGCTGATGAGCTACCTCAGCGAATTCGACGGCAAGACCTTTGTCGACGTGGCTCGCGGTGATCTCGATCTGGGCAATCTGGACTCGGAAGAGGACAAGAAAGCCGCAGAAGAAGTCGCCAAGTCCAAAGAAGGTCTGGTCGAGCGCCTGAAAACCGCGCTGGGTGATTCCGTTGCCGAGGTTCGCGTCTCTCACCGTCTGACCGACTCGCCAGCCATTCTGGCCATCGGTGAACAGGACCTGGGCCTGCAAATGCGCCAGATCCTCGAAGCCAGCGGGCAGAAAGTGCCGGAATCGAAGCCGATCTTCGAATTCAACCCGAGCCACCCGCTGATCGAGAAACTCGACGGCGAGCAGAACGAAGGGCGTTTTGGCGACCTGTCGCACATCCTCTTCGATCAGGCCGCCCTGGCGGCTGGCGAAAGCTTGAAAGACCCGGCCGCTTACGTGACCCGTCTGAACAAGCTGCTGGTTGAACTGTCAGCTTGATCACGTTGTAGAAAAACCCGCTTCGGCGGGTTTTTTCATTCTGGTGTTTAACCTTCAGGAGTCAGAAATGAGCCAAGTCACTGTACGTTCCGTGGTCTATCAGATCGACGGCCAGCCCTATGAAGGTCGTCTGGCGTTCGATGCCGAGCACAAGGGCGCGCGCCCGGGCCTGTTGATGGCGCCGAACTGGATGGGCGTCAGCGCCGGGGCGGAAGAAATCGCCAGATCGGTCGCGGCCAAGGGCTACGTGGTGTTGATTGCTGATGTGTATGGCCAGGCAGTACGTCCGCAGAACGCTGACGAGGCCGGCGCGGCGATGATGCCGCTGAAGAACGACCGGGCACTGCTGCGCAAGCGCATGCAGGCAGCGTTCGAGCAATTGCAGAAGCAGGGCGAGGCAGCGGTCGATACCTCGAAGCTGGCGGTGTTCGGTTTCTGCTTTGGTGGTTGCTGTGCGCTGGATCTGGCGCGTACCGGTGCACCGGTGAAGGCGGCGGTGTCGTTTCATGGCACGCTGGATTCGCCGAACCCGGCGGATGCCAAGAACATCAAGGGTTCAGTGTTGGTATTGCACGGTGCTTCCGATCCGTTGGTGCCGAAAGAGCAATTGCCGGCGTTTGAAGACGAGATGAACGCGGCGAAGGTCGATTGGCAGTTGCTCAGCTACGGCGGTGCCGTGCATTCGTTCACCGATCCGCATGCCAATGTGCCGGGCAAGATGATGTACGACGCGAAGACCGCCAAGCGTGCGTTCAAGTCGATGCATGACTTGCTGGAAGAAGTGTTCAAAGGCTGATTGTGCAGTCAGGTATTGACTCGATCGGTGCCTGATCCGGCCTCATCGCTGGCAAGCCAGCTCCCACAGTGTTCGATTCGTTTGCTGGATATTTGTCCGGCGCTAAACCTGTGGGAGCTGGCTTGCCAGCGATGGCTGACTAACAGGCGACACAGAGCTAAGGCAATTCAATCCGCTCGACTTCCCCCGGCACCGTCGGCCAATCCCCGGCCGCCCATTTGCGCCGTGCCTCATCGATCGCCGCTGGATCGCTCGCGACAAAATTCCAGTTGATCCGCCGTGGCCCGTCCAGCGGCGCGCCGCCAAACACCACCGCGTGCACATCGCTCTCGGCAAACAGGCTCAGCTCTTCCCCGGCCGGCAATACCGCCAGCGCATGGGGTTCGAGACGTTCGCCATTCAACTGCGCATCGCCACTCAACACATAAACCGCGCGTTCCACGTGCTCGGTCGGGATCAGCAAGGTGGTCGCGGTCTGCATTTTCACTTCGGCGTACAGCGTAGGAGAAAGCACCGGCACCGGCGATTCCAGGCAAAAGCCTGACCCGGCGATCATCCGGATCTGCACACCAAGGTTATCGCTGACCGGCAAGGTTGCCGCCGGGTGATGGCTGTAATGCCCCGGGCCTTGCTCGTGATCCTTGGGCGAAGCCAGCCAGATCTGCAGGCCGTGCATGGTGAAGCTTTGTTCCCACAGCGACTCGGGCGTGCGCTCGACGTGAGCAATCGCACTGCCGGCGGTCATCCAGCTGACATCACCGGCGCTGACCACCTGATCAGAGCCGAGGCTGTCCTTGTGCTGGATCTGTCCTTCGAACAGGTAGGTCAGGGTCGACAGACCAATGTGCGGATGCTGTCGGATGTTCATGCCTTTGCCCGTCGGATAAACCGTTTCGAGCATGTGGTCGAAAAACACGAAAGGCCCGACGCTGCGGCATTTGGCTGACGGCAGCGGGCGCAGGATCGGCTGGCCTTCGACGTCTTCGGCGCGCGGGCGGATGATCAGTGGTTGCGTATCCATGGTGCATTCCAGGCTGAGCGGGTGATGCCAGAAGCATAACCCGCCGCTGGCAAGAGGGTGATTACTGGCTGTCGAAGCCCTGTGGAGCGTGGGTTTCGATGCTGACGTCGGTGGTGGTCATCAGTTTGTGGATCGGGCAACGATCGGCCACGCGCAGCAGTTCTTCGCGTTGCGCGTCGGTCAGCACGCCCTTGAGCGTCAGGGTGACGTGCAGCACGTATTTGCCTTTCTGCTCTTCACTGTTGTCGCGTTTGACCTCGACACCCACGCCGGTCAGCGGGATGTCTTTCTTCTTCGCGTACATCTTCAGGGTCAGGGCCTTGCAGGCACCGAGCGCGGCGTCGAAGTAATCGTGCGGCTCTGGGGCCGAGCCCTCACCGCCAGCAGACTTCGGCACGTCGGCAAATAATTCGTGGTCATCGATCTTTACGGTGTGACGAAAACCTTCGGCGGAGACGGTATTGACGGTAACAGTCATGGCAACCTCACTGGCAGTAGGAAAAGTCGTGCGATCAAAAAAGACCTTGCAGTTATAGAGCATTCCTACAGAGGCG
The DNA here is from genome assembly GCF_044753325.1 of Pseudomonas sp. NPDC088414. Taxonomy (NCBI): domain Bacteria; kingdom Pseudomonadati; phylum Pseudomonadota; class Gammaproteobacteria; order Pseudomonadales; family Pseudomonadaceae; genus Pseudomonas; species Pseudomonas sp. NPDC088414. The sequence continues at coordinate 82,705 of NZ_JBIVMY010000022.1, read as the reverse complement.
CGTTCCACTTTCCTGCAGATGAACCCTTATGATCGGCTCAGGGTCTAGGCTATGCCTACCTGCCGGAGATTACTTGTGCCCTTGTTTCGTTTGAGTCTTGCCTGCTTGCTGGCATTTGCCGGCAGCGCCAGCGCCCGCGATTACACCTACAGCGATGCGCACCTGCACTACGTGGACTTTTTCCAGGAAACCGCCGGCATGGCGAAATTGCTCACGGCCATGCAGGACAATTCCATCGACCATGTGATGATTTCCGGGATTCCCGTGGCGAAGAAATGGCACGAGGACGAACCCAAGCGTCCGCGCTATTACGCCGGTGATGACGCCGATGCCTACTGGTACAGCGCCACCGACGTGATCGTCGCCGATGCCGTGCAGAAACTGACGCCGGAGCAGCGTCTGCACTTTCATCCATTTCTCTCGGGCTTCAACCCCAACGACAAGAACTCCGCCGCACACATCCAGCGCATGCTCGATCTGTATCCGGGGCTGTGGCAGGGCATCGGCGAAGTATTTACCAGGCATGACGATCTCACCGCGCTGACGGCGGGCGATACGCCACGGGCCAATAACGAAGCGATGAAGCGGATATATCACCTGGCGGCGGAAAACGATCTGCCGGTGATGCTGCATTCCAACATCACCTCCAAGCGTGAGAAGAATCCGCTGTATCTGAAGGAAATCGAGGAGCCGCTGCGTAATCATCCGCACACGCGGTTCATCTGGGCTCACGCGGGCACCAGCGCGGAGATCCATCGGCATCAGACGCATTTGAAATTTCTTCTGCCCACCGTCAGCCGAATGCTGGAGGCTTATCCGAATCTGTACATCGATCTGTCCTGGAGCATGCTCACACCGTATCTGCTGGACGAGCAGGGCAAGCCGCGCCCGGAATGGCTGGCATTAGTGGAGAAATACCCGGAGCGCTTCATGCTTGGCTCGGATGTTGTAGGTCGATTCAACAAACTGGGTAAGGAAATGCACAGCTTCACGCCGTTTCTCGATGCCTTGCCCGAGGATGTCGCGCGTAAAGTTGCTCGGGACAACTTCCTGGGGATATTGCCGCGAACAGCGCCAAAGTCCGGGAAAAGCCCGCTAAATCGTTAAGGCAGAGATGTTCGGAGTATCAAGGCCTTTTGATATCACCTTTTCGTCTTACGCAAATCTTCACCGGGCCGATACCTTCTAAAGCAACCAGCTGCAGGGTTGATGCAGCGCTTTTGGAAGGAGCCAGAGTAATGAGTATCCGCAGTCTCAATATCGCGCCGCGTGCCGGCCTGGGTTTTGGTGTGTTGGCGCTGATGGTGTTTGCCCTGGGGGCGTTCGCCCTGCTGCAAATGGCGAACATGCGCGCCCAATCTGATGAGGTTGACAACAACTGGCTGCCGAGCGTGATGGCGGTCGGCGAGATGAGTCAGGACATGCTGCGCCTGCGTGCGCTGACCATGCGCCTGCTGCTCAATCGCGACCCGCAGGCACTGGCGCAGAATGTCGCCAAGCTCAACGAATTGCGGGGTGTGCTCAGTGAAGCGCAGCAACGCTATGACGTGCTGATTGTGCTGCCCGAAGAGCGCAGGTTGTTCGATCGCTTCAAGGTTGCCGAGCATAAGTATCTGGAGTTTCAGGCGCAGGTCATGCAGTTGTCGGCGCAGAACCAGGTGGAGGAGGCTGCCGCCATCCTCAATGGTGAGATGAGCCCGTTAGCCGATGACATGGCCGTCACCCTCAAGGAACTGGTCGAACTGAACAAGCACAACGCCAACCTCGCCACCGAAGCCGCGCGACTGGTGTTTATCAATTCGCGGGTGTGGGTGGGGGTGATGATCGGGATTACGGCGCTGATCACCATCGGTCTTGCATTGCTGTTGACCCGCAGCATCGTCCTGCCGCTGGCGCAATCGCTGGGCGTGGCGGAGGTGGTGGCCGGTGGTGATCTGACCGGCGATATCCGTATTTCCGGCAAGGATGAGCCGGCGCGGCTGCTGCAGGCGCTGAAAAGCATGCAGCACAACCTGCGCGACACCATCCGCCAGATATCCGACTCATCCAGCCAGTTGGCGTCCGCTTCCGAAGAACTCAGTTGCGTTACCGAAGACGCCACGCGCGGGCTGCATCAGCAAAGTCTGGAGATCGAACAAGCCGCCACAGCGGTCAACCAGATGACCGCTGCCGTGGAAGAGGTGGCGAGCAACGCCGTGGCAACCTCCGAGGCGTCCCGTGAGTCTGACCGCATTGCCCAGCATGGGCGTGAGCAGGTCAAGCAGACCGTGGTTTCAATCGAATCGCTGGCGCAGGATGTCACCTCCAACGCAGCGCAGGTGGAGGAGCTGGCGCAAAAGGTTCACGGCATCAGCAAGGTGCTGGACGTGATCCGCTCGATCGCCGAACAGACCAATCTGCTGGCACTGAACGCGGCGATCGAGGCAGCGCGGGCCGGGGATGCCGGTCGTGGCTTTGCGGTAGTGGCCGATGAAGTACGGGCGCTGGCTCATCGCACACAGCAGTCGACCCAGGAAATCGAGCAGATGATCGGTGGCATTCAGCAGGGCACCGATTCGGCGGTGAGTTCAATGCAGCAGAGCAACATCCGTGCGCATTCGACGCTGGAACTGGCCAAGGCGGCAGGCGTGGCGCTGGAGGAAATCGCTTCGGCGTTCACCTTGATCAACGAGCGCAACCTGGTGATCGCCAGTGCCTCGGAGGAGCAGGCAGCGGTGGCGCGGGAGGTGGATCGTAATCTGATGAATATCCGTGACCTGGCAACGCAGACCTCAGCGGGGGCGAATCAGACCAGTGCGGCCAGCCAGGAGTTGTCGCGGCTGGCGGTGGATTTGAACAATATGGTGGCCAAATTCTCGGTCTGAACCTGTCCCTGTAGGAGCTGCGGCACGCTGCGATCTTTTGATCTTGAAGCAGAATCAACAGATCGCAGCGTGCCGCAGCTCCTACAGGGGGAAGGAATTGCAGGCACAAAAAAGCCCCGCATCTGCGGGGCTTTTCGGTGTAGCGCGGATCAGCTGCCTTTAACGGTTTTGCCGTTGACCGTACCGTCCTGGAGCATGATGTTGTACTCCTTGCCGTCGGTCTCAACCTGTTGCAGGCGGACCAGCAGGTAATCCCAGTCCTTGGCGAACCACAGCACAGTGATGCGCTTGCTTTGTGTCGGGTCGCGCACGCGCTCGACCTTGATTGCATCGATCTTGCCGGCCTTGGTGTCGACTTTCTCGGCACCCAGTACGCGGAAATCGTAAGTATCGACTTCACCGTCGTCGACCACCTGATAGCTCATGGTCTTCTTGCCGGCGGCGACGTCATGCTGCAACGCCAGTTGGTAGGTCGACTTGTCGACCATGCCACGGTTCAGCGGGATCTTCACCGCGTCGCCACGGTCGGTGCCGGTGACCATCTTGCTGTTCCAGTCGAAGTCCAGATCAGCCTTTTTCGCTTTGCCCAGACCACCACGTTCGAAGTGGTAGGACTGTGGCAGCAGGGTGTCCTTGTCCAGGGTCAGGGTGCTTTCTTCGGTCAGGCTGGCGATCATCATCGACGCCTTGAAGCTGAGTTTCCAGACGCCGTTGGCTTCCTTGGTCAGGCTGCGTTCGGCGGTGCCGCTCATGGGCAACTGTTTCCAGTCGGCGGTGTAGCTGGCGGAGAACGGTTGAAGGTCTGCCGCCTGCGCGAAAGGCAGGGCGAGCAGAGCGCAAGCGAAGAGCAGGGCGCGACGCATAAAATCTCCTAGTGTCGAATCAAGTGGCCGCTGGCCGCGAGTAACTGGCCATCCAGTAAAGCACCTTGTTCACCGAGTGCCAGTCGGCCTTCGGCAAACCAGCGTACAGCCATCGGGTAGATCAGGTGTTCCTGGACATGCACTCGCTGCGCAAGTGTCTGCGGCGTGTCGTGCAACTCTACCGGTATTACTGCCTGTACGACCAGTGGTCCACCATCGAGTTCCTCGGTGACGAAGTGCACGGAGCAGCCGTGCTCGGCGTCGCCGGCCTCCAGCGCGCGCTGATGAGTGTGTAACCCTTTGTATTTGGGCAGCAGCGACGGGTGGATATTGAGCAGGCGACCCTGGTAATGACGCACGAAGTCAGCGCTGAGAATGCGCATGAAGCCGGCCAGTACCACGAGTTTCGGTTTGAATTCGTCGATCAGTTCGATCAGGGCAGCATCGAAGGCCTCGCGACCTTCGAAAGCCTTGTGATCCAGCGAGCGGGTGGCGATACCCGCGTCACTGGCGCGTTGCAGGCCGTAGGCGTCGGCGCGGTTGGAAATCACCGCAGCGATGCGGACCGGGCTGTCGCCGGTCCGCGTGCTGTCGATCAGAGCCTGCAAGTTACTGCCGGTGCCGGACAACAGCACCACGACATCACAGGTTGCGGACATTAATGAGCCTTAAGGTTCTGCAGATCAACCTGGGCAGCGCCTTCGGCAGCGGCAGCGATCTGGCCGATGACCCAAGGCTGCTCGCCAGCGTCACGCAGGGTGTTCAAGGCCACTTCAACGTGCTCCTGAGCCACGCAGATGACCATGCCGACGCCGCAGTTCAGCACGCGGTGCATCTCGGTTTCGTCGACGTTGCCTTTCTCTTGCAGCCAGTCGAAGACCGCCGGGCGAGTCCAGCTGGCCACGTCAACCACGGCCTGAGCGCCTTTTGGCAGAACGCGCGGGATGTTGTCCAGCAGACCGCCACCGGTGATGTGGGCCATGGCCGTGGGAGTGCGGGCCGGACGATGGCAGAGCGATCAGCGCGTCACCGGTGGCGACTTTCGAACCGTCGATGATTTCGGCTTTTTCCACGACGCCGACGCAGAAGCCGGCCAGATCGTAGTCTTCGCCTTCATACATGCCAGGCATTTCAGCGGTTTCACCGCCAACCAGGGAGCAGCCAGCCAGTTCGCAGCCTGCACCGATACCGGTGACGACGGTGGCGGCCACGTCGACGTTCAGCTTGCCGGTGGCGTAGTAGTCGAGGAAGAACAGCGGTTCAGCGCCGCATACCACCAGATCGTTGACGCACATGGCGACCAGGTCCTGGCCGATGCTGTCGTGCTTGTTCAGGTTCAGCGCCAGGCGCAGCTTGGTGCCGACGCCGTCGGTGCCGGAAACCAGCACTGGCTGCTTGTAGCCGGCCGGGATTTCGCAGAGGGCGCCGAAACCGCCCAGACCGCCCATGACTTCCGGGCGCGCAGTGCGCTTGGCGACGCTCTTGATGCGTTCGACCAATGCTTCACCGGCGTCGATGTCTACACCGGCGTCCTTGTAGCTCAGGGAGGGTTGCTTGCTCATGATCCAGGCCTTTAGGGGAGGGGATTCAGGGGTAACGACCGAGTTCAGCGGGAACATCGAAATCGAGGGGGCGACGGCCTCACGCGAATTTCGGGGCGCCCGGCTGTTGCCGGTCTGCGAAGGCGCGCGATTTTATCAGGCTTGAGGGGCAGCGGCCATCCTCGCGCCGACGGGCAGGGGCATAATCGACTGAAATTTTTTGCAATTGTGCCGGGTGGCTACCTGTATAAGGTGTGCCGATTAACCGTCTATCGTTATCACTGTGCAAAAACTTACCGCTAGCGTGTGAATGTTTTGCGATGGCAGATTGTCACAGCCTTGCTTAACCGGTTCACGCGGCCTGTTCCAGCCGCTCCTGTCGACGGGAATTTTCCATGCGTTTTTGTAAATTGTTGGTTGTGGGTTGTTTGTCGTTGGTCAGCCTGGCGAGTCATGCCGAAAACCTCAAGGGTCTCTATCAAGTGCGCCAGCCGGTCAGCAGCCAGGCGCCGGAAGAGCGTGATCGCGCCACTCAGGCGGCACTGGATACGCTGGTGTTGCGCCTGACCGGTGACCCCAAGGCTCCGCAGAATCCGGGGTTGGCGGCGATTCGCAAGGATCCGCAGCAGATCATCAGTCAGTTCGGTTTCGATGCTGGGCCGCCGGAGGTGCTCAAGGTCGATTTCGATCCGGCCACCACCGAGCAGGCGCTGCGCCGGGCCGGGCTGTCATTGTGGGGGGCGAGTCGGCCGTTGATTCTGAGCTGGTGGCTGAACGATTCGACTGAAGGTTCGAGCCTGGTCGGCGACGGTCAGGCAGCGGCTGCACCGCTGCGTTCTGCGGCTCAGCATCGCGGCTTGCCGCTGCGTTTGCCGCTGGCGGATCTGAGTGAGCAACTGGTGGCCACCGCGCCAGTGCTGGACGGTACTGATCCCGCGCCATTGCGCGGCGCTTCGGAGCGTTACGGCGCGGATGCGTTGCTGGCGGTGCATGCGCACGAAGAGGGCGGGCAGTGGCAAGCCAAGTGGCATTTGTGGCTGGGCGATCAGAAAGAGGCCGGCAGTGTGCAGGGAGCCGATCAGGCTACCGTGGCCGATGCGGTGATGCTGGCAGTGGCTGAGCGTCTGGCCCCGCGATTTGTTGCCAAGCCTGGCGCTTCCGGTCAACAGACCCTCGAAGTGCAGGGCATGAATCTTGAGCACTACGCCGCGCTGCTGCGGTTACTCGAACCGTTCGGTGTGCGTCTGCAGAGTGTTGATGGTGATCGTATCGTGTATCGGGTCAACGGCAGTGCCGATCAGTTGCGTTCGCAATTGTCGCTGGCGAAGTTGCAGGAGTTGCCGGCCGAAGCACCGACGCCAGTGGCAGCGCCGCAGCCAGCCGTTGCAGGTGCGGCGCCTGTACCGGTAGCGCCTTCGTTGCGGTTTCGCTGGTAAGTCTTTCCTTATATAGAAGCAGTAGGAGTGGTACATGGCCGATTCGCGGCGTTGGTTCTGGCTCGGTGGGGTAGTCCTGCTTTGCGCGTTTGTCTGGTTGCTGCATCCGATCCTCACGCCGTTTCTGGTGGCGTTGCTGCTGGCTTATCTGTTCGATCCGCTGGTGGATCGCCTTGAGCGACTCGGTCTGTCGCGTACCTGGGGCGTGATTGCGGTGTTTGCCTTGTTCACCCTGATCGTCACCACGTTGCTGCTGGTGCTGGTGCCGATGCTCGCCAAGCAGTTGGTGCGCTTGTACGAGCTGGCACCGCAGATGCTCGACTGGCTGCAGCACACCGCGCTGCCGTGGGCGCAATCGAAGCTGGGGTTGTCGGACGGTTTCTGGAAGTTCGACAAGGTCAAGGCGGCGATCAGCGAACACATGGGGCAGACCACCGACATCGTTGGTGTGGTGTTGAGTCAGGCGACCGCCTCCAGCCTTGCGCTGATTGGCTGGCTGGCGAATCTGGTGCTGATCCCGGTGGTGAGTTTTTATCTGCTGCGCGACTGGGACGTGATGATGGCCAAGATCCGCAGCCTGCTGCCGCGTGATCGCGAAGCAACCATCGTCTCTCTGGCCGGTGAGTGCCACGAGGTGCTTGGCGCGTTTGTGCGCGGGCAATTGCTGGTGATGCTGGCGCTGGGGGTGATTTATGCGGCGGGTCTGATGATCGTCGGTCTGGAATTGGGGCTGTTGATCGGCCTGATTGCAGGCCTGGCGGCTATCGTGCCGTACATGGGGTTTGTCATCGGCATTGGTGCGGCGCTGATTGCCGGGTTGTTCCAGTTTGGTGGCGATCTGTACCCGATGATCGGCATTGTCGCGGTGTTCATGGTCGGGCAAGCGCTGGAAGGCATGGTGCTGACGCCGTTGCTGGTGGGTGACCGCATCGGTCTGCATCCGGTGGCGGTGATCTTCGCGATCCTGGCGGGTGGCGAGGTGTTCGGTTTCACCGGGGTTCTGCTGGCATTGCCGGTGGCGGCGGTGATCATGGTGCTGGTGCGTCACGTGCACGATTTGTACAAGGACTCGGATATTTACAGCGGGGCAGATGAGCCGGAGTTGTAATCCGGTTACGGACGACCCGGCATTGCGCCGGGTTGGCCCGTGTTTTGCGGTGGGTCTGCTCGGCGTCGCGTCAGAGAAACTGTCATAAAACCAGCGTGTTAACGCAAACCTTTGATTTTGCTTGGAGTCTGTCGCATTGTGCGCTCAGCTTCACGGGTATAAACTTCGCAAACTTTACACAGAGGCCACTAACGGTTCCTTGAGAACTGTTCAGTCAGCATGAAACCGATTCAGCTGCCCCTAGGTGTGCGTCTGCGTGACGACGCCACCTTCATCAACTACTACCCAGGCGCCAATGCCGCTGCACTCGGCTATGTCGAGCGCCTATGCGAAGCCGACGCCGGCTGGACCGAAAGCCTGATCTACCTGTGGGGCAAGCATGGGGTAGGGCGTACGCATCTGTTGCAGGCGGCTTGCCTGCGCTTCGAGCAGATGGGCGAGCCTGCGGTGTACCTGCCGCTGGCCGAGTTGATGGATCGCGGCATCGAAATCCTCGACAACCTTGAACAGTACGAACTGGTCTGCCTGGATGACTTGCAGGTGATTGCCGGCAAGGCCGACTGGGAAGAGGCGATGTTTCATCTGTTCAACCGTCTGCGTGACAGTGGTCGGCGTCTGCTGATCGCCGCCTCTACTTCGCCACGCGAATTGCCGGTGAAACTGGCCGACCTCAAATCGCGCCTGACCCTGGCGCTGATTTTCCAGATGCGTCCGCTCTCCGATGAAGACAAATTGCGTGCCCTGCAATTGCGCGCGTCGCGTCGCGGCCTGCACCTGACCGATGAAGTCGGACACTTTATCCTGACCCGCGGCACCCGCAGCATGAGTGCATTGTTCGACCTGCTCGAACAGCTCGATCAGGCCTCGTTGCAGGCGCAGCGCAAGTTGACGATTCCGTTCCTGAAAGAAACCCTCGGCTGGTAGCCAGCCCTTGAAATACGCGGCTTTGAGCACGTTTTGACATATTTCAGGCGCCAGAAGATCCGCGTTTCCGCACCCTGTGCAGACCGCGTATCGACTCAAATGGGCTTAAGCGCTTAGATGTAAACGAGAAACCGGGAAGTCACAAAAAGATCGATTGAATTTGCAAATGAGGCCGATAGCGGGCATAGTCTCGGCTTCTTTACAACTTCAGCCACGGTCGTGCCCATGCTAAATCGCTTCGCACCCCTCGTGCCTCTCGCACTCGTCACCCTGTTGTTCGGTTGCGCTGCTCATTCTCCAGTTCAAGAGCAGCCTCAACAGGTTAAAAATTCTGCCACTGCCCAGTCTTCCGTTATTTACCAGGAAGAGCTGGACACCGAAAAGGAACTCTCGGACTTCAACAAGAAGCCGTACGAGCTCCCGGTTCTGGCCGACAGCATCCTCGAACGCGGCATGTCCCTGATCGGTACCCGTTACCGTTTCGGCGGTACCTCTGAAGCCGGTTTCGACTGCAGCGGTTTCATCGGTTATCTGTTCCGCGAAGAAGCCGGCATGAATCTGCCGCGCTCCACCCGCGAAATGATCAACGTCGATGCGCCTCTGGTCTCGCGCGGCAACCTTGAGCCGGGCGATCTGCTGTTCTTCGCCACCAATGGTCGTCGCGGTCGTGTAAGCCACGCCGGGATCTACCTGGGTGACAACCAGTTCATCCACTCCAGCAGTCGTCGCAGCGGCGGTGTTCGCATCGACAGCCTGGGTGACAGCTACTGGAGCAAGACTTTCATCGAAGCCAAGCGCGCCCTCGCGATGGCACCGACCGTGGTCACCGCTCGCAAGTAATTCCCCCGTTGTCGTCACGTCCGTGGCGACAAAAAACGGCTCCGGCACGGAGTAGACCTAAACTTTACAAGGTGAAGTTAAAGTCTTACTTGAAGTTTGTCGTATAGCCGCTAGAATCCTGTATCTATATTGATGGCAAACCGCCTGCGTGCTCCGCAGGCGGTTTTGTTTCTGTCCATTCGGCAGAGAAAGCCGCAGCCAGATCAGGATGTTCTGCTTATGACGATGTCGGCCCGCCTTGCTTTGATCTTCTTCGCAGCGCTGCTCAGCGCCTGCGCCAGCTGCACGCCGCCGCCTGCGCCCGTGGTACGTGCCCCGGTCGTGTTCGGACCTTCCCAAGCTTTTTCGCCTGCTGCTGAAGACGTGCTGTTTCGCGCGTTGGGCCTGGTTGGCACGCCTTATCGCTGGGGCGGCAACACACCGGACTCCGGGTTCGATTGCAGTGGCCTGATCGGTTTCGTCTACCGCGATGCTGCCGGCATTTCCTTGCCGCGCTCAACGCGCGAGATGATCGTGATGCAGGCGCCGAACGTCGGCAAAGAGGGTTTGCAGACCGGCGACCTGATCTTCTTCGCCACCAACGGTGGCTCGCAGGTCAGCCATGCGGGGATTTACGTCGGGGAAGGGCGCTTCGTGCATGCGCCGGCCACCGGCGGCACGGTGAAGCTGGACAGCCTGTCAAAGGCTTACTGGCAGAAGGCGTATCTGAGTGCCAAGCGGGTGCTGCAGCCGGAGCATCTGGCGCGTAACCCGTAATTCAAAGAGCTCACAGTCCAATGTAGGAGTGAGCCTGCTCGCGATAGCGGTTGATCAATCAACACTGATGTTGAATGTGACACCGTCATCGCGAGCAGGCTCACTCCTACAGTTGTTTTGGGATAGGCCGAGTTACTTGGCGGACGACACCCGCCACACCTTGTTCCCCACATCATCGGCCACCAGCAAACCACCTTGCTGGTCGATCACCACGCCTACCGGGCGGCCAAGCGCGTTTTCATCCTTGTCGAGAAAACCGGTCAGCACATCCACCGGTGCTCCGTTCGGCTTGCCGGCGGCGAACGGTACGAAAATCACTTTATAGCCACTGTGCGGTTTGCGGTTCCATGAGCCGTGCTGGCCAATGAAGGCGCCTTCCTTGAACTGCGCCGGCAGGCTGTTGCCTTCGGCGAAGGTCAGACCCAGCGAGGCGGTGTGCGGGCCGACGGCGTAGTCCGGGGCGATAGCCTTGGCCACCAGATCCAGATTCTGCGGCTTCACCCGCACATCCACGTGCTGCCCGTAATAGCTGAATGGCCAGCCGTAGAAGCCGCCGTCCTTGACCGAGGTGATGTAATCCGGCACCAGGTCGCTGCCGATCTCGTCACGCTCGTTCACCGCTGTCCACAACGCGCCACTGGTGGGCTCCCACGCCAGGCCGTTGGGGTTGCGGATGCCCGAGGCGAAGATCCGGTGATTGCCGGTGGCGCGATCGACTTCCCAGATCGCCGCGCGACCTTCTTCTTTATCCAGACCATTCTCGCCAACGTTGCTGTTCGAGCCGACGGTGACGTACAGCTTGCTGCCGTCCTTGCTGGCGATGACGTTTTTCGTCCAGTGGTGGTTCAGCGTGCCGCCCGGCAGGTCGGTGACTTTGATCGGCTGGGTCTTGATCTCGGTCGCGCCGGGTTCGTAGTGGAAGCGCAGCAGGCGATCGGTGTCGGCGACATACAGGTCATTACCGACCAGGGTCATGCCGAACGGCGAGTTGAGGTTTTGCAAGAACACCGTGCGGGTCTCGGCCACGCCGTCGTGGTCGGCATCGCGCAGCAGGGTGATGCGGTTCGGGCTCGGCACGCCAGCGCCGGCCTTGCCCATGACTTTCTTCATCACCCAGCCACGAATGCCGCTGCTGTCGTCAGGCTTGGGTGGCGCGTTGGTTTCCGCCACCAGCACATCACCGTTGGGCAGCACGTAGAGCCAGCGCGGGTGATCGAGGCCTTCGGCGAATGCGGCCACTTGCGTGCCGGCCGCGGCGGTCGGTTTACCACCCGCAGGCCAGCCGATCGCCGGGGCGATGTTCACCGTCGGGATCAGGGTCTTGTTCGGTTCGGGCAGTTTCGGTGACGGGCCGGTGCCGTCGGAGACTTGCAGGCTGGAGGATTCACCACAGGCGGCGAGCCCTCCGGCGAGGGCGATGACGAGAGCGAGCTGGGACTTGCGCATTACTGATCTTCCCTATGAATGCATTGACCTAATCATAGAGAAGCACAGGCGTGCGATGGTTCAACCGCTCAACCGCGGGCCTCTTTGAACAGCACGGCGATGCCCGGATGATAATTGCCCGCTTCGCTGCGCAATTTGCGGTAGGCGTAGGGGAAATACCAGGCCACTGCGCAGCAGTGTTCCTTTTGCAGGTCGTCGACCATGTCCTGCAGTTCTTCGGGACTGGCGCTGTGCTGGGCCTTGTGCGGGGCGACGAACAGGCAGCCGAGCTTGAGGTCGCTGGCAAAACTGATGCGTTTGGCATCGCTGGTGATGTCCAGCAGCGCCTGGGTCAGGTTGAGATTGTTGACCCGCGGCCAGCGCTGGGTGGCCTGAAGGTAGGCGCGGTCCTCAGGCCCGGCAATGAACAGATCGGCGCGGGCATTGCGCTCGCCGTCCTCGTTCTGCTTTCGGGTCGAGGTATCACAAAGGGTCACCAGCTCGGCCATCCATGCCGCCGCAGAGAGCAAGCCTAGATTGGCTTTCTCGTCATGCCAGTAAGGGGTGTCGTTGTCGCCGCGAATGGCGTTGTAGCGGTCGATACAGTCAAACCAGCGTTCGAGCATCGGGCGCAGAAATTCCAGGCGCGGGTTGCTGATGATCATGCCTTGCATCGTCATCATCCTTATTGTTGTGATGGGCTTTTTCGAGAAAAGCATGGCTCTTTGATATCATTTGTATCAGTGTGGCACAAGAATGGCGCCAGATAATTGATCGACGGCAGTTATTCGCCCGACGGCCCCCTCTTTAATTGACGCTCCACCCCCAACCCTCTAACCTTCGCGGCTTGTTTCAGGTGCTCTGTGACGCGTGTCGACAGAGTGAAACAGGGAAGCCGGTGAGGGTTGTCTTCAGGTGAAGAACGATCACGATCCCGGCGCTGCCCCCGCAACGGTAAATGAGTGAAAACTGCGCATTGAGCCACTGTGTCGACCGACGCGGGAAGGCGCGCAGTCTGGCGATTCGCCGCTCATGAGCCCGGAGACCGGCCTGATCCATCCAGCGGCATCACGGTGGGCGATGCCAGGCTTTTTGCCGTCTATTCTTGTGCCTGCCCGCCGTTATCCAGCCTCAACGGAGAGCTCCCCTCATGACCGATTCCCCCGAGCGCGACGAACGCCACCTGGCGCGTATGCAGCGTAAAAAAGCCGTGATCGACGAACGCATCGCCAATTCACCTGACGAGTGCGGCCTGGTGCTGGTGCTGACCGGCAACGGCAAAGGCAAAAGCAGCTCGGCGTTCGGCATGCTCGCCCGCGCCATGGGCCACGGCATGCAGTGCGGCGTGGTGCAGTTCATCAAGGGCCGCAACAGCACTGGTGAGGAGCTGTTCTTCCGCCGCTTCCCCGAGCAAGTGCGTTTTCACGTGATGGGCGAGGGCTTCACCTGGGAAACCCAGGACCGCCAGCGTGACATCGCCGCCGCCGAAGCCGCGTGGGCCGTGTCCCGCGAGCTGCTGCGCGATCCGTCGATCGGCCTGGTGGTGCTGGACGAATTGAACATCGCCCTCAAGCACGGTTACCTCGATCTCGATCAGGTGCTCAGCGATCTGCAGGCACGTCCGCCAATGCAGCATGTGATCGTCACCGGTCGTGCGGCCAAGCCGGAAATGATCGAGATGGGCGATACCGTCACCGAAATGGGCATGCTGAAACACGCCTTCCAGGCCGGCATCAAAGCGCAGAAAGGCGTCGAACTTTGAATCAACCACGTCACTGCCCGGCGGTATTGATCGCCGCGCCGGCCTCCGGTCAGGGCAAGACCACCGTCACCGCCGCACTCGCGCGCTTGCATCGCAATCAGGGGCGCAAGGTGCGGGTGTTCAAGTGTGGCCCGGACTTCCTCGACCCGATGATTCTCGAGCGCGCCAGCGGTGCGCCGGTGTATCAACTGGACATGTGGATGGTCGGCGAGCAGGAAAGCCGCCGGCTGTTGTGGGAAGCCGCCGCCGAAGCCGATCTGATTCTGATCGAAGGCGTGATGGGCCTGTTCGACGGCACGCCTTCCAGCGCCGATCTGGCGCGGCATTTCGGCGTACCGGTGCTCGGCGTGATCGACGGCACCGCCATGGCCCAGACCTTCGGCGCATTGGCGTTGGGGCTGGCGCGTTACCAGCCGGACCTGCCGTTTGCCGGCGTGCTGGCCAACCGCGTCGGCACCTTGCGTCATGCGCAACTGCTTGAAGGCAGCCTCACTGAAGGTTTGCGCTGGTACGGCGCGCTGTCCCGGGAAACCGGAATTGAGTTGCCAAGCAGGCACCTCGGCCTGGTTCAGGCCAGCGAACTGAATGACCTCGACCTGCGTCTCGACGCCGCCGCCGAAGCACTGGCCAGCAGTTGCGAGGTAGCGCTGCCACCGGCCGTGGCATTCGCCGCGCCTGAAGTGATCCCTGCCGAGCCGTTGCTCGACGGCGTGCGCATTGCCGTCGCTCGCGACGAAGCCTTTGCCTTCACCTACGGCGCCAGCCTCGATCTGCTGCGGGCGATGGGTGCCGAGTTGAGTTTCTTCTCGCCGATCCGCGATACGCAACTGCCCGACGCCGATAGCCTGTATCTGCCCGGTGGTTATCCGGAATTGCACCACGTCGCGTTATCGCAAAACACCGCAATGCTTGATGCGATTCGTGCGCACCACACCGCCGGCAAACCATTGCTCGCCGAGTGCGGCGGCATGCTCTATCTGCTCGACGCGTTGACCGATGTCGACGGCACCCGCGCTGAACTGGTCGGCCTGCTGCGCGGTGAGGCGGTGATGCAAAAACGTCTGGCGGCACTGGCACTGCAAGCGGTGGATCTGCCGGAAGGTCCGTTGCGCGGTCACACCTATCATCATTCCCTGACCAGCACCGAACTGACCCCGATTGCCCGGGGCATCAGCCCCAATGGCGGGCGCGGGGCCGAAGCGGTTTATCGGGAAGGGCGGATGACGGCGTCTTACGTGCATTTCTACTTTCCGTCGAATCCGACGGCGATTGCTGCATTGTTAGCGCCAGATCTCGAGGCCGCCTTCGCTGGCGAGCCAGCTCCCACAGTGGCCGCTGTCATGCCTGAAAATACGCAATCCCCTGTGGGAGCTGGCTTGCCAGCGAAGAGGCCATGACCGACAACGCCTATTCCGAGGCCGAACGCGCAGCCGTCTACCGTGCCATCGCCGAACGCCGCGACATGCGCCACTTCACCGGTGGCACGGTCGAACCGGAGCTGCTGCGCCGCCTGCTCGAAGCCGCGCATCAGGCGCCCAGCGTCGGCCTGATGCAGCCGTGGCGTTTCATCCGCATCAGCGACCGCGCCTTGCGCGGGCAGATCCAGAACCTCGTCGAAGAAGAACGCGTGCGTACCGCCGAAGCCCTCGGCGAGCGCAGTGACGAGTTCATGAAGCTCAAGGTCGAAGGCATCAACGACTGCGCCGAAGTGCTGGTCGCGGCGCTGATGGACGATCGTGAAAAACACATTTTCGGCCGCCGCACGTTGCCGGAAATGGACATGGCCTCGCTGTCCTGCGCGATCCAGAATCTGTGGCTGGCGGCCCGTGCCGAAGGACTGGGCATGGGTTGGGTCTCGCTGTTCGAACCGCAGGCGCTGGCGGATCTGCTGCAGCTGCCGGTCGGGGCCAAACCGTTGGCGGTGTTGTGTCTGGGGCCGGTCGAGGCATTCTATCCGGCGCCGATGCTGGTACTCGAAGGGTGGGCGCAGGCGCGGCCGCTCAATGAGTTGCTGTACGAAAATTATTGGGGAGTGAATCAATGAGTGTGGCGTTGTTGAGTGTCGCCGCGGTCGCGCTGGATGCGCTGCTGGGTGAACCGAAACGCTGGCATCCGCTGGTGGCGTTCGGCAATTTTGCCGGGCGCATCGAGCGCCGTTTCAATGCGGGCGGGCGCGGCTGGCGCAGTCACGGGGTCACCGCGTGGGTGATCGCGGTGCTGCCGCTGACGCTGCTCGCCACGGCGTTTTCCTGGGCGCCGTATGTGGGCTGGATCGTCGAGATTCTGGCGCTGTATTGCGCCCTCGGCATGCGCAGCCTCGGTGAGCATGTCGCGCCGGTAGCCGCCGCCTTGCGCGCCGATGATCTGCAAGACGCGCGCAAGCGTGTTGGCTATCTGGTCAGCCGCCAGACCAGCGAACTGGACAGCACCGCCGTGGCGCGCGCGGCCACCGAGTCGGTACTGGAGAACGGCAGTGACGCGGTGTTCGCCGCGCTGTTCTGGTTTGTCGTGGCCGGTGCGCCGGGGGTGGTGCTTTATCGCCTGAGCAACACGCTCGACGCGATGTGGGGCTATCGCAACGAGCGCTTCGAGCGCTTCGGCTGGTGCGCGGCAAAGATCGACGACGTGCTCAACTACATTCCGGCGCGTTTGGTGGCGCTGACCTATGCGCTGCTGGGCAACACCCGGCTCGCCTGGAAGTGCTGGCGCAACCAGGGCCCGCAATGGGACAGCCCCAACGCCGGTCCGGTGATGGCGGCCGGTGCCGGCGCGTTGAATGTCGAACTGGGCGGCCCGGCGATCTATCACGGTGAACTGCACGAGCGTCCGCAACTGGGTGAAGGCGCACCGGCGGATGCCGATTCGATTGATCGCGGCTGGCAATTGGTCCAGCGCGGGGTATGGTTATGGCTGCTGATTCTTTGCGTGGGGGCTGAATTCTATGCTTGAGCACGGTGGCCGGCTGCGCAAGGCTGCACGCGATTACGGGATTGCCGAGGCTGACTGGCTCGACCTGTCCAGCGGCCTTGCGCCGTGGCCGTTTGCGGTGCCGGAAATTCCGCTGCGCGCCTGGGCACGCTTGCCGGAAACCGATGACGGGCTGGAGCAGGCCGCGTGCGATTACTACGGTGCCTCGCAGGTGCTGCCGGTGGCCGGTTCGCAAATGGCGATCCAGTTGCTGCCGCGTTTGCGTCGCGCCGGCAAGGTCGGGGTGTTGTCGCCGTGTTATGCCGAGCACGCCGAAGCCTGGCGGCGCAGCGGTTACATCGTGCGCGAAGTGCTGGAGCAGGAAGTCGAATTCTTTCTCGACAGCCTCGACGTGCTGGTGGTGGTCAACCCGAACAACCCCACTGGCCTGAGCCTGACCCCGGCGCGACTGCTCGACTGGCACGCGCGGCTGGCCCAGCGCGGCGGCTGGCTGGTGGTCGATGAAGCGTTCATGGACAACACGCCGCAGCTGAGTCTGGCGCCGCATGCCCACCAGATCGGATTGATTGTGCTGCGTTCGTTCGGCAAGTTTTTCGGTCTGGCCGGGGTGCGGCTGGGCTTTGTGCTGGCCGAGCGCAAGTTGCTCAGATTGCTCGCGGAGCAGGTCGGGCCATGGGCGGTCAGCGGGCCGACGCGGGTGCTCGGTCAGGCCTGCCTGCAAGACACCGAAGCGCATACCCGGCAACGTATTCGCAGCGACGAGGCCAGCGAACGCCTGGCGCTGTTGCTGGAGCGCTACGGCTTCAAACCCCACGGTGGTTGCGCGCTGTTTCAGTGGCTGATCACCGAACACGCGGCGGCGCTGCATGAGTTCATGGCCCGACGCGGCATCCTCCTGCGCATCTTCACCCACAACAGCAGCCTGCGTTTTGGCCTGCCTGCTAACGCCGCTGAAGAGGCGCGCCTCGAACAGGCGCTGCAAGCCTTTGCCAAGGAATCGAAATGACCACGCTGATGGTGCAAGGCACCACGTCCGACGCCGGTAAAAGCACCCTGGTGACGGCGCTGTGCCGCTGGGCCACCCGTCAGGGCGTGGCAGTGGTGCCGTTCAAACCGCAGAACATGGCGCTCAACAGCGCGGTGACCGCCGACGGCGGCGAGATCGGCCGGGCGCAAGCGGTGCAGGCGCAAGCTGCGCACCTTGAACCGCACACCGACATGAATCCGGTGCTGCTCAAACCTAACAGCGACACCGGCGCGCAGGTGATCATCCATGGCCGCGCGGTCACCAGCATGAATGCCGTGGCGTATCACGACTACAAAGCCATTGCCATGCAAGCGGTGCTGGCCTCGCATGAGCGGCTGAGCGCGACGTACCCGCTGGTGATGGTCGAAGGCGCTGGCTCGCCGGCCGAGATCAATCTGCGTGCCGGTGACATCGCCAACATGGGCTTTGCCGAAGCGGTGGATTGCCCGGTGCTGCTGATCGCCGACATTAATCGCGGCGGGGTGTTTGCGCATCTGGTCGGCACCCTTGAGTTGCTGTCGCCGAGCGAACAGGCACGGGTAAAAGGTTTCATCATCAACCGCTTTCGCGGCGACATCGCCTTGCTGCAACCGGGTCTCGACTGGCTGCAACAGCGCACCGGCAAACCGGTGGTCGGCGTGTTGCCGTATGTGATGGACCTGCATCTGGAGGCCGAGGACGGAATCGATCAGCGCCAGACCGACAAGGCCGAGCAAGTGCTGAAAGTGGTGGTGCCGGTACTGCCGCGCATCAGCAATCATACGGACTTCGATCCGCTGCGTTTGCACCCGCAGGTCGATCTGCAATTCATCGGCCCGGGGCAGGCGATTCCTGCTGCCGACCTGATCATCCTGCCGGGCTCGAAAAGCGTGCGCAGCGATCTGGCGTATCTGCGTGCCAATGGCTGGGACACGGCGATCAATCGGCACCTGCGCTATGGCGGCAAACTGCTGGGGATCTGCGGCGGGCTGCAAATGCTCGGCGAGCAGGTGCACGATCCGCTGGGTCTGGAAGGCGCGCCGGGTTCGAGTGCCGGTCTGGGTTTGCTGGCGTTCGAAACCACGCTGGAAGCCGAGAAGCAATTGCGCAATGTCCGTGGGCATCTGGCGCTGGAAAACGCTGAGGTCAGTGGCTATGAAATCCATGCGGGCGTGACGGTGGGGCTGGCGCTGGAGAACGCTGCGGTGCATCTGGATGACGGTCGTTGCGACGGCGCGCAGAGTCTGGACGGGCAGGTGTTCGGCACTTATCTGCATGGCTTGTTCGAATCACCGCAGGCCAGTGCCGCGTTGCTGCGCTGGGCCGGGTTGAGCGATGTGCAGGAGGTGGATTACCACGGCTTGCGCGAGCGCGATATCGAGCGGCTGGCGGATCTGGTGGAGCAGCATCTGGATACCGGGCTGCTGCGTCAGCTCTGCGGGATTTGAGCGGCCTGTCCAGGCCCCATCGCTGGCAAGCCAGCTCCCACAGGGTTCGATGTCGGATACATATTTTGTGAACACAGCTGAACCCTGTGGGAGCGGGCTTGCCCGCGAAGGGGCCGGTGATCTCACTAAACTTTTTCTGGATAAAAAAATGCTCCAACTGATCCTCGGCGGCGCCCGCTCCGGCAAAAGTCGCCTGGCGGAAAAACTCGCCAGCGACAGCCATCTGGCGGTCACTTACATCGCCACCAGCCAACCGCTGGACGGCGAAATGAACGCGCGCGTCGCCCATCACCGCGCCCGGCGTCCGGCCGAATGGGCGCTGATCGAAGAGCCGCTGGAACTGGCCCGCGTCCTGCGTGAAAACGCCAGTGCCGAGCGTTGCCTGCTGGTGGATTGCCTGACCCTGTGGCTGACCAATCTGCTGATGCTCGATGACGCCGCGCGTCTCGCCGCCGAGCGCGAAGTCCTGTTGGACTGCCTGGCGTCATTGCCGGGAGAAATCATTTTTGTCAGCAACGAGACCGGAATGGGTGTCGTGCCGCTGGGCGAATTGACTCGCCGCTACGTCGATGAAGCCGGTTGGCTGCATCAAGCTCTGGCCGAGCGTTGTCAGCGAGTCGTCCTGACTGTCGCCGGCCTGCCCCTGACCCTGAAAGGACCTGCGTTATGACTCAAGCCTGGTGGTTGAACCCGTGCCAATCCGTAAATGCCGGGATCGTTGAACAAGCGGCGGCGCGCCAACAGCAACTCACCAAACCGGCCGGCTCCCTCGGCCGCCTCGAAAGCGTGGCGGTGCAACTCGCCGGGTTGCAGGGGCAGATCAAGCCGACGCTGGAGCAGGTCTGGATCGCGATTTTTGCCGGTGATCATGGCGTGGTCGCGGAAGGCGTTTCGGCGTTCCCGCAGGAAGTCACCGGGCAGATGCTGCTCAACTTCGTCAGCGGCGGTGCGGCGATCAGCGTGCTGGCGCGGCAGCTCGATGCGCAGCTGGAAGTGGTCGATCTGGGCACGGTGACGCCATCGTTGAACCTGCCGGGCGTGCGTCATCTGAACATCGGCCCGGGCACGGCGAATTTCGCCAAGGGCGCGGCGATGACCCAGGCACAGGGCGAACTCGCGTTGCAGGCCGGTCGCGACAGCGTGCTGCGCGCCAAAGCGGCTGGCGCGCAGTTGTTCATCGGCGGCGAAATGGGCATCGGCAACACCACTGCCGCCAGTGCGCTGGCGTGTGCCTTGCTCGACTGCCCGGTGGCGCATCTGACCGGTCCCGGCACCGGGTTGAACGCCGAAGGCGTCAGCCATAAAGCACAAGTGATCGAGCGCGCACTGGCGCTGCACGCGGCACAGCGCGGCGATGCGTTGCAAACCCTGTTCAACCTTGGCGGTTTTGAAATCGCTGCACTGGTCGGCGCGTACCTGGCCTGTGCCCAGGAAGGCGTCGCGGTGCTGGTCGACGGCTTTATCTGCACGGTCGCCGCGTTGGTGGCGGTACGGCTGAATCCGGCCTGCCGTGAATGGCTGCTGTTCGGTCATCGTGGTGCTGAGCCAGGCCATCGCCATGTGTTGGAAACCCTCAACGCCGAACCGTTGTTGGAGCTCGGCTTGCGCCTGGGCGAGGGCAGCGGGGCGGCGTTGGCTGTGCCGCTGTTGCGTCTGGCCTGCGACCTGCACGGGCAGATGGCGACGTTCGCCGAAGCTGCGGTGGCGGATCGTCCGGCATGACGCTGCGTCTGGACCTGCTGCGCCATGGCGAGACTGAGCTGGGCGGCGGTTTGCGCGGCAGTCTCGATGATGCGCTCACCGAAAAGGGCTGGGCGCAGATGCGTGCTGCCGTGGTGGTGGGTGGGCCGTGGGCCCGGCTGATCAGTTCGCCGCTGCAGCGTTGTGCGCGTTTTGCTGCAGAGCTCGGCGCGCAACTGAATCTGCCGGTTCATTTGGACAAGGATCTGCAAGAACTGCATTTCGGTGCCTGGGAAGGGCAGAGCGCAGCGGCGTTGATGGAGACTGATGCCGAGGCGCTGGGGCTGTTCTGGGCCGATCCGTATTCGTTCACGCCGCCGCAGGGTGAGCCGGTCAGCAATTTTGCTGAACGTGTGCTGGGCGCGGTTGCGCGGTTGCATCAGGCCTATGCCGGTGAACGCGTTTTGTTGATCAGTCATGGCGGCGTGATGCGTCTGTTGCTGGCGCAAGCGCGAGGTTTGCCGCGTGAACAGTTGCTCAATGTCGAAGTCGCGCATGCTTCGCTGTTTGCGCTCAGCGTCGAAGCCGATGGCGTGCTCAAGGAAGGTCACTGAGATGCTGCCACTGTGGATCGCCCTGCAATTTCTCAGCAGTTTGCCGATTCGTCTGCCGGGTATGCCGGAGCCGCAACAGCTCGGGCGTTCGCTGTTGTTTTATCCGCTGGTGGGGTTGCTGTTCGGGGTGATCCTCTGGGTATTCAACCTGGTATTGGCCGGCGCGCCGTCGTTGTTGCATGCGGCGCTGTTGCTGACGGTGTGGGTGCTGCTCAGCGGCGCGCTGCACCTCGACGGACTGGCCGACAGCGCCGATGCCTGGCTCGGTGGTTTCGGTGATCGCGAGCGCACGCTGACGATTATGAAGGATCCGCGCAGCGGGCCGATCGCGGTGGTGACGCTGGTGTTGGTGTTGCTGCTGAAGTTCTGCGCGTTGCTGGCGCTGATCGAGCAGGGGCACGCAGCGATGTTGATCATCGTGCCACTGCTGGGGCGCGCGGCGTTGCTGGGGCTGTTTCTGACCACGCCGTATGTGCGGGCGGGTGGGTTGGGGCAGGCGTTGGCTGATCATCTGCCGCGCAGAGCCGGCTGGTGGGTGCTTGGGGCGAGTGCGCTGGGTTGTTTGTTGGTCGGCGGGGTGAAAGCGATTGTTGCGCTGGTTGTCGCGTTCGTCGGGTTTGTCTGGCTACGGCACGTGATGATGCGGCGGTTGGGCGGGACTACGGGCGATACGGCGGGGGCGTTGCTGGAGTTGCTGGAAATGGCGGTGTTGGTTGGGGTGGTGTTGGTCTGAATACTTATGTTGCCTGGTCTGGCCTCATCGCTGGCAAGCCAGCTCCCACAGGTATTGGGGGCGTTTGCAGATTTTTTGATCACTTGCAAAAACTGTGGGAGCTGGCTTGCCAGCGAAGGCGGTGTGTCAGACGCCACAAACCTTATTGATAAACTCATGTGTAACTTGATTTAACACAGTCGCGGGTATATACACGCATCATGCTTCCTTCTCAGTGTTTGTGCACCAACCTGCGTCGCGCCGCTCGTGGCGTCAGCAGGCATTACGACGGCGCTCTCGACGGCTTCGGGATCAACGTTGCCCAGTATTCTTTGCTGTGCAACCTGCAGCGTCTGGATCAACCGAGCATCTCGGAGCTGGCCGAAGCCATGGGCCTGGATCGCAGTACCCTGGGGCGCAACCTGCGGGTGCTCGAAGGCGAAGGTCTGGTGGCGCTGGCCGAGGGCGAGGACATGCGCAACCGCATCGTCCGGCTCACCGAAACCGGTGCGCAGCGTCTTGCGGCGGCCCTGCCGGCCTGGGAAGCGGCGCAACAGCGATTGATTGATCGCCTGGGCGCCGAGAAGCGTGAAACCTTGCTGCGACTGTTGGACGAACTGGCCTGAGGGCCGGTTTTTCCGGATTTAAGCGGGTATATACCCGCGAACGGAGAATAACAATGACATCGATGTGGCGTACGTGCGGTTGGGTTTTGCTGGGAAGTGCGCTGATTCTGGCGTTGTCATTGGGCGTGCGACACGGCTTCGGTCTGTTCCTGTCGCCGATGAGCGCGCAATTCGGCTGGGGGCGCGAAGTGTTTGCCTTCGCCATCGCTTTGCAAAATCTGATCTGGGGTCTGGCGCAGCCGTTCACTGGCGCCTTGGCTGACCGTTTCGGTGCGGCGAAAGTGGTGCTGGTCGGCGGCGTGCTGTATGCCTTGGGTCTGGTGTTCATGGGCTTGTCCGATTCGGCATTGAGCCTTTCGCTGAGTGCTGGTTTGCTGATCGGCATTGGCCTGTCCGGCACTTCGTTCTCGGTGATTCTCGGTGTGGTCGGGCGTGCGGTGCCGCCGGAAAAACGCAGCATGGGCATGGGCATCGCCAGTGCTGCCGGCTCGTTCGGGCAGTTCGCCATGCTGCCCGGCACTCTAGGCCTGATCGGCTGGCTCGGCTGGTCGGCGGCGCTGCTGGTACTGGGGCTGCTGGTGGCGATGATTGTGCCGTTGGTGAGCATGCTCAAGGACAAGCCGCTGCCGGTGCTGGGCCACGAGCAGACCCTGTCCGAAGCCCTGCGCGAAGCCTGTTCGCACTCGGGGTTCTGGCTGCTGGCGTTCGGCTTCTTTGTCTGCGGCTTTCAGGTGGTGTTCATCGGTGTGCATCTGCCGGCTTATCTGGTCGATCAGCATCTGCCGGCGACCGTCGGGACCACAGTGCTGGCGCTGATCGGGCTGTTCAATATCTTCGGTACTTACACCGCCGGCTGGCTCGGCGGGCGCATGTCCAAGCCGCGTCTGCTGACCGCGTTGTACCTGCTGCGTGCGGTGGTGATCGTGCTGTTCCTGTGGCTGCCGGTGACGACGACCTCGGCGTACTTGTTCGGCATGGCCATGGGTTTCCTCTGGCTGTCGACGGTGCCGTTGACCAACGGCACGGTGGCGACCTTGTTTGGCGTGCGTAACCTGTCCATGCTCGGCGGTATCGTGTTCCTCTTTCATCAGCTCGGTTCGTTCCTCGGCGGCTGGCTGGGTGGGGTGGTGTATGACCGTACCGGGAGTTATGACTTGATCTGGCAAGTGGCGATTCTCCTGAGTCTGCTGGCGGCCGCGCTGAACTGGCCGGTGCGCGAGCGTCCGGTGGCGCGTCTGCAGCCGGCTGTTGGCGCCGTATGAAGCGCTCCTGGCCGCGAATCGCCATCACCGCACTCGGCGCGCTGTTGCTGGCGCTGGTGTGGTGGGGCTGGCATCAGGGCGGCCTGGCGTTGATGCAGTTGGGCCTGGGCGCTTGCCTGTAGGCTTGGAGGGCGAGTAACGTCGGGGCCTGATGACTGCTCAAGGATGCCCCGACATGCTCATGCGCTGGTGTGCTGTACCCGCGTTGCTGATGGCGTTGACCGGACTGGCCCAGGCCGCTGACTGTCCGGAGGCGCTGCAAGGCTCGCTGCCGAAGTTGCGCGCAAAGGACTCCGTCGATCTGTGTCAACGCTACGCCGGCAAGCCGCTGGTGGTGGTCAATACCGCCAGTTTCTGTGGCTTCGCCCCCCAGTTCGAGGGCCTCGAAGCGCTCAATCAGCATTACAAGGCGCAAGGCCTGGAAATGCTCGGCGTGCCGTCCAATGACTTCAAGCAGGAGTCCAAGGATAGCGCCGAAACCGCCAAGGTCTGCTACGCCAACTACGGCGTGACGTTCACCATGACCGAGCCGCAGAAAGTTCGTGGCGACGACGCTACTCATCTGTTCAAGGTGCTGGCCGAACAGAGCAGCGCGCCGAAGTGGAATTTCTACAAGTATGTGATCGACCGGCAAGGCAAGGTGATTGCCAATTTCTCCAGCCTGACCAAGCCGGATGACCCGGAGTTTATTGCGGCAGTCGAGAAGGCCATTGCCTCAAAACCCCTCAACTGATAACACACGCTTTTTGTGGGAGCGCGCTTGCTCGCGAAGGCTGCGGATCATTCAGCACTTGTTCTGGATGTCAGACCGCATTCGCGAGCAAGCCCGCTCCCACATTTGATCTGTGGTGTTTGAACAGGCATTAAAAAGCCCCGCTTTCTGTAAAGAGAGCGGGGCTTTTCTGTGGGCGAGGGTTTAGCCTCGCCGTGCAGCATCAGAAGCGGTAAGTAGCGCCAACACCGAAGCCGTTCGCCGAGTTTTCATACTTGGCGTCGTAGGTCTGGCCACGATCGTTCTGGTTGTGGACCTTGACCGACTCTTCCTTCAGGTACGAGTAAGCGACGTCGATGGTCAGGTCGTCGGTCGGGCTCCAGCCGGCACCGATGCTGAAGATCGTGCGGTCGCCGGTAGGAATGCGTGGCGAACGGTCGACGTTGTTGGTCGGCGACTGGTCGAAGGTCAGACCGGTACGCAGTACCCATTCCTTGTTCAACTGGTACGAAGTACCCACGGCGTAAGCCCAGGAGTCGTGCCAGTTCTGGTCTTCGGTGATCTCGCCGAACTGACCGGCCAGCAGCGGCTGCACGCCGGAGTTCTTGACGGTGATCTTTTCCAGCTGGCTCCAGCGGGTCCAGGTGCTACCGGCGTAAACGTTCCAGCGGTCGTTGATCGCCTGAGTGACCGAGAAGTCCACGGATTCAGGGGTGGTGATCTTCAGCGAAGCGTCGTACTTCTGCTGGGCGCCCAGGCCGACGGCGCCCAATACGCCGTAGTTGACCTTGGTGTTGCCTTCGAGCTTGTAATCGACTTTCGAGTGATAGGTCAGACCCAGACGAGTGGTGTCAGTGGCTTGTACCAGCACGCCGATGTTATAGCCCAGTGCGGTGTCGTCACCCTTGATCTTGACCTTGCCGTCCGGCGCAGCCTGAGTGATCGACAGGTTGGATTCCAGCGTGCCGTCGATGCGGTTGATGGTCGGACCGAAACCGATCGACACCACGTCGTTGAACTTGTAGCTGACAGTCGGCTGGAAGGTGATGACTTGTACTTCGGATTTGCTGCCGAAGTAACGGCCGGCAAAGCCTTTTTCGTAGTCGGTAATCAGGCCGAACGGCACGTATACGCCGAGGCCGAATGCCCAATGCTCGTCGATCGGTTTGACGTAGAAGCCCATAGGTACGGAGGTGAAGGGCACCATGTCGCCTTTGTTGCTGCCGCCGTTAGGGCTGGAGCTGGCGTCGCTGATATCGGTTTTGGCATCGAGGAATGCAACACCACCGGTGACCTGTTCGCGCGTGAGGCGCGACATGCCGGCAGGGTTGCCATAAACAGTGCTTGCATCGTCGGCAGAAGAGGATCGCCCAGCGTAACCAGTGCCCATCCCGCTGATACTGTGTTCGTTGATGGCAAAGCCAGCTGCGAAGATCTGGGTGGATGCCATGGTAACGGCGAGGCTAAGGGTGGTTTTGAGCATGACTTTTTTCATTATTAGAACTCCTGGTGATCACCGGGGCGAAAATTACCAACATTTTCGTTCCAGCGCTATAGTCCCTATGGCTTGAGTTAGAGCGGTTTTGTAGGACAATCCGACCAGATTGGCGACCTGTTGAGCGATCTTCTAAAACTCGCCAGTTAACACGCGACCTGATTCACCGGTGAAACACAGGTTTGCCAGGCGTAGGTGAAGTCGCGCAGACGACCTTGCGGCTGGAAGGTCTGACGCCAGATTCGCGCCATGCCCAGCAGATCGTCGGGTTCGGGGAGGGTGGGGTGTCGTTCTTCCACCAGCAGCCAGGCAATGGCGGTGGCGTAACGCAGGTTGACGGTCAATTCCAGGTGCGGGCCACTGAGAAAGGCATGTTGGCTGGCCAAGCCGCGAACCAGGCTGGCACGCTCCGGATCGAGCGCCAGATAATGATCCCAAAGGGCCTGGTGACGGTGCTCGGCAATCCGGTAGAGGCCGTGGCCACGGCGGTCATGCAAGGCGGAACCGAGGGCGGACTGGCTGGCCGCTATCCCCAGCAGCAGGGATTCGGCGGTTGCGCAGTGACGTCCCAGATAAATCAGTGTGGGACGGATCACGTAGCGACACAGTTCGCTGGCAGCGATACCCATAATGCCCTCGATTCTTGTAATGGGGCGGCGAAACCTGAAGGGGCTTTGGCAGCGGTGATTCGACTCAGGCTCGCCGGAAGCGGATCAAGCTGCTTGAGTTGAAGTGTAGTGTCATATTCGCGACGTAAAGGCCTGTTTTTAAAATATTTCCGCCAGCGAGCCACAAGCGTTATATCCGAAGGTGCTTAGGCGTGAAGGGCTAAAAGCGAAATATCGGGCAATAAAAAACCCCGCATTGTGTGCGGGGCTTTTGCTTTTGCAGCCTTTTCGGCTCTCAGGCAATCAAGGCCTGACGCGTACGATCAATAATGGCCTGCAGCGGTTCGGCGCTGGAGTACTGATCAGGGTACAGACGCTCGCTGTGGCGAGCGATCCCGTGTTCATTGACCACGGTGAAGCTGAAGCAGCCTTTGCGAGCGGCCATGATCAGGCAGTTCATTGGGGCAAAAGCGTTGGTTAGGGTGCGAATGGCATCCTGAGTCTGGATTTGAGTAGACATAGTTATTAGGTGTTCCTACAAATGACACGGATAAGAACCGTGCAACGTTAAAACGTTCCAGTAATGTCGACCACCATTGGTCGAACAAAGAACCCGACTGGAACAAAGCAGCCAGTTTGAAGCGCTGATAAGTTGGCGCGCTTGGGCTGGCAGGTAGGTACTTAGGAGGACAGGCAACACATCGAGGGCAAAGGTTCTGGGCCCGGGGTGAAGATCCTGATCAATTTGCAGGTTGGTTCGGTCAGAGTAAGTGCTCTTCGCAACACCCTTTGCATTCATTCAAAGGCAGTGTCGGCGCAAGATTTACCTGGAAACCATCGAGGGGTCGTTCCCGCTTTTTTCGGTGAAGGGCTTCTGGGAAGAAGGTTGACCGTGGGGATGTGTTCGACCGGAATTGACTTTCAGCTTGGTACTAACGCCGCGGATAGTAACGGAACGTCCTGGGCAATGCAAACCCGGCGGCAAAAAAGTTTCGGTCGGTGGCGCGGATTACGGGTGGCAGGGCTGGCCCCTTCGCGAGCAGGCTCGCACAGTAGGACTGGGGCCGATTGTGGGAGCGAGGCTGATCGCGAAGAAACCATCCGTCGCCACAAAAGCGTGCAGCCATGTCCATCGCCAATCCGCTTGTCCCCAGCTCGAGGCGCAAAACGAGCCAAAAAAGCGCATCGATATAACCGGGTAACAGGTACTTGTGCACATTAGTTGCGCAGGACGTAACCTCACTGTCATATCAATCCTGACCTCGATGGCTGCCTGCATCAAAAGTTTAAGTCAATGAAAAATATCGTCTTTTTTTGTTGGTGAAAAAATCGTCAGTTTGACTGCGAGCCCCATTCCACAAGGCTTTGCGGAGGTTCGGGAGCGGTTGTCCACTGAGTTATCCACAGCTTCTGTGGATTGTCCCTAGCGCTTGCTCTAGGACGGGCGTGCCGGGTTTTTTTCGACTTTACCTGTACGAAAAAGAGAGTAGAGTGGCGCGCCTTCCGATCTGTCCCACAGTGTTTTATGAAGTTTCGCTCAGTATCAGACTCTGTTACCTCCGAACACCCTCGTGTTACCCCTCCCAAGCGATTTTCCGTGCGTGTGGCCGAATGGCTGCTCGACAGCCCGCGCCTGGGCGATAGCCGTAATGCCAAGCATCTGGCGGGGCGTCTGCTCAAGCAACCGGCGCGCGAAGGCGTCGTCGCCGCGCAAAGTCGTCTCGGCCAATTGATGTGCCGCGAGTGCGGCAATGCCCGGGATCGGCGCATCGGGCAGGATCTGCTGCGCCAGGCCGCGCGCGCGGGCGACCGGCGTGCACAACGGGAACTCGGTCTGCTCGAAGACTGAGCTGTCCAACGCCCCACGCCTTGGTTAACCTTCAGGCTTTATCGGATCGGCAGGAGTGGCTATGGCTATGGACTTGACCAGCGTGTTGCTGGGGCTGGCGGGCGCGGGATTGCCGCTGCTGGCGCTGGCCTGGCAACTGCAGCGGCGGGCCAGCGACCGGCAAGCCGAGGTCGCCTTGCTCGAAGAGCGCCTGGCCATGGCGCAACTGGCGCAGGACGGGCTCAACGCCCAGCTTGAGGCCGGCCGCGATGAAATCGTCGACCTCGGCCAGGCCAATGCCGCCAAACAGGCTGAGCTTGCCGCCCTGCGCCGCGAAGTCGAGCTGCTGCAGATCGAGCGCGATGACGCCCGCGACGCTTCCCACGCGTGGAACATCGAGCGCGCCAACAAGGAAGCCGAATTGCGGCGTCTCGACGCCCAGGCTGCGTCACTCAATGCCGAACTGCGCGAGCAACAGGAAAGCCATCAACAACGTCTCAACGACCTGCAAGGCTCGCGCGACGAGCTGCGCGCGCAGTTCGCCGAGCTGGCGGGGAAGATCTTCGATGAGCGTGAACAGCGCTTTGCCGAAACCAGTCAACAGCGCCTCGGGCAGTTGCTCGATCCGCTGAAGGAACGCATCCAGTCCTTCGAAAAACGTGTGGAAGAAAGCTATCAGGCCGAAGCCCGCGAGCGCTTCTCGCTGGCCAAGGAGCTGGAGCGCCTGCAAGCGCTTAACTTGCGCCTGAGTGATGAGGCGACCAACCTGACCCGCGCCCTCAAGGGCCAGAAGACCCAAGGCAACTGGGGTGAACTGATCCTTGAGCGGGTGTTGGAACACGCGGGGCTGGAGAAGGGCCGTGAGTACCAGACTCAGGTCAACCTCAAGGGGCCGGACGGCGAGCGCTTCCAGCCGGATGTGATCATTTACCTGCCGGGCGATAAGCAGGTAGTGGTCGACTCCAAGGTCAGCCTTACGGCATATCAGCAGTACGTCGCCGCTGAAGACGACACCCTCGGCCAGATCGCGATCAAGCAGCACGTGCTGTCGCTGCGCAGCCACGTCAAAGGTCTGGCCGGCAAGGATTACAAACGTCTGGAAGGGTTGCACAGCCTCGATTTCGTCTTGCTGTTCGTGCCGATCGAAGCGGCGTTTTCCGCCGCATTGCAGGCTGAGCCTTCGCTGTTTCAGGAAGCATTCGACCGCAACATCGTGATCGTCAGTCCGACTACGTTGCTGGCAACGTTACGGGTGATCGACAGCCTGTGGAAGCAGGAGCGGCAAAGCCAGAACGCCCGGGAAATCGCCGAGCGGGCCGGGTGGCTGTACGACAAGTTCGTGCTGTTCATTCAGGATCTGGACGAAGTCGGCAATCGCCTGCAACAGCTGGACAAGGCCTACAGTTCGGCGCGCAACAAGCTCACGGAAGGGCGCGGCAACCTGGTCAGCCGCAGTGAGCAGCTCAAGTTGCTCGGGGCACGGGCGAGCAAGAGTCTGCCGGCGGATCTGCTGGAGCGGGCGATGACCGATGTCGATGGGCTGGTCGAACTGCCGGAATAAACTCGATTCTGTGGCGAGGGAGCTTGCTCCCGCTGGGGGGGCGAAGCACCCCTTGAGTCTGAATCCCCGATTGGCTTGATTCACCGTTTCGCGACTGCTGCGCAGTCGAGCGGGAGCAAGCTCCCTCGCCACAGGGGGGATTGTTACAGCGGCACATACCGACTCAACAACGCCCGCAACGCCGCCGGTTTCACCGGTTTGGCCAGATAATCCAGCCCCGCCGCATGCACCTGCGCCACCGTCTCCGGGCGGCCATCGGCACTGATCACCACCCCCGGCACTGGCTCACCCAATTTGGTGCGCAACCACGCCATCAGCTCGGTTCCCGTGTCGCCATGGTCGAGGTGATAGTCGACCAATGCCAGTTGCGGCCGCACGCCCTCGTTCAGCAACGCCGCACATTCCTCACGATTGCGCGCCGTCCACACCTGACAGCCCCAGCGGGTCAGCAGGCTGTTCATGCCAATCAAAATGCTGTCTTCGTTGTCGATGCACAGCACCTGCGCACCGCTGAGCAGCTTGCCGTTCAACTCCACCGCAGCATTCGTCGGCACCGACTGCGCCCGGGCCAGCGGCACACTGACACTGAACACGCTGCCGTGCCCCGGCCACGAACGTACGCGCAGGGTATGGCCGAGCACGCGACATAAACCGTCGGCAATCGCCAGGCCCAGCCCGAGGCCTTTTTCGGCGCGGGTCTGATGGCTGTCGAGGCGTTTGAACTCCTCGAAAATCACTTGTTGTTTGTCTGCCGGAATCCCCGGCCCGCGATCCCACACTTCCAGACACAGTTCGCCGCCACGTCGGCGCACGCCCAGCAACACTGGCCCTTTGGCGTAACGGAAAGCGTTGGTGAGGAAGTTCTGCAGAATCCGTCGCAGCAGCTTGATGTCGCTGTCGATGCGCAACTGGCTACCGCGCACACGGAACCTCAGGCCTTGTTCCTGGGCCAGCGCCTTGAATTCGGCGCCGAGCGTATCGAACAGCTCATTGAGCGCGAACGGCTTGCGATCGGGGTTGATCTTGCCGTTTTCCAGGCGGGAAATATCCAGCAGGTCGCTGATCAGGTCTTCCGCCGAACGCAGCGAGCTGTCGAGGTGTTGCACCAGTTGCTGCGCCTCGCTGCTCAAGCCGTCTTCCTGATGGGAGAGGGCGGCAGAGAACAAGCGAGCGGCGTTCAACGGCTGCATCAGGTCATGACTGACGGCGGCGAGGAAGCGGGTTTTCGACTGGTTGGCGGCCTCGGCATGGCCCTTGGCTTCGGTCAGCGCGACGTTGAGCTGTGACAACTCCTGCGTACGCTCGCTGACCCGTTGCTCCAGACCTTCGTTGGCCTCGGTCAGCGCCTGCTCGGCTTCGCGGAACGCGGTGATGTCGGTGAAACTCATGACGAAACCGCCACCGGGCATCGGGTTGCCGATCAGCTCGATCACCCGGCCATTGGGGAACAGGCGTTCGGACGTGTGCGCGCGGCCCTGACGCATCCAATGCAGACGCCGGGCGACGTGGACTTCTGCCTCACCGGGGCCGCACAGGCCACGTTCGGCGTTGTAGCGAATGATGTCGGCAATCGGTCGGCCGACGCTGATCAAACCGTCCGGGTAGTTGAACAGCTCCAGATAGCGGCGGTTCCAGGCCACCAGTTTCAGCGACTGGTCGACCACGCTGATGCCCTGGGTAATGTTCTCAATCGCGCCTTGCAGCAGGGCACGGTTGAACTGCAGGACTTCCGAGGCTTCGTCAGCGATACGGACGACGTCCTCCAGCTGCATTTCCCGACCTTCAATCGCAGCTTTCACTACCGCGCGCGTCGACGAAGCGCCGAGCACACCGGCCAGCAAGCGTTCGGTGTGGGCGATCCATTCGCCATCGGCGTTCTGGTTCGGGTTGAAGCCTTTGCCTTGGCGGTAGGCGAAACGAATGAAGCTCTGCCGCGCGCGTTCCTCACCGACAAAGCGCGCCGCCAGTTGCAGCAAATCATCGATCTGCACCGCCAGCATCGAACGCGCACTCGGCCGCGCGCTGATTTCCTGACCGATGAAGCGCCCGGCCTGCCAGTGTTCCGAAACCCGCGTGCGCGACAGCACCGAGACCCAGGCGAACAACGTGAAGTTGCCCGCCAGCGACAGCACCACGCCTTGGGTCAGTGGCGTGATCGGCAGGTTCAGCGGGTTGCTGTGCAGCCACGCCAGACCGGGAAAAGTGTTCAGCGACCAGCCGAGGCTGTGAGCGGCAATCGGCAGGATCAGCGTGTAGAACCAAAGGAACGTACCGGCCGCCAAGCCGGCGAACACCCCACGGCGGTTGGCCTGTTTCCAGTACAGCGCGCCGAGCATCGCCGGGGCCAGTTGGGTGACGGCGGCGAAGGCGATCTGGCCGATGGTCGCCAGGCTCGCGGTGGAACCGAGCAAGCGGTAGCTGACGTAGGCCAGCAACAGAATCAGCACGATGCTCACGCGGCGCACCGAGAGCATCCACTGGCGGAACACTTCGAACGGGCGCTCGGCGTTGTTGCGCCGCAGCAGCCACGGCAACAGCATGTCGTTGGAAACCATGGTCGACAGTGCCACGCTGGCCACAATCACCATGCCGGTGGCCGCCGACGCACCGCCGATGAACGCCAGCAACGCCAATGCCGGATGGGCCTGGGCCAACGGCAGGCTGATCACGAACGAGTCGGGCAACACGTGACTCGGCAGCATCATCTGCCCGGCGAGGGCGATCGGCACCACGAACAGCGCGGCCAGCGCCAGATACGCCGGGAACACCCACTTGGCCAGGCGCAGATCCTGCGGGTCGATGTTCTCCACCACGGTGACGTGAAACTGTCGCGGCAGGCAGATGATCGCCATCATCGCCACCCCGGTCTGCACCACCATCGATGGCCAGTTGATGGTTTCTTTCCAGTATTGCTCAAGCCGTGGTGCGAGCATCGCCTGGTTGAACAGGTCGTCGAAACCGTCGTACAGCCCGTAGGTCACGAAGGCGCCAACGGCGAGAAAGGCGAACAGCTTGACCAGCGATTCAAAGGCAATCGCCAGCACCATGCCGCGGTGGTGCTCGGTGGCATCGAGGTTGCGCGTACCGAAGACGATGGTGAACAGCGCCAGTACCAGCGACACGATCAGCGCGGTGTCCTGGGCGCGGGTGCCCATGGCGTCGGCGCCGGCGCCGATCAGCAAGTTCACGCCGAGGACGATGCCTTTGAGTTGCAGGGCGATGTAGGGCAGGACGCCAACCAGACAGATCAGCGCCACCACCACCGCCAGCGATTGCGATTTGCCGTAGCGCGCGGCGATGAAGTCGGCAATCGAGGTGATGTTCTCCTGCTTGCTGATCATCACCATTTTCTGCAGGACCCACGGCGCGCCCAGCAACAACAGGATCGGCCCGAGATAGATCGGCAGGAATGACCACAGCTGTTCCGCCGCCTGACCGACCGCGCCGAAGAACGTCCAGCTGGTGCAATAAACCGCCAGCGACAGGCTGTACACCCACGCGCGCATCCGCGGCGGCAACGGCGTGCTGCGACGGTCGCCGTAGAAGGCGATGGCGAACATGATGGCCATATAGGCGAGGGCGACGGCGGCGATCAGCCCGGTGGACAACGACATGCAACACTCCCGACAAAAGACTCCCCGGCAGTCCTGCCCGGGCGGACAGTCTCGCATGAGTATGGCGGTTAGTCAGTGTCGACCAAGGTCGTGGCGTGGCGGGGTGTCGCAGGTTTGAAACCGGGTGGTTTTTGGGGTGACCGGTCAGGCCCCATCGCTGGCAAGCCAGCTCCCACAAGGATCTCCAGTGGGCACAGATTTTGTGAACACCACAGACCCTGTGGGAGCTGGCTTGCCAGCGATAGCGTCAGTCCTGTTTCAAAGCAATATCGATTAGTCGATGCAGTTCATCCACCTCCAGCGCCGCCGCCGAAAACAGAATCCGGAACACCACCGGCGCCACCACCAGATTGATCAACCGATCAATGCTCGGCGCCGACTCGTCAGGGTGGCGCTCGATGATGGTCTGCAACTGCCCACCAAGAATCGTCACGCAGTACCCCGGCGTGGCGCTGGCCTGCACGTCGCGCATCATGTTGCGCCCCGGTTCTGAACTCATTTCGTCCAGATATTGCTCGGCCCAGGCGCGGATGTCACCGCGCAGGTCACCGGTCACCGCCGGTTCGCTGTCGGGGCGCATGCGGGCGAGGGCGACGTCGGCGAGCAGCGCCGCCAGATCCCCCCAGCGCCGATAGATGGTCGACGGCGTGACCCCGGCCCGCGCCGCAATTTGCGGGACGGTCACCGTGCTGCGCTCCTGTTCTTGCAGAAGCGCGCGGACTGCCGAATGAATCGACTCTTGCACCCGGGCACTGCGGCCGCCGGGGCGTAAACCTTCTTTAATAGCCATGTGTCAGACCTTAACACAAAGAATTTGCTTTAAGCCAAAGCCGAGAGCACACTCCGCAAAAGCAAAAAATTAGCTTTTGCGGAGTGTGCCCATGACCAGCCTTGCTTCCAACCGTGGCAGCCTGATTTTTCTGGCGATCACCTTATTGAGTTTTCTCGCCGCTTCCACAGCGCCGACACCGTTGTATCACCTGTATCAAGATCAACTGCACTTCTCGGCAGCGGTGCTGACCCTGATTTTCGGCGTGTATGCGCTGAGTCTGCTGGCGGCGCTGTTGACGGTCGGATCGCTGTCCGATCACCTGGGACGCAAACCGGTGATTTTCACTGCCGTGCTGCTCAATGCGCTGGCAATGCTGCTGTTTATCAGCGCCGACAGTGTTGCCTGGCTGATCAGCGCCCGCGTGCTGCAGGGTTTTGCCACCGGCATGGCCACCGCTGTTTTGAGCGCGACACTGCTCGACACCGATCGCCAGCAAGGGCCGTTGATCAACAGCGTCGCACCGTTGCTCGGCATGGCGCTGGGCAGCATGGGCTGCGGCTTGCTGGCCGAATTCGCCCCGGCGCCGTTGCAGTTGACCTACTGGCTGCTGCTGGCGCTGTTTGTGTTGCAGGCGGTGTATGTCTGGCGTCTGCCGGAAAGCGTCACTCCACAAGCCGGGGCCTGGGCTTCGCTGCGGCCGACCTTGCATGTGCCGGTTCAGGCGCGTTCGACCTTGTGGCGTGTGCTGCCGCTGAACACCGCAACCTGGGCCCTCGGCGGCTTTTTTGCCTCACTGGCGCCGTCGCTGGTGCGCACCGCCACCGGCTCGACTTCGAACCTGATCGGCGGCGCTACCGTCTCGGCGTTGACCGTGACCGGGGCGCTGATGATCTTCACTTTGCGCAATCGTCCCGCCGGCAAAGCCCTGCAAATCGGCGCCAGTCTGCTGCCTGTCGGCGTGCTGCTGATTCTGCTTGGTGTGCACAGTGCCAGTCTGGCGCTGTTTTTCCTCGGCACACTGGTCGCTGGTTGCGGCTTTGGTTCGGGTTTCCTCGGCGCGGTGCGCAGCCTGGTGCCGTTGGCCCTGGCGCATGAACGGGCCGGTTTGATGTCGGCGTATTACGCGCTGAGTTATCTGGCGTTCTGCTTGCCGGCGTTGCTGGCCGGGCATTTGACCCGCACTTACGGTTTGCTGGTGACCACTGACGGCTACGGTGCCGGATTGATCTTCCTGGCCGTCGCCGCGCTGTTGCTCAGCCTGCGCCCGCAAACGGTCAAGGCTTGCAGCGCTCCATAAACGTCGGGCTTTCAGTTACCTTTGACCGGCATTCTTTTCACGGATCGACAGATGAAGATTATCCGCAGCAAGTCGTTCACCGCCGAGCGTGCCTGGGGGGCGCTGGACATCGCCAACATGAACGGCATCACCACGCGCCTGCACTGGACTGATCAGCCATATAAATGGCACATCAACGACGGCGAGGAAGTGTTTGTGGTGCTCGATGGTCAAGTGCAGATGCACTATCGCGACCAAGGTGAAGTAAAGCAGGTGCTGCTTGCGGTCGGTGACATCTTCTACGCCTCGGTCGGCACCGAGCACGTGGCGCATCCGCAGGGTGCGGCGCGGATTCTGGTGATTGAAAGCGAAGGCAGTGTCTAGACTATTATCTGTAAAGTAGATAACAGATAGAGAAATTACCCGTTATATAGATATTCGATTAGGTTCTACCATGGACTCAACCTCACCTGAGGACAGGAGTTCATGATGACTTGCCCCAACATTGCCAAACCCGGCATCAAGCCGTTCCGCCAACTTCAGCATCCGCGTGAAGTGATCCGTCAATTCACCCCGAACTGGTTCGCCGCGACCATGGGCACTGGCGTGCTTGCCCTGGCGCTGGCGCAATTGCCGGTGGCGATCCCAGGGTTGCACGCGGTGGCCGAAGGTTTGTGGCTGTTCAACATTCTGTTGTTCACCTTGTTTACCTTCGCCTATGCCGCGCGCTGGATTTTATTCTTCGATGAAGCGCGGCGGATCTTCGGTCACTCCACGGTATCGATGTTCTTTGGCACCATTCCCATGGGTTTGGCGACCATCATCAACGGTTTTCTGCTGTTCGGTCTGCCACGCTGGGGCGATGGGGTGATTCATCTTGCCGAGGTGCTGTGGTGGCTCGACGTGGCCATGTCGCTGGCCTGTGGCGTGTTGATTCCGTACATGATGTTTACCCGCCAGGAACACAGCATCGACCAGATGACCGCGGTCTGGCTGCTGCCGGTGGTCGCTGCAGAAGTGGCAGCGGCCAGCGGCGGCTTGCTCGCGCCGCATCTGGTCGATGCCCACGCGCAACTGGTGGTGCTGACCACCAGTTACGTGCTCTGGGCATTTTCCCTGCCGGTGGCGTTCAGCATTCTGACCATCCTGTTGCTGCGCATGGCCCTGCATAAACTGCCCCACGAAAACATGGCCGCCTCAAGCTGGCTGGCCCTTGGCCCGATCGGCACTGGTGCGTTGGGCATGTTGCTGCTGGGCGCTGATGCACCGGCGATCTTCTCCGCCAACGGCCTGCCGGGCATCGGTGAAATCGCTGCGGGCCTGGGGCTGGTCGCCGGTATCACCCTGTGGGGCTTCGGCTTGTGGTGGATGTTGATGGCGCTGCTGATCACCGCGCGTTACCTGCGTGACGGCATCCCGTTCAACCTCGGCTGGTGGGGTTTTACCTTCCCGCTGGGCGTGTATTCACTGGCGACCCTCAAGCTCGCCAGCACGCTGAACCTCGGTTTTTTCAGCGTTGTGGGCTGCGTGCTGGTGACGTTGCTGGCGGTGATGTGGCTGATCGTCGGTAAACGCACCGTGCAAGGCGCTTGGCGCGGCGAGTTGTTTGTCTCACCTTGTATTGCAGGGTTGAAGAAATAACCTGAAAAGTTTAGGTAAGGTGTGGCCTGGATCGCCGATCGAGATTCCAATAAGCAGATCCAGGCCATTCTCTACCGACCTCAGGGAAACACGGAAGATGAGTCACCCCTCACAGTTCAACCTGCTTCGCACTCGGCGCTTTCTGCCGTTTTTCATCACACAGTCGCTGGGCGCGTTCAACGACAACGTGTTCAAGCAGTCGCTGATCCTCGCCATTCTGTATCGGCTGACCATCGAAGGTGACCGTTCGATCTGGGTCAACCTGTGTGCGCTGCTGTTTATCCTGCCATTCTTCCTGTTTTCGGCGCTGGCCGGGCAGTTCGGGGAAAAATTCGCCAAGGACGCGCTTATCCGTCTGATCAAACTCGCGGAAATCGCGATCATGGTCGTAGGATCGATCGGCTTTCTATTCGATCACCTGTCGCTGATGCTGGTGGCGCTGTTTGCCATGGGCACGCATTCAGCGCTGTTCGGGCCGGTGAAGTATTCGATCCTGCCGCAGGCGTTGCGCGAGGATGAACTGGTCGGCGGCAATGGTCTGGTGGAGATGGGCACGTTCCTGGCGATTCTCGCCGGGACCATCGGCGCCGGGATCATCATGTCCTCGACCCATTACGCGCCACTGGTTTCGACCGCGATTGTCGGCATTGCCGTGCTGGGTTATCTCGCCAGTCGCAGCATTCCGCGCGCGGCGGCGGCCTCGCCGGAAATGCGCCTGAACTGGAACATCTTCAGCCAGTCCTGGGCCACGCTGAAACTCGGTCTGGGCCAGACGCCGGCGGTGTCGCGCTCGATTGTCGGCAACTCGTGGTTTTGGTTTGTCGGGGCGATTTACCTGACGCAGATCCCGGCCTACGCCAAGGAGTGGATGCACGGCGACGAAACCGTGGTGACGCTGATTCTCACCGTGTTTTCGGTGGGCATTGCGCTGGGTTCGATGCTTTGCGAGAAGCTCTCGGGGCGCAAGGTCGAGATCGGCCTGGTGCCATTCGGTTCGTTCGGTCTGACCGTGTTTGGCCTGCTGCTGTGGTGGCATTCCGGCGGTATCCCGGAAAGTGTCAGCGGCCACAGCTGGATTGAAGTGCTGGGCTTTGTGCACACCTGGGCGGTGCTGGTGGACATTCTCGGCCTCGGCATTTTTGGCGGCTTCTATATTGTGCCGCTGTACGCCTTGATCCAGTCGCGCACCGCCGAGAACGAGCGGGCGCGGGTGATTGCCGCGAACAACATTCTCAACGCGCTGTTCATGGTGGTCTCGGCGATCGTTTCGATCGTGTTGCTGAGTGTGGTCAAACTGTCGATTCCGCAGCTGTTCCTGGTGGTGTCGCTGCTGAACATCGGCGTCAACGCCTACATCTTCAAGATCGTCCCCGAGTTCAGCATGCGTTTCATGATCTGGCTGCTCAGCCATTCCATGTACCGTGTCGAGCACCGTAATCTCGAAGCGATCCCGGACGAGGGCGCGGCGTTGCTGGTGTGCAACCACGTGTCGTTCGTCGATGCACTGCTGATTGGCGGCGCGGTGCGTCGGCCGATTCGCTTTGTCATGTACTACAAAATCTACAACCTGCCAGTGCTGAACTTTATCTTTCGCACGGCGGGGACGATTCCGATTGCCGGACGCAACGAAGACATCCAGATCTACGAAAAAGCCTTCACCCGGATTGCCCAGTATCTGAAGGACGGTGAGCTGGTGTGCATCTTCCCCGAAGGCAAGTTGACCACCGATGGCGAGATCAACGAGTTCAAGGGCGGACTGACGCGGATTCTCGAAGAAACCCCGGTGCCGGTGATTCCGCTGGCGTTGCAGGGGTTGTGGGGGAGTTTCTTCAGCCGCGATCCGAACAAGGGGCTGTTCAAGCGGTTGTGGTCGCGGGTGACGTTGGTGGCGGGTTCGGCGGTTGAGGTTGACGCGGCGGAACCGGCCAAATTGCAGGGGATGGTGGGGGCGTTGCGCGGGGCCGTCAGATAATCGGTGATAGTGCTGGCCTCATCGCTGGCAAGCCAGCTCCCACAGGTTTTCTGGATTTACACAAGATTTGTGTTCACCGGAGATCCCTGTGGGAGCTGGCTTGCCAGCGATGGGGCCAGTGGCTTAAGCGCTGACCTTCAGACCAATCAACCCGGTAATGATCAACGCCACACTGGCCAGCCGAATCAACGCCATCGACTCGCCAAACAGAATGATCCCGGCAATCACCGTGCCCACGGCACCGACGCCGGTCCAGATCGCATAAGCCGTACCCAGCGGCAATTCCTTCATTGCAAGACCCAGCAGGCCAAGGCTGATGGCCATCGCCGCAACGGTCAGTACGGTGGGGAGCGGGCGGGTGAAGCCGTCGGTGTATTTCAGGCCGACGGCCCAGCCGACTTCGAACAGGCCGGCGAAAAACAGAATGATCCAGGACATAAGAGACCTCCATCGATTGACGGGGCCGTCCCCAGATTGATAACTCGATCGAGCCGCAGGGTCGTCCCCGCGTTGCGCAATATATTGACGAGCATCAATCCGGGGATCAAGTTCGCGCTCAATCGGCAGCCTGTTGAGCTGCCGTTGCGCGGTCTTCTTTCTCGCTCATCCGGCGGAAATATGTCGACAGCAGTGCCCCGGAAATGTTGTGCCAGACGCTGAACAGCGCACTCGGCACTGCCGCCAGCGGCGAGAAGTGCGCACTCGCCAGCGCCGCACCCAGTCCCGAGTTCTGCATGCCGACTTCCAGCGCCAGCGACTTGCGCTGCGCCAAGGGCAAGTTGAACAGGCGTCCGGTGAAGTAACCCAGCAAGTAGCCGAAGCTGTTGTGCAGCATCACCACGGCCATGATCAGCAGCCCGGATTCGGCGATCTTCGCCTGACTGGCGGCCACCACGGCGGTGACGATGATCACGATGCTGACCACCGACACCAGCGGCAACACATCCACCGCGTGGCGCACCTTGTCGCCGAGCAGGCGTTGCGCAACCACGCCGAGCACGATCGGCAGCAGCACCACTTGCAGGATCGACCAGAACAATTCCATGAACGACACCGGCAACCATGCCGAGGCCAGCAGCCAGATCAGCGCCGGGGTCAGCAGCGGGGCGAGGAGGGTGGTGACGGCGGCAATCGCCACCGACAGCGCCAGATCGCCGCGTGCCAGCCAGGTCATGACGTTGGAAGAGGTGCCGCTTGGGCAGCAGCCGACCAGAATCACCCCGACCGCGATTTCCGGCGGCAGGTGGAAGATCTGGCAGAGCAACCACGCCACACCGGGCATGATCACGAAATGTGCGACCACGCCCAAAGCCACGCGCCACGGATGGCGGGCAACGGCGGCGAAGTCGTCGAGTTTGAGGGTCAGGCCCATGCCGAACATCACCAGCCCCAGCAGCGGCACGATCGCGCCTTTGAGACCGAGAACCACGCCGGTTGCAGGAACGCGATCACGGCGAAAATCAGAACCCAGTAAGCGAAGGTGTTGCCGACAAAGCGGCTCAGTGCAGCCAGTGCGCGCATGGCGTGTTCCTTATTATGTGAAAGCGTTAGGAAGCTAAGCATACGGTGCCAGCAAAAAGATCGCAGCCTTCGGCAGCTCCTACAGGAAAACACATTCCAAATGTAGGAGCTGCCGAAGGCTGCGATCTTTGCTTTTCAGGCACCCTCTATAAGAAGAAGGTGCGTGCAAGGGGTTTAGATCCCCTGCGGAGTCTCTTCACCGCCCAACGCTTCCACCAGCGCCGGCAGGAAGTCGCCAAAGGTCAGCATCATCAGGGTGAAGCTGGCGTCCAGTTGGCCCAGAGCTTCGTCGCCGCCGTCCTGTTCCGCCTGATCCTGCAGCAGGTCTTCGAACTTCAGGCGTTTGACGGTCATCTTGTCGTCGAGCATGAACGACAGTTTGTCCTGCCAGGCCAGCGACAACTGGGTGACCACTTTGCCAGTGCTCAGGTGCAACTGGATTTCTTCGCTGGTCAGGTCCTGACGCTTGCAACGCACGATGCCACCGTCTTCGTGGGTGTCGCGCAGTTCGCACTCGTCCAGAACGAAGAAGTCCGGGGCCGCTTGCTGGGTGGTGACCCACTCGGTCATCACCGCGGTCGGCGCGGTTTTCACGGTCAGCGGACGCACGGGCAGGGTGCCTAGCACTTCACGCATTGTGGAGAGCAGGTCTTCGGCGCGTTTCGGGCTGGCCGAGTTCACCAGAATCAAGCCCTGTTTCGGCGCGATGGCGGCGAAGGTCGACGAGCGACGGATAAAGGCGCGCGGCAGGAACGCCTGAATGATTTCATCCTTGATCTGGTCGCGTTCCTTCTTATAGACCTTGCGCATCTGCTCCGCTTCGATCTCTTCGACCTTTTCCTTGACCGCGTCGCGTACGACGCTGCCCGGCAGAATGCGTTCTTCTTTACGTGCAGCGATCAGCAGGAAATCACCGCTGACGTGCACCAGTGGAGCATCTTCGCCTTTGCCGAATGGCGCGACGAAACCGTAGGTGGTCAACTCCTGGCTTGCACATGGACGCGCCAGTTTGGTGGCCAGTGCAGTTTCCAGCGCCTCGGCATCGACAGGCAGGTCTGGGGTCAGGCGATAGATAAGCAGGTTTTTGAACCACATGGGGTGAGTCTCTCCTTTATACAAAGGGGGGCATTATTGTCTTCGCCGGGTCATAGGCCAACCCTTCTCTAAGCCTTTGGAAGGCCTGAGAAAATTAATTAAAAAAGTGCTTGCCAGAGGTTGGGTCGCTCCGTAGAATGCGCGCCACACCGAAGCGAAGGGTGATTAGCTCAGCTGGGAGAGCGTCTGCCTTACAAGCAGAATGTCGGCGGTTCGATCCCGTCATCACCCACCATTCGTTTCAAGCGTTTCGCGCAGCGGTAGTTCAGTCGGTTAGAATACCGGCCTGTCACGCCGGGGGTCGCGGGTTCGAGTCCCGTCCGCTGCGCCATATTCGGTCACCTGGACCCACTGAACGCCAGGTCACCACAGAAAGCCCGCCTAGTGCGGGCTTTTTGCTGTCTGCGATTTGATAATTTCTGCAATGCCTCTGTGGTGAGGGGATTTATCCCCGATATCCTGCGCAGCAGGCCCAAAGTCTTCAAGCTGGGGCTGCTTCGCATCCCATCGGGGATAAATCCCCTCACCACAAATCATCTCCTCGTCTCCTCACTGTTCGGCATTGCGGCTGTGCCGATAGTCGCTCACCGCCTCATACACCGCTTTACGCAAGCGGTTGATCCCGCCAATCGGTCGGTGCGCTTCGATGCCAAACCACGGATTGAACGACAGGTTGTCGCATTCGAGATTCAATGCCGGCGTGTCGAAGTCCTGCGCAGGCAAGGTGATCCGCGCCACGCTTTCAAACGATGAATCCTGCTCGCGCCATTCGATGCTGGTGTCCTCAATGGGCATGTACTTGTTCGCATCCTGACGCTGAATCTGCAGCACAAAACACGCCGGCACCCGGTCCGTGGACAATTGCTGGTTCAACGCACTGCGCAGGAAATTCGGCAGGTCGTGATTTTGTGGGGGCAGGGTGTAGGCCGGGCAGTTGTCCGGATCCGGCGCAACGCGAAACTTGGCATTGGCCTCGCCAAATTTGTAAGGCGATACCGAAAAGTAGGTGGTCGCGGTCGGACTGTTCGGGGGTGGCGACAGGGTTGCCAGGGCGATGAACAAATGGCGGATCTGCCAGCTGCGAGGATCCCAGCCGGGGAAAAACGCCATGATCTTTTTGCCGTCAGCCTGAGCGGCCACATTCTGACGATACTCGGCGACATCGCTGACAAAGAAATTCGGGTGGCTGAACATCACGAAGTCTTGCTCGTGGCGCTCCTGACGGTCGGCGAGCAATGGTTTGCCGGGCACATCGAGCAGTTTGATCGCCATGCCCCGAGCGTCGCGGATGCTGTCGAACTGCGGGTAGGCGTTGCCATTGGACAGGCGAATCATCGCCTGCCAGGTTTTGCCCGGTTCGCTGAACACCCCTTGGCGCAGCGCTGCTGCCAGTTCCGGCAACACTGTCACTT
Source organism: Pseudomonas sp. NPDC088414 (assembly GCF_044753325.1). Lineage (NCBI taxonomy): Bacteria > Pseudomonadati > Pseudomonadota > Gammaproteobacteria > Pseudomonadales > Pseudomonadaceae > Pseudomonas > Pseudomonas sp. NPDC088414. Next base: position 39,403 of record NZ_JBIVMY010000022.1, on the reverse strand, counting down.
CGGCTTTCACGCAACCATGGGCCTTGGCATGCGCGTCACGCAGGTAGCGAGTGCCTTCGCGGTGTTGATCGACGATGCGTACGGCGGTCTGGATCACGTCCTGGGTCATCGCCGCTTCACCGGCGGGAATCTGTTCCTGCGTCGACACCGGGCCGCGGTGTTGCCAGGCGAACCATGCGCAGGCAAAGGCCCAGCCCAGCAGACCGATCACCAATAAAGCCAGCAGGGTTTTGCCCAGCAGTCGTCCCAGCCACAGCCAGATGCGGGCGAGAAGGGATGGTTTTTTATACGAGTTGATCATCATGGCAATTGCGCCTCCAGCGGTCCGCCCAGCACTTTCAGGTACTCCAGCAAGGCCCAGCGTTCTTCTGGTTGCAGCAGTCGACCGATCACGCCATTACCCCGTTCGCCAGCGCGGAATTCATGGCCGCTGTTGTGGTTGCCGGTGATCCGCGTGTCGAACAAAAAGCCGTTGGTGAAGGCTTCGGTGCGATAGCCCAGATGGCGCGGGTCGTATTCGAACGTGCCTTTATAGAAGGTGGTGGCGCGTTCATCCTGCGGCGACAGCAACTGATAAAGGCTCGGCACCGAACCGTTGTGCAGAAACGGCGCGGTGGCCCAGACACCGGCCAATGGTCTGGCCTTGTAGGCAAGTTTTTCGCGTACGCCGATCGGCAGGCCGAAACCATCGAGTTGCGGTTTCTCCTGCGGGGTAACGCCCGCCTCGCGATAGGCGCGGTTTTCGACGAACGCGGTGACGTAGGCCAGGCCCTTGGCCACCGATAACTGGCTCAGATTCAGTGGTTCGGTGGGCGTCGGATGCAGTTTCACATCCATCTGCTCAAGCTCTTTCAGGTCCCATTGCAGCGGCGTCAGGTCGAAACGGTGGTTGGCAATGTTGGTCGCGGCATTCGGGTCGGTGCCGATCACCTCCACCGGCAGCATGTGCAAATGCTGCACCCAGCGCTCGCCCTCCTGAGTCTGGCGTGGCACGTGGCAACCAGCGCAGTTTTCGGCAAACAGCGCTCGCCCCTTGGCGGCCAGCGGTTTGTCGATAGCACCCAGCACATCCTCCGGCCAGGCGGGTGGTTGCAGGCGTTGCAGGGTTTCTTCGATCTTGTGCAGATCACGCACGCGCACACTGGACGCATATCGTGCATCGCCCTGCAGTGGCTGGCCGTTGCTGTCGAAGAAATTCAACGTGGCGCCGACGCCCAGCGCTTCACCGATGTTGCGCGCCATCGGTTGCTGCGCCGAGCCGTTCCATTGCACCCAGTCGAAGGTCCACATGTCCCACAGCTGCGGGTAGTCCACGGGAGCGTCGGCCACGCGGTAGTTGGCAGGGGAGATCGCGTCGCCGAAGGTGGCGTTGGCGATGCGGCCGAAGGCATCGGTGCGTCCCGGGCCTTCCTCGGTCGGGTAGAGGCCGCGATGAGTGTCGTTCCAGGCGACTTTGAGGAAGGTGTTCAGCGACTCCTTGAAGTCCTTGCGCAGTTGCTCGTGGCGCAGGTCGTAGTCGTTGCCCAGCACAGTGCGAGCGAAACGTTCGAATTTCCACGGGTTGTAGTAGGTCGAGGTCAGACTGGCGACCAAGGCCTGTCCGAAACTGCCACCGCGCAACGTAGGAACGCTGGAAGGCAGAACATGTTGCGCCGAACCGCCGTCAATCCGCACGGCCTGGCCGTTGAAGCGCAATTCGCCGGTGTGGCAGGCGGCGCAGGTGATATCGAGAAATTGTTCGGTGCCGCCGGGGTTCTGATGGCGGGTGAAGCCAACCGGCAGATTGCCCGGGTTGTTGGGCGTGGCTTTGTGTTGAGGATCCACCAGAAAACCGAAGCGTGCGAGGTATTCCGGGGACGCGAAACGCTGCTGTGAGAAGGGCAGTTCCAGCGCCTCGAACCATTCATAACGCAGGCCTTTGACCTGTGTGCCCTGCGGCGTGAAGTAGTAAGTCTGGCGTTCCTCCTCACTCCACTGCTGCAGGTAATGCACCTGTCGGGCCGGGGTATAGAAGGGCAGTTTCGGGTTGGCGACGTAGTACAGAATCACGGCCAGGACCAAGCCCAGCAGTACCACGATCAGAGTCAGCACACGGAATAAGAGGCGCAAGATAAACATCCTTGTCGAGTTGTTGCGCTGTTATGCCTCAGCTGTTGCAGGTGCGGCAAGTGGCCATTACGCCAACTGTCGTAGGAAGTCCCACCAGTCCTTGTCAGCTCCAGATGACAGAAGCTTCATCGTCCCTAGGCCCGAATGCGTTTTAATCCCTGAACTTATCAGACATTTCCTGCTCTCATGCCGGTAGCCATTGGTCGTGGCGGCCTGATAAGCTCGCGGCTTTACTCGATTGCCCTTTCGGCGCATGAACAAGGAAATAGCATGAAACAGCATCGGTTGGCGGCGGCGGTAGCCCTGGTTAGCCTGGTCCTCGCGGGTTGTGATTCGCAGACCAGCGTAGAGCTGAAAACCCCGGCGCAAAAAGCTTCCTACGGTATCGGCCTGAATATGGGCAAGAGCCTTGCTCAGGAAGGCATGGATGATCTGGACTCCAAAGCGGTAGCCCAGGGCATCGAAGATGCCGTCGGCAAGAAAGAACAGAAGCTGAAAGATGAAGAACTGGTCGAAGCCTTCGCCGCACTGCAAAAGCGTGCTGAAGAGCGTATGGCCAAGATGAGCGAAGAGTCGGCAGCCGCTGGCAAGAAATTCCTCGAAGAAAACGGCAAGAAGCCTGGTGTCACCACCACTGCTTCCGGTCTGCAGTACGAAGTGGTCAAGAAAGCCGACGGTCCACAGCCCAAGCCTACCGACGTCGTGACCGTTCACTACACCGGCAAGCTGACCAACGGCACCGTGTTCGACAGCTCGGTTGAACGTGGCAGCCCGATCGATCTGCCGGTCAGCGGCGTGATCCCGGGTTGGGTTGAAGGTCTGCAACTGATGCACGTTGGCGAGAAGTACAAACTGTACATCCCTAGCGATCTGGCTTACGGCGCGCAATCGCCAAGCCCGGCAATCCCGGCCAACTCGGTTCTGGTTTTCGACCTGGAACTGCTGGCCATCAAGGATCCAGCCAAAGAAGACGCTGCCGCCAAGTAATCGGCTGTAGCTTCGAAGACAACGCCTCGCTTATGCGGGGCGTTGTTGCATCTGGACAATGCTGGCGGTAAACAGAGCGAACGGATGGCGCTTACAGCAGTCCTAGAGATTGAGGCCGCCAGCGCTAGACGTCCTGAGCCGCCAAGTCAATGAAATATTGGGGTTTTTTATGTGAGTAAAAAACGCCCGATCTGAGCGCGGCCCTTATAAAACGGGGCTTTCAGCGCTGAAATGCAGCTCTGTTCACAAGGTTATCCACAATTTGTGTGGATAACATTTCAACGGGAGAAATAGATGAAAGCGCCGTGGAATTTCGCCCGATTTCTGCCCCTCGCCGGTCGATTGCTGGCGCGTGGGCGTCTGCCGACCCTGTTGTTCGCCGTGGCGAGCAAAGGAGCGGCGCAAGGCAATCGGCTTGGCAAACTCAAGGATGATCTGCGTTTGCTCCAGGCGTTGTGTCTGGCTTACTGGCGTGGCGAATACCGGACGATCAGCCCGAAAGCCATCGTCTCGGTGGTGGCGGGTCTGATGTACTTCCTCAGCCCGGTGGATGCGATTCCGGATTTCATCCCTGTGTTCGGTATGCTCGATGACATCGCCGTTCTGGCCTGGCTGATGAAAACCCTCGATGATGAGCTCAATGCTTTTCGGCTCTGGCGCAACCGGCAGCAGCCGGAAAAACTCGCGGTGGTCGAGCGCCTGCCCGACACCCCCGAGCAACTTCAGCTTCAGGGCCCGAAAAAGCCCTGATTCACTCCGCCTGCAGACAGATAGATACCCCCCGCGACCTTGGCCGCTGTTAGGATTACACTTCTAGGGAAAAGTGCCGACTCGCTAAGTGTTGTTGTCCTACGGGGTAGTCATGGATATTCAGATAATTGCACGCGATGGCGAACCCGAGTATGCGGTTCTGCCATGGGTCCAGTATCAGGCTCTACTGAAAGCAGCAGGCATCAACGAAACACCGCAGCAGCAGGCGCCAACGCCCGCTGTCGCAACGCCGGACCCGATTCTTCCAGGTCTGGATCAACTACGCAGTTTGCGCGAAGGGAAGGGCATCGCCATTGAGGCGCTGGCCCGCACGGTAGGCATCAGCCCGTCTTATCTGGCCATGATTGAAAGTGGCGAGCGTCAGCCTGACGCCGCGATTCGCCGCAGCCTGGCCTGGGAACTGACGGTGCCCGGTTGGAGGGATGAATCGTGAGCGTACGCATCAGTCGTCAACATTGGGACGGATTGCTGGGGGAGCTGGATCAGGCGCGCAGGCAGCGCCATCTGTTGACCTATCGAGCCTTGCTCGAACGTTTGCAACTGCCGACGCCGGCGATGCAGACGCTGACCGCGGCACTTGAGCATCTGGCCGCACTCGACGCCAAGGCTGAACAGCCATTGCGCAGTTCGCTGGTGATCAGCCAGGGTGCCAGCCGTTTGCCACGTACCGGTTTTTTTGAGTGTGTCGAACGTCTGGGGCGCTTTTCCGGGCCATCCGATGGTGTCGCGGCTGCCTCCTGGCATGCGTCGGAAGTGGTCAGGGTGTTCGAATACGAGTACCCGGAATCGGCGGAAGCCTGAGTGTTCTTACGACTCAAGGCGTCGGCAAATTACTGGTTGGCCCGTAGGCTGTTTCACTGGTCGTGGTTTGTCAGCCAGCCCAGAGGCTGGCGCTGGCTCGAAGGGCAGTTTGCGCGCATGGCCAATCTCGGCGATGTCGGCGCGCAAAGCTTTTATGGGCACATTCTGACGTTTCGCGGGGTTGGCCTGGGTGCCCGCGAAGAGGGTGTGCGGCTGTTGCGTCTGGCGGCGCTCGCCGGTGATGGCAAAGCGGCTTATCAGGTCGGCGTGATCAGCTTGGCCGGTACTCCGAGCAAGGCGCCGGATCCGACCGAAGCGGCGCGCTGGTGGACGCTGGCGGCCAAGGCCGGTCACCCGTTGGCCGAGCTCAAACTCAAAGAGTTGAGCGATCGGGATTAAACCCGGTAAAGCATTTTGTATCGCTCGATAAACGTGGCGTGAGGGAAACCTCACGCCACGTTTGCGTTTATCGGTATACGTTTTGTAGTAATTGGTCTTTTGCAGATTAGTCCTACAGCAAACGCCTACTCGCCTGACTTCTTTCCTGATTGATCCCCCGCAAAGTCCCCGCGCCTAATTTTTGCGCGAGGGAACGCTCATGTTTGACCCGGTTTTTCATTCCACCCCGCATCGTCGCGTGCGCTGATGGAAGCCGTCAGCCGTATCGAGCAGGAACTCGACAGCTTCCCCGACTCCCTCAGCCTCTATCGCCAGCAGCTTGAGTATTGGTTCAGCAAAGCGGCCGACCAGGTCAGCCACGCGGCGGACCTGCCGTCGCTGATGGGCATGGAGCGGGTCATCCGCTTCGGTGATCGCGTCACCGCGGTCAGCACGGGTGACAGTGAGTTTTCCTCCAGCGTCGTGCAGTGCCCGAAAAGCGGGGTGCTGGCGATCGAGAGCAAATTCGAGTCGGTGTATGACATTCCACTGGGCGACATCGTGGTCGATGTGGTGGCGGTGGGTGATGGCCAAATCTCCCCCGTCGCACTTGATGCGCAAGGCCGGGGAACATTCGCCGGTACGCCAGGCAAGTTCTATCGCGTGCAGGTGCACAGCGACGTTACCCCGGAGCAGATCGAGGCGCTGTTCCAGTCCTACGACGGCTTGACTGGAAAGCTGGATGACTGGCTGCGCAGCGAATGGCAGGAGTTCAAGCCGCAGTGGTCACAGTCGGTGGCGACGGCGGCGGGCAACGGCATGCTCGCCGGGAGCTGGGCGGCGATCGAGGGGGTGTGGGACAGCCTCGGCATGCTGTCGGAGATTCTCAAGGATCCAGGGGCATTTGCCGATCGCCTTGGAAGCGGTGCGGCCGATCTGATCCGCCTCGCAGAATCAGCTCCGGACGTCATGCAGAAGCTGCAGTTGCTGGTCAGCGATGAGGCGGCGCTGTGTTTGCTGCTGCGCAGTGCGAGTCTCTGGCTGGAGATGCTGCCACCCAGCCAGATCGCCGGCAAAACCGCTGAAACGGCGTCGATGATGATCGTGCAGGTGCTGATCGATGTGCTGATCGGCGTTGTGTTGACATTCGTCGGGGCCGGCGCCGGGATCGCTTATCTGACGCTACGCCTGGCGGATCGCGCTGCCCAGCTTCTTTCGGTTGTGAAGCGCCTGGTCAAGGCGATGTTCGGCATCGTCAACACGTTCATCCATTACGTCGACCAGTACAAAACTGTCGCCGCGCGGGGCATTGCCGCCGGGGTGAAAAAGGGCCGCATGCAATTGCGCTGGGATGCGAAACGCAATGCCGCCCTGAAGAAAAACGAGCATCACGATAACGCTCCCGATCAAGCGAAAAACCCCAACGGTGACAGCGCCGATTGCGCGCCGCTGACCTGTACCAACGGCTGTCCGGTGTCGATGGTCACCGGTGAAGAATTGCTGACCCTGACGGATGGCACGCTCGATGGGCGCCTGCCGTTCGAGTTCACCCGCTTGTACCGCACCAGCGCGGTGGAGATCGATGTCGGGCTGGGGTTTGGCTGGAGCCATTCACTGGCGCATCGGCTGGAGTTCGATGGCGATGCGGTGATCTGGGTCGATCACGAGAACCGCCGTACGCGGTTTCCGTTGCCCAGTGTGGAGCGGCCGCAGATTCATAACAGCCTGTCGCGGGCGGCGATTTTTCTCGGGGATGAACCGGAAGAACTGATTCTCGCGCTGGCGGGGGATGTGGCGCGGTTTTATCACTTTCGCGCCGGGCGGTTGGTCGCGGTCAGTGATGGGTATGGCAATCGTCTGACGGTGCATCGCGATTTTTCCGAGCGTGTGCAGCGCTTGGACAATGGCGCCGGGCGCTCGCTGTTGTTGCGCTATGACCGGGCGCATCTGGTGGCAGTTGATTACCAGGTGTTCGAGGCTGATGGCTGGCGCACCGAGCAAACGCTGGTCAGTTATTGCTACGACGCCCGTCAGCGTTTGTTGGCCGCGACCAACGCCGTCGGTGACAGCGAACGTTACGACTACGACGACCAGCACGTCATCCTGCAGCGGCAACTGACCGGCGGCGCGAGCTTTTTCTGGGAGTGGCAGCGCTCGGGCAAGGCGGCGCGTTGCGTGCGCCATTGGGCCTCGTTCGCGCAGATGAACACGCGTTACGTCTGGGCCGATGACGGCAGTGTCGCGGTGCACTACGTCGATGGCAGCGAAGAAACCTACGTCCACGATGACAGCGCACGGCTGGTGCGCAAGGTCGAGGCCGATGGCGGTGAGCACCTCAAGGCTTATGACGATCAGGGCCGGCTGATCGCCGAGCAGGATCCGCTGGGCGCGGTCACCGAATACCGTTACGACGACGTCGGACGGCTGATCGCGCTGCTTCCGCCGGACGATGAGCCAACGTCCTACGAGTTCCGCAACGGTTTCCTGCACAGCCGTTCTCGCGGCGAGGCGGTGTGGACGTTCCGACGCAACGCCGAGGGCGATGTCACCGAGGCGGTCGATCCCGACGGTCAGGTCACCCATTACTACTACGACACGCGCGGGCAGTTGCTGTCGATCCGCTACCCGGACAGCAGCCGGCACACGTTGTCGTGGAACGACCTCGGCCAACTGATCGAGGAAACCCTGCCTGACGGTGGAGTGCGGCGCTTTTCCTACGATGCGCTGGGGCGGCGGGCTACGACGCAGGACGAACATGGTGCGATCACCCGCCAGCAGTGGGACGCCGTTGGCCGACTGCTGCAGACGACGTTGCCTGACGGCGCCACCCGCGCCTACAGCTACAGCGCCTACGGCCAGGTCACGGCCGAGCGCGACGAACTCGGGCGCATCACCCGCTACGAGTATGACGACGACCTGCATCGGGTTTCGCGCAAGATCAACCCCGACGGCACGCGGGTGCAGTATCGCTACGACCATGCGCAATTGCTGCTGACGGAAATCGAGAACGAGTCCGGGGAAAAGTATTGCCTGGACTACACGCCCACCGGATTGATCCGACAGGAAACCGGCTTCGACGGCCGGCGCACCGCCTACGTCTACGACCGCAACGGGCACCTGCTGGAGAAGACCGAGTTCGGCGATGACGGCTCGACGCTGGTCACGGCCTACGAGCGTGATGCGGCCGGGCGTCTGCTGCTCAAGACCCTGCCCGACGGGGTGCAGGTGGCTTACACCTACGACCGACTGGGCCGTTTGACCGGGGTCGATGACGGCCAGCAACATCCACTGGCCTTCGAATACGACCGGCAGGATCGGCTGATCACCGAGCACCAGGGCTGGGGCACCCTGCGTTATGCCTATGACGCCTGCGGCCAGCTCAAACGCCAGCGTCTGCCGGACAACAGCAAGCTCGACTATCACTACGTCAAGGGCGGCGCGCTGACGGCCATCGATCTTAATGGCACGCGGCTGAGCAGCCACGTCTATCAATCGGGTCGCGAACAACAACGGCAACAAGGCCTGCTGCGCAGCGACTATGCCTACGACGAGCAGGGCCGTTTGTTGGCCCACGCTGTAGGCCATCAGCACGACTCGCTGTATCGCCGCGATTATGCCTACAGCGCCAACGGCAATCTTGAGCACATTGCCGACAGCCGCCACGGCCAGCGCACCTATGGCTATGACGCCCTCGACCGCTTGATCCGCGTCCGTCACTCGCGCGACGAACTGCCGGAATCCTTCGCCCACGATCCGGCCGGCAACCTGCTGATGCAGGACCGCCCCGGCCCCACGCGGATCAAGGGCAACCGCCTGCTGATGCAGGGCGACCGCCATTACGACTACGACGCCTTCGGCAACCTGATCCGAGAACGTCGTGGCCGCGATCAACTTCTGATCACCGAATACCGCTACGACTGCCAGCACCGCCTGATCGGCCTGACCCGCCCCGACGGCCAAACCGCGTCCTACCAATACGACGCCTTCGGCCGACGCATCCGCAAAACCGTCGACGGCCAGACCACCGAATTTTTCTGGCAAGGCGACCACCTCGTCGCCGAAAGCAGTTCGACGCATTACCGCAGCTACGTATACGAACCCGGCACCTTCCGCCCCCTGGCGCTGCTCGACGGCAAAGGCCCGAAACGCGCTTGCCCGTTCTACTACCAACTCGACCACCTCGGCACCCCGCAGGAACTCACCGACTACAGCGGCGAAATCGTCTGGTCGGCGCAATACGACGCCTACGGCAAGGTCGCGGCGATCACCCTGGCTGGCGAGGACTACCTGGACCAGCCGCTGCGCTTTCAGGGGCAGTATTTCGATGCGGAAAGCGGGCTGCATTACAACCGGCATCGGTATTACGACCCGCGGTTGGGGCGGTATCTGACGCCGGATCCGATCAAGTTGGCGGGTGGACTCAACCAGTACCAGTACACGCCGAATCCGACGGGGTGGGTGGATCCGTTGGGGTTGGCTTGCAATCCGTGTCCGGGGGCAATACAAGCTGATGGGCTTTACAGCGAGATTGTGCCAGGTGGCGGCTTGGCTACGCATGAGGCTCAGGGCGGACACCTGATAATCAAACATATTGGTAGAACGGATGCGCAGTTAGCCCAAAGATTAATGGCGGAGCCACATATTCCAGCAGCTTCTACATTTTCCGATCGCGCCGGAGCAGAGGCCGCTGTTTCAGAGGCTTTGAGGGTGAATACGCAAAAGGTGCAGGATTTTTTAAATAGCAAAAAAGGAAAGACTACTATCACCCATCATCTCAACCAGCCAGTGGGAGTGAGTTTACTCAATGGTGCCACACATCCTCAGTCGGCACTAAAGCTCCTGCTAGTTCTGAAAAAAGACCCTACACTTCCTTTGGGATATTTTTTGCTGACCGGATTTCCAGAGCTATGAATCACGAACTCCCAGAGCTTCACGACTTTTTTGGGGCCTACTTTCATCAAGACTGGCTAATAGAGTACGACACCCCCGATGAAATTATTGCTGACTTCTTACAAACTTCCGATCCGGAAATAATACTTTCTGTCTGTAAAGAGCTGCAATTCTTGCTGAGTCAAAATAAAGATGAGTTGGCGTTAAGGGACTACTTGTTAAGAAAACTCAGTTGCTACTACTGCTATTGGAATGAGTGGGCTTCCGGCCAAGAATGGTTAAATTACGTGCTAGCTGTGCTGCAAAATGGAAAAAATTAGAGTGAAGTGCTCTTGTGATAATTTCTGAAGTTGTATCTAGACAATTTTTGCAGGTTTGGAAAATGGTTGTGTTGTCTTTTCAAGAAAGTTAAGGGCTTAAGAATTAGAGAAATGTCAAAAAAATCTGTATGAGCTAGCTCTAGCTGAATATCAATCCAAAGGTTGTTTTGTGTGGAAAATCAGCGCTGGCCAATCAGTTGCGGCAGTTGCAGGTCAGCGGCAGCAAGGCTATCAATCACATGCACGCTATACCCCGGAACATTCTTCGCATGGTGCTTCGCCTGCGAAGCCATCTCCGCCAGCTGACTCGCGTCCAGTTCTGCGCAGGCTTCTGGATGCAGGTGGACGACGCCGATGGACAGTGACAACAACGGAAATTCCTGGCGCACGCCTTGGCGATTCGGCGCGATGAAGCAGCCGGCCTCCAGGTGTTCCGGGCGATAGAAGCGTCGGCATTGGCTCTGGAAGTCGTCGAGCAGTTGGTTGAGGCGTTTGCGCCAGTCTTCCGGGCCGAGCACCAGCAGGAAGTCGTCGCCGCCGATGTGGCCGACGAAGTCGCGGGACGGGTCGACGCGTTCGTTCAGACATTGCGCCAGGCACAGTAGGACTTCGTCGCCACGGCCGTAGCCGTAGATGTCGTTGAAGGGTTTGAAGCTGTCGATGTCGACGTAGCAGATGATCGATTCGCGGCCCTGTTGCAGCAGGCGGGTCAGGCATTGCTGGATCGGTACGTTGCCGGGCAGCAGGGTCAGCGGGTTGGCGTAGCGCGCCTGCTGGATTTTCAGTTCGGTGATCAGTTTGAGCACGTCGATCACTCGACCGAGGCCTAGATATCCGCCGTTGAGGGTGATGATGAAATCTTCTTCGATGCGCTGCCGGGCGCGGCTGGTGATCAGGCGGCTGACCTGTTGCAGCGACTGGCTCATTTCCACGGCGAGAAAGTCGTCGTTCATCAGGCGGCTGATCGGTTTGCGTGCGAACAGGTCGGTGGCGAATGGTTTGAGCAGTGCGTCGGACAACGAATGCCGGTGGACGATGCCGCACGGCTGGCCCTGCTCGTCGAGCACTGCCAGAGAGTTCAGATTGGCCTGGCGGCGGAAAGCTTCCAGCACCGTGGCGGTCGGTGTGTCGCGATGCACCGCCGGTTGCTCGTTGAGCAGGGCGCTGAGGTCGCTGCCTTCGTCATTCAGCACCACGGTGCTGCTGTCGTGTTTCGGCATCAATGCCCGGGCATCGCGGGGTGGATGCTCCTGAGGGCGGCCGAGCAGGTAACCCTGCACCAGATCGACACCCATCTCGGTCAGCACCGCCAGTTCCTCCGGCAACTCGATACCCTCGGCAATCACCTGCGCCCGCGAAGCCTTGGCGATTTGCAGGATCGAGCCGACGAACTCGCGCTTCAGCGCATCCTGATGAATGCCGTCGATGAAGTGCCGGTCGATCTTCACGTAATCCGGGCGCAGTTCCGACCACAGACGCAAGCTCGAATAACCGGCACCCAAGTCATCCAGCGCAATCGAAAAGCCCATCGCCCGATAGTGATGCAGGGCGGTTTGCAGCAACTGGAAATCGTCGATCGGCGTCTGTTCGGTAAGTTCGATCACCACCTGACTCGGCGGAATGCCGAAGTCCTGCAGCAGTTGCAGAGTTCGTCCCGGTTGGTGCGCGGCTTCGAGCAGGGACTCCGGGGATACGTTGAGAAACAGCTTGCCCGGCAGTTGCTGTTCGTTGAAACGACGGCAGGCAGACTGGCGGCAGGCAATCTCCAGTTCGCTCAAGCGGCCGGCTTGACGCGCCACCGCGAACAGCGCGATAGGCGAATGCAGAGGGCTGTTGGACGGGCCGCGGGTGAGGGCTTCGTAGCCGAGAATGCGACGCTCGGAGAGACAGATGATCGGCTGGAACAGGCTGTGCAAACCGCTTTGAGTCAGGATCGAGCTCAAGGCACTCAGCTGTTCGGTCGTGGTCATGGCAATCTCTGGCGATAAAAAAAGGACTGGGAGCGCTCTTGCTTGAAGAGGCGCTCCCAGTCCTTTATTTCACGACAGAATGATGACTGTTTGATGACGCTCCGGGGAGCGTCACCACTAAATTGCCATCATCTTACTTCTTGGCCACCTGATTGCTCAGCTTCAGGTAATCCAGCAGCACGCGCCCGGTCTCGCTCAGGTAGGCGTCGTCCTCGGGTTTGACCTTGTCCGGCTCGGCCGCCGCCAGCGCGTCTTCATCTTCTTTCTTCAGTTCTTTGAGCGGCTCTTCGCCTTTGGCTTTGCGACGGATGTTTTCCATCGCCAGTTGCTTGGCATCGATGTCCGCGTGCTGGGCACGGCGTTCGGCTTCGTTGAGGCTGACGGTTTTCTCTTCCATCAGCTTCTGCGCGAGGGCCAGCTTGTCGCGGATGAACACGAACTCGGCATCCTTGGAGCTGCGTGCGTCATGCTCGGATTTGAGCTGCGCCAGGTACGGCTTGAACGGATCGACCGCAGGTTTGATCGCCGCCTTGATGGTGTCCCACGGCATGGCTTCCGGCAGGGCGCTCTCGCCGATTTCCTTGGTGTCGATGATCGACGGGTAGTCGATGTCCGGCAGCACGCCCTGATGCTGGGTGCTCTGCCCGGAAACCCGGTAGAACTTGGCCAGGGTCAGTTTCAGCTCGCCATGGTTCAGCGGCTGAATGGTCTGCACGGTGCCTTTGCCGAAGGTCTGGCCACCGATGATCAATGCGCGATGGTAGTCCTGCATGGCGCCGGCGAAAATCTCCGAAGCCGAGGCGGACAGGCGGTTGACCAGCAGGGCCATCGGGCCTTTGTAGAACGCGCCCGGGTTTTTATCTTCAAGCACGTCGACGCGGCCATCGGCGTTACGCACGAGGACGGTCGGGCCCTTGTCGATGAACAGGCTGGTCAGCTCGGTGGCTTCCTGCAGGGACCCGCCGCCGTTGTTGCGCAGGTCGATGACCACGCCGTCGACTTTCTCTTTCTGCAGTTCGGTCAGCAGTTTCTTGACGTCACGGGTGGTGCTCTTGTAGTCCGGATCACCGGCACGGAACGCCTTGAAGTCGAGGTAGAAGGCCGGGATCTCGATGATGCCGAGCTTGTAGTCCTTGCCGTCCTGTTTCAGGTTCAGCACGGATTTTTTCACCGCCTGGTCTTCAAGCTTCACTGCTTCACGGGTGATCGGCACGATCTTGCTGGTCTGGTCATTCGGCGCATTACTGGCCGGAATCACTTCCAGGCGCACCACGGTGCCTTTCGGGCCGCGGATCAGCTTGACCACTTCGTCGAGGCGCCAGCCCACCACATCGACCATCTCTTTGTTGCCCTGGGCAACGCCGATGATCTTGTCGGCCGGTGCGACCTGCTTGGTCTTGTCGGCCGGACCTGCCGGCACCAGACGCACGACTTTCACTTGATCGTTGTCGCTCTGCAACACGGCGCCGATGCCCTCGAGGGACAGGCTCATGTTGATGTCGAAGTTCTCCGCGTTATCCGGCGACAGATAGTTGGTGTGCGGGTCGTAGGACATGGCGAAGGTGTTGATGTACGCCTGGAAGATGTCTTCCGCGCGGGTCTGGTCCAGACGCGCCAGCTGGTTCTTGTAGCGCTTGGTCAGGGTTTCCTGGATCTGCTTGGAATCCTTGCCGGCAATCTTCTGCCGCAGCACTTCGTCCTTGACGCGTTTGCGCCACAGGTCGTCGAGTTCAGCGGTGGATTTGAGCCAAGGGGCGTCCTTGCGATCGATCAGCAGGGTCTCCTTGGTGGTGAAGTCCATCTTGTCGACGCCCTTGTTCAGCTCCGCAATGGCGAAGTCCAGACGCGCCTTGACGCGGTCCAGATAGCGCTTGTAGATGGTGAACCCGGCGTTGAGGTCGCCGCTTTTGAGGAAGTCGTCGAACTGGGTCTTCCACTTGTCGAATTCGGCGATGTCGCTGGCCATGAAGTAGCTGCGCGACGGGTCCAGCAGCTTGATGTAGCTGTCGTAGATGATCACCGAGCGCGCATCGTCGAGCGGCGGCTTGCTGTAGTGGTGACGCTTGAGCAACTCGACGACGTTGAGACTGGCGATCACTTCGTCGCGGTCAGGCTGCAAGTTGTCCCAGCTGTTGGCTGCGAATGTTTTGCCCGACATCGGCAACAGGCCGATACCGATGAAAAGAGCGAGGGCGGTGCTGGGGAGCAAATGCTTCATGCTGATTCGACGCGGGGACAATTGATAACGCATATTAGGCCGTCTTTGAAGTCGCCGGTTCTACGAGAGCCGGTCGCATAATGCAAAAAGCCCGGCGCTACAGCTTCGGGCTCAGTCCAGACTCACTATGGAGGCACTGTGAAGGCATTGCAAGGCGTTGAAGGTCAAGTGGCATGGCTTGAAGAGCCGAGTCCGGCATGTGATGCAGGACAAGTGCGCATTCGCGTGGCGGCGGCGGGCCTGAATCGCGCCGATTTATTACAGAAAGCCGGGCTTTATCCACCACCGCCCGGTGCCAGTCAGGTGCTCGGTCTTGAGTGTTCCGGGGTGATCAGCGAGGTCGGCGCCGGTTCGTCCTGGCAGGTCGGCGACCGCGTCTGCGCCTTGTTGGCCGGGGGCGGGATGGCTGAAGAAGTGGTCGTCGACGGACGGCACGTGCTGCCGGTGCCCGAGGGCGTTTCGTTGATCGAGGCCGCGGCATTACCCGAGGTTTATGCAACGGTCTGGCTGAACGTGTTTCAACTGGCGGCGCTGAAACCCGGCGAAAAGGTTCTCCTGCACGCCGGTGCCAGTGGAATTGGTTCAGCCGCCATTCAGCTGTGCAAGGCGTTCGGCAATCCCTCTTGGGTCAGCGTTGGTTCGGCCGAGCGCTTGGCCTACTGTGAGGCACTGGGCGCCCAGGGCGGCGTGATACGCAGCGATGATCTGGAGAGCCTGCGCGACTTCGGGCCGTTTGACGTGATTCTTGATCCGGTGGGCGGCAACTACGCCGCGCTGAACCTCAAACTGACGGCACTGGACGGACGCTGGGTACTGATCGGTTTGATGGGCGGGCGTGAGGCAAAACTGGACCTGGCGCAGGTGCTGGGCAAGCGCGTGCAGTTGCTCGGTTCGACGTTGCGCAGTCGCGACGATCAGTTCAAGGCCGACCTGCTCAGTGACTTGGGACAGCATGTGTGGCCGCTGTTTGCCGAAGGACGGTTGAGCCCGCAACTGGCGAAAACCTTTGCGGTGAAGGATGCCGAAGCGGCGTTTGCCGAGCTGGCGAGCAATACGGTGGCGGGGAAGGTGGTGCTGGTGATTGACGACAGCCTCACCTGACACCGCAAAACCTGTGGCGAGGGAGCTTGCTCCCGCCGGGTCGCGAAGCGGCCCCAAATCAATCAATGCGGTGAGTCAGATCAAACCGGTTGAATGATTCTGCGACTGCTTCGCAGCCGAGCGGGACGGTGCGGCGATCCGACAAGCTCCCTCGCCACAGTTAAGCGTCCACATTGGATCTTCGGTTATTTCCAGAGATGAATCGGCCAGCGTGCTTTTTCAGCATGCTCCAGCAGCACCGGATCCGGGTTCACCACATGCGGGAAATCCACCTTCAGCAGCAACGGCAAGTCATTGCGTGAGTCGGAATAGAAACTCGCGCCTTCCAGATTCTCTTCTTCGGCATCCAGCCATTCCAGCAGGCGGGTGATTTTGCCTTCGCGGTAGGTCAGCGTGCCGACGGTCTGGCCCGTGTAAACGCCGTGCGCGACTTCCAGTTCGATGCCGAGAATTTCATCGATGCCGAGTCGATCGGCGATCGGTTTGACCAGGTGCGTGCCGGAAGCCGAGATCACCAGAATCCGGTCACCGGCCTTGCGGTGGGCGGCGATGGTTTTGGTCGCGTCGCTGAAGATGATCGGTTCGATGAAGTCTTCGACCCACGGGCCGACCAGATGCTCGACCTCTTCCGGGGTACGGCCGATCATCGGCTCCAGGCTGAAGGCCATGAATTCTTCCATGCGCAATTTGCCATGGCTGTAGGCGTCCATCAGCTCGTTGTTCTTGCGCATGAACGACTCGGGATCGACCCAGCCCAGGCGCCCCATCTGCTCGCTCCAGAGGGTGGCGCAGTCGCCGTGGATCAGGGTTTCGTCCAGATCAAAAATTGCCAGGGCCATCAGTGCAGTTCTCTCTTCAACGTCAGCAAAGTCATCAGGCTACCTCACACAGGGCCGTCGGATCGATGGAAAGCGCCAGACGCTGACCGTCGGGATGCAGATCCGCCGCCGAGCGGTTGAGCACGTCCACCACCAGTTCCACGCCGCGCGCTTCGACCCGGTAGCGGATCACGTTGCCGAGCAGGCTGTGACTGCGGATCTGCGCGTCGAGTTCGCCATTGAGGCTCAGCTCGATGGCTTCCGGGCGAATCGCGATGCGGTGGTTGATCGGCCGTTGCAGCAGCTTCGAGGCGCTGTCGGCGTCGAGCAGGTTGTAGTTGCCGATGAAACCGGCGGCGAACAGATCGACCGGCGCGGTGTAGAGGGTTTCGGCGTCGCCGCTCTGCACGATCTTCCCTTGGTTCATCAGGAAAATCCGGTCGGACATGGTCAGCGCTTCTTCCTGATCGTGGGTGACGAAAATCGTGGTCAGGCCGAGTTCGCGCTGGATCTGCCGGATCTGCTCGCGCAGGTGTTTGCGAATTCGCGCATCCAGCGCCGACAGCGGTTCATCCAGCAGTAACAGGCGTGGACGGGTCACCAGCGAGCGGGCGAGGGCCACGCGCTGGCACTGACCGCCGGAGAGCTGGTGCGGATAACGGCTGGCGAAATCGTTGAGCTCGACCAGTTTCAGTACTTCGGCGACGCGCTTGTGGCTGTCGTCGGCATTGACCTTTTGCATGCGCAGGCCGAAGGCGACGTTCTGTTCGACGGTCATGTTGGGGAACAGCGCGTAGCTCTGGAACACCATGCCGATCCCGCGTTTCTGCGGGCTCAGCGGCACGATGTCGACGCCATCGAGCAGGATCTTGCCGCCATCCACCGGCGTCAGCCCGGCAATGCAGCGCAGCAGCGTGGACTTGCCGCAACCGGACGGGCCGAGCAGGGTGACGAACTCGCCCTTGTTGATCTCGCAGTTGATGTCGCTGAACACCGTGGTGCCCGCGTAGTTTTTCTTCAGGTTCTGGACGCTGACATAGCTCATTCGCTTTTGTCCTTGTTCAAGATGTTGGCGATCCAGGTCAGGACCAGCACGAAAAAGAAGTACGAGATCACCAGCGCACTGGTGAAGTGGCCGCTGCTGTTGCGCATGTTGTTCAGGTACACCTGCAGGGTTTCGTAGCGCGTGCCGACGAGGATGTTGGCGAACACGAACTCACCGAACAGGAACGAGAACGACAGCAGCAACGCGACCATCAGGCCTTTGCGCAGGTTTGGCAGCACCACCAGAAACGCCGCCTGAAAGGTGCTGGCGCCGAGCAGTTGCGCGGCGTCCATCAGGTCGCGCAGGTTGATCGCCTGCAGGTTGTTGGTGATCGCCCGGTACATGAACGGCAGCGCCACGGTGAAGTAGCAACCGATCAGGATCCACGGCGTACCGACCATCGCCAGCGGCCCGGAACCATAGAGTTGCAACAGCCCGACCGACGACACCACTGGCGGCACCGCGAAGGGCAGCAGGATCAGGATGTTCATCAGCGCATCGAGTTTCGGGAAGTGGTAATGCACCACGAACAGCAGCGGCAGGATCAGCACCACCGACAGCACCAGCGCGCCGACGCACACCAGCAGCGACTGGCCGAAGGCATGCAGAAAGCGTGGGTCGCTCCACAACTGGAGATACCACTTGAAGGTGAAACCGCTGGGCAGAATGGTCGCCGACCAACTGCTGGCAATCGAGTAGATCAGCGTACCCACCAGCGGCAGCAGCAGGATCGCGAACAGCAGATAAACCACGACGCGGTGGTAGACGCCGGCCGGGCCGGATTCAGCGCGAGACATGGTAGCTCCTCTTCAGCAGCAGTTGATGCACGACGGTGACGAGGGTCATCAACGCCACCAGCACCACAGCCAGGGCGCTGGCCAGATTCGGATCCAGGGAAATATCCCCGGAAACCATCGCCGCGATGCGGATCGGCAGCACGTTGAAGTTACCGGTGGTCAAGGCGTACACCGTGGCGTAGGCGCCGAGGGCGTTGGCCAGCAGGATCACGAAGGTGCCGAGCAGCGCCGGGGTCAGTACCGGCAGGCCAATGTGGCGCCAGAATTGCCAGCCGTTGGCGCCGAGCAGCGCGGCGGACTCGCGCCAGTCTTCACGCAAGGCGTCGAAGGCCGGGTAGAGCAGCAGCACGCCGAGGGGAATCTGGAAGTAGGTGTAGAGGATGATCAGGCCGGTTTTCGAATACAGGTTGAAGTCCTGAATGATCCCCGCCTGCTTGAGCATGATGGTGATGCTGCCGTTGAACCCGAGCAGGATGATGAATGCGAAGGCCAGCGGCACACCGGCGAAGTTGCTGGTCATGTTGGCGAAGGCATTCACGAAGTTGCGCAGTTTCGAGTCGACCCGGCGCAATGAATACGCACCGAGCACGGCGATGATGATGCCGAATACGCTCGACCAGAAACTGATCTCGAGGCTGTACTGGATCGCCTGCAGGTAGAACTTCGAACTGAAGATCTTACTGAAGTTGGCAAAGCCCCAGCCGAACTCTTCCGACTGCAGGCTGTTGATCATCACCCAGACCAGCGGGGCAATTTCGAACACGATAAAGAACAGCGCGAACGGCACCAGACACAGGGCCGCCAGCCATTTGCCGCGAGTCATGGCATTCACTTGAGCAGCTCCCGGCACACAGGTTTGTCGTGGGGCACACCGAGCAGTTCGCAGACGGTGCCACAGATCTCGGTCTGCTTCGGCGCGGCGTCAGCGTTGAGGCTGAAGGCGTTGCCGAGGACGAACAGCGGCACCTGGCGTTCTTCCGGCAGCAGGCCGTTGTGCGAGCGGTCGTTGTTCATGCCGTGGTCGGCAGTCACCAGCACCTGATAACCGGCGTCGAGCCAGCCTTGCAGGTAATCGGCGAGGATGATGTCCGCCGAGCGCGCGCTGTTGCGGTATTGCGCGGAGTCGAGGCCGTGCTTGTGCCCGGCGTCGTCGATGTTCATCGGGTGGACCAGCAGGAAATTCGGCGCATGGCGCAGGCGCAGGCTTTCCGCGTCGGCGAACAGGTGCGAGTCCGGGTAGTGATCGTTCCAGTAGAAGTGCCCGTGCTGGATCGGTAGTGCAGGATCATCGGTATGCCGGTCGCGGGCCGCCACGAACGGCGAACGGTTGTACAACTCGCTGACCCAGTGATACGCCGCCGCAGCGGTTTTCAGGCCGGCGTCGCGGGCGTAGTGATAGATGCTGCGCTGGTTGGACAGGCGCGCAATGTTGTTGTGGACGATACCGCTGTCGATCGGCGGTACGCCGGTGAGGATGCATTCGTAAAGCGGTCGGGACAGGGCCGGCAACTCGCACTCCAACTGATAGAGCGCGGCGCGTCCTGCGCCAACGTAAGCCTGCAGATGCCCCATGGCGTGCCGCGCGACCTCGTGGTTGAGACCGTCGAGCACGACAAGGATGACGTTGTGCTTCATAGGGGCAAAAACTCCGCGAAAACAGGAAGTGTCAGATTCATTCGGGCGTCCTTGTGGGAGCGAGCTTGCTCGCGAAGGCGTCGTGTCAGCCAACATCAATGTTGAATGAAACACCGCATTCGCGAGCAAGCTCGCTCCCACAGGGATTTCCGGCAATCCCGAAAGTGGGATCTACAGGCTTACTTCATCTCTACGATGACTTCTTCGTTCCACTTCTGCGGCAGGGCCTTGGAGGTTTTTTCCCAGGCGTCAGCGTCCTTGATCGGCGTGACTTTCTTGTACTGCTCGTTCGGCAGCAGCTTGGCTTTCACGTCTTCCGGCAGTTGCAGGTGATCGGCACGGATCGGACGGGCGTTGCCGCGAGCGAGGTTGGTCTGGCCGGCGTCGCTGAAGATGTATTCGCGGGTCAGCTTGGCGGCGTTCGGGTTTTTCGCGTATTTGTTGATGATGGTGGTGTAGCCGGAAATCACCGAGCCATCGGACGGGATCAGCACCACGTAGTCATCCGGGTTGGCCATCTTGGCCTTGTAGCTCAGGCCGTTGAAGTCCCAGACCACGCCGACTTCGATCTCGCCTTTTTCCATGGTGGCGATGGTCGGGTTGGCCATCGACAGGCGACCTTGCTTGGCGATGTCTGCAAACAGCAGCAGGGCCGGCTGGATGTTCTTCTCGTCGCCACCATTGGCCAGGGCAGCGGCCAGTACGCCGTTGGCGGCTTGCGCGGCGGTGCTCACGTCACCAATGGAAACCTTGTATTTGCCGCCCTTGAGATCAGCCCATTTGGTTGGGACTTCGGAGCCGTGCAGCAGCTTCTTGTTGACGATGAAGGCGATGGTGCCGGTGTAGGCCAGTGCCCAGTTGCCGTCCTTGTCCTTGGCCCAGTCCGGGACTTGCTCCCAGGTGCTTGGCTTGTACGGTTGCACCACGCCTTGCTTGACCGCGATCGGGCCGAAGGCGGCACCGACGTCGCCGATGTCGGCAGTGGCATTGTCTTTTTCAGCGGCGAACTTGGCGATTTCCTGGGCCGAGCTCATGTCGGTGTCGATGTGTTTCAGGCCATAGGTCTTGGCCAGATCTTCCCAGGTGCCTTTCCAGTTGGCCCAGTCATCGGGCATGCCGACGCTGTTGACGGCGCCTTCCGCTTTCGCAGCGGCTTCGAGGGTTTTCAAGTCGGTGCCGGCGGCCATGGCCGAGGTGCACATTGCAATGGTCGAGCCTAACAGTGTTGCCAGGAAAAGCTGTTTCATTCCGAAGCTCCTTGGTCGTGTTCAACGCTGCGATTGCGGTTTGTGTTGGTCTAGGTCAGCAATACCTGAGCCAATTTAAGGGGGCTGGATGACACTTTGATGTCGGCGGTCGCCCGGCAGGCCTTTTATTGGCCCGGTTTCGGCGCTTGCCCGGTAAGCGTAGACCAAGGTCAAAGCCCCGGCGGACAAGGGACTTGGCCGATGTATTGCAAGTCATGAGAGCGACCGTCGGGCGGGTTTGTCATCTCTCGGTCATCTGCACTGCCTAGGCTTGCAATACAAGGAAACGGCTTGCAGGCCGTACGGTTTTTGCCCCGAAACAGTGCTGGTCTAGTCCAGATAGGTAACGTTAATGCGCGATGAGGCAACAAAAGCGGTGACAGCGATTGGTCAGGTGCTGCAGGAGCAACTTGATCACGGTCTGCTCGCGCCCGGGAGCAAGTTGCCGGCCGAGCGCAAGCTCAGTGAGTTGTTCGGCACCACACGGATTACGGTGCGCGAGGCGTTGTTGCAACTGGAGGCGCAGGGGCAGATTTATCGCGAGGAGCGCCGTGGCTGGTTCGTTTCGCCGCCACGTCTGGCATACAACCTGATGCAGCGCAGTCACTTTCACGCGATGGTCAGTGCGCAGGGGCGGGTGCCGTCGACCGAGGTGATTTCGGCGCGGTTGCAGCCGGCGTCGGTGGCGGTGTGTGCATTGTTGCAGTTGCCTGCTTTGTCGAGCGTGATTCAGATTTGTCGGTCGCGGCGGATTGACGGGCGGCTGGTGTTGTATGTCGAGCATTATCTGAATCCGCAGTATTTTCCGGGGATTCTCGAGTTTGATCTGAATCAGTCGATCACCGAGTTGTATGCGCGGCATTACGATTTGCACTATGGGCGGGTGCGGTTCGAGATTGTGCCGACGTCATTGTCGGTGGATGCGGCGGCAGCTTTGCGGGTGTCTGTCGGGAGTCCGGGGTTACGGATTGCTCGGGTCAATTATGATCAGCATGAGCGGTTGATTGATTGTGATCTGGAGTTTTGGCGGCATGATGCGATTCACGTTGGTGTAGATGTTGTTTGACCTTGGCGGCCTTTGGGCCGACCAGGTTCTTGGGGTTTTGGGTGTATATCCGTTGCTTCGGGTGCTGCCGCTGACGGTTTCGCTCTTACAGCGAGTCCCTTTGGCAAACGCCCCAAAGGAACCAAAGGTCTTGGCCCCGGCGTACGGCCCTCGCTTAGGCTCGGGTTCCTTCGTTGCGGGGTTCATCCGGGGGCATCGCCTACGGTTTGCTTCGCTGCACCTCCTCTCGATGTGTTTGGCTTCGCCAAACGGTCGCTGCGCTCCTACCCCCGGATAAACCCCTCCACTCAGCCTGCCGAAGGGGCCGGCACGGCAAGATCAAGAGCTGCAGCCGAGCTTGCGCTCATCCTGTTGAGTGGTGAAAAGCGTGCGGTCGGCTTTTGCTTTTCTGTAGGAGCGAGCCTGCTCGCGATGGCGGCCTGACAGCCGACCAATCTCCAACTGCCTGCACTCAATCCAACTGTGGGAGCTGGCTTGCCAGCGATGGTGGCCTGACAGCCGACCAATCTCTCACTGCCTGCACCCAATCTCTCTGTGGGAGCTGGCCTGCCAGTGATGGTGACCTCCCAGCCGACCAATCTCCAACTGCTTGCACTCAATCCAACTGTGGGAGCTGGCTTGCCAGCGATGGCGCCCTGACAGCCGACCAATCTCTAACAGGCTGCACACGGTCAAATGTGGGAGCGAGCCTGCTCGCGAAGGCGCCCACACTGTCACTTCATCTCTACTTGCCCGCCCCGGCATTGGCATACAAATAATCCGTCGCCAGCGACGCCATCGTCCTCACTCCAACCACCAGCGCCGACTCGTCCACAAAGAACCCCGGATTGTGATTCGGCGCCGCCTTGCTCATGTCCTGATCCCGTGGCGTCACCCCGAGGAACACAAACAGCCCCGGCACTTCCTTGGCAAAGAACGAGAAGTCTTCCGCGCCGCCCACCAGCGGAGCATTGACCACGTCATCCTTGGCTGCCCACTTCAACGTCGGCAGCATTTTTTCCGTCAGTGCCGGGTTGTTGATCGTAGGGTCGTATTTTTCGATGATGGTCACGTCGGCTTTCGCGCCGCCGCTTTCGGCGATTTTTTCGATGGTCTGGCGCACGTCGGCGTGGAGTTTCTGACGGATGCCGTAGTCGTAGGAGCGGATGGTGCCGCTCATGTCGACGGACTCGGGAATGATGTTGTAACGGGTGCCGCCGTTGATGGTGCCGATGCTGACCACCGACGGATAGGACGAAATGTCGGTGCGGCGGCTGACCACGGTTTGCAGGCCGACGATGGTTTGTGCGCCGACGGTGATCGGGTCGATGCCGTCCCAGGGGCGGCCGGCGTGGGTTTGTTTGCCGAGGATTTTGATGCGCAGATCGTCGGAGCTGGCCAGGGTGGCGCCTGGACGGTAGGCGATCTGGCCGGCGGGGACGCCGGCCCAGACGTGGAGGCCGAAGACGGCGTCGGGTTTGGGTGATTTCATCACGCCTTCCTGCACCATCATTTTCGCGCCCCAAGTGTTTTTACCGTCGGGGATGAAGTCGCTCGGGCCTTCTTCGGCGGGCTGGAAGTAGAACACCACGGTGCCGGGCAGGGTATCGCGCATACCCGTAAGAATTTTCGCCGTGCTCAGCAGGATCGCGGTGTGGGCGTCGTGGCCGCAGGCGTGCATCACGTCGACTTCTTTGTCCAGATAAGTGCCTTTGGCTTTCGAGGCGAAGGGCAGGTCGGCGACTTCCTTGACCGGCAGCGCGTCCATGTCGGCGCGCAGGGCCACGGTCGGGCCGGGCAGGGCGCCTTTGAGGATGGCGACCACGCCGGTGCGGGCGACGTTGGTTTTGACTTCCAGGCCCATCGCTTTGAGTTGCCTGGCGACCAGCTCCGCGGTGCGTTTCTCGGTGTTGCCCAGTTCCGGATGCGCGTGGATGTCGCGGCGGGTTTCCAGCAGTTGCGGTTCAAGTGCCTTGGCTTGCGTGGCGATCTGTTCGCGGGTGCTGTCCAGGGTGGCGGCGCTGGCGGCGCTGGCGGTGCCGGCCAGCAGGGTGAGCAGAACGGTCTGGGCGATACGTGTCAGCTGCATCGGGTTTCTCCATGGTTATTGTTTTTCTGGCTTCCCTGCCTGTGACCCGAGTGTCTGCGCGAAGTGCTATTCCTTCGGCTGGCCACCGCCGGCAGTGATGACCTGCACGCTCATGCGTGGCGTCGCCAGATCGAGTCCGGCCTCGTCCAGATGGCGCTTGAGCGACAGGTTGAACGCTCGGGAAACTTCCCATTGTTTGATCGGTGCGGTCTTGAACCGAGCGCGAAGAATCGCGCTGCCGGACTCGAAACTTTCCACGCCCTGGATCTCCAGTGGCGACCAGATGTTGCGCCGCTGCAGCGGGTCGGTGCGCATTTTCTGGCCGACTTCGCGCATCAGTTTGATCGCGTCGTCGATTTCCATGTTGTACGGCACCGCCACCCGGAATATCGCGTAGCCGAACTCGCGGGAGTAGTTCTTGATGCTTTTGATTTCGCTGAACGGGATGGTGTGAACGATGCCGTCGATGTCGCGCAGGCGCACGGTGCGGATGGTCAGGCCTTCGACGGTGCCGAGGTGGCCGCCGACGTCCACATAGTCGTCGATCGCCAGCGAGTCTTCGATGATGATGAACAGGCCGGTGATCAGGTCCGCCACCAGCGACTGCGCACCGAAACCGATGGCCAGACCGATCACACCGGCACCGGCCAGCAGTGGCGTGACGTTCATGCCCATGTTCGCCAGGGCGACGATCAGCGCGATGATGAAAATCGCCACGAACAGCACGTTGCGGATCAGCGGCATCATCGTTTGTGCGCGGGCATTCGCCAGGCCTTTGCGCGAGCGGGTGAGGGCGTGGTGCACGGCGGTGTCGGCGAGGATCCAGATCAGCCAGGAGAAAATCAGCGTGCCGATCAGGCTGAACAGTTTGACGCTGACATCGTGCCCTTCGCCCTCGGCAAACCCGATCAGCGACTTGCCCCATACGCGCAGGCCGAGCTCGATGAAGGTCAGCCACACCAGCAGGTGGGCGAGGGTGTAGAAGAAGCTTTTCAGGCGCTCCGAGTACAACGCATGACGCTTCGGCCCGCGCTGCGGTTTGAGTGAATGACGGCGCACAAGGCCGTTGATCACCATGCACATCACCAGCAACACCGTGCAGATCAGCGACTGGCGCAGGGCGGTGCTGGTGTCGCCGGCGGAGACGAAGGTGGCGAACAGCGAGATGCCGACCAGCACCAGCGCCGGCACGTACCAGAAGGTGCCGAGGATATCGATGGTGTCGCTGAGGGCGCGGCGGGTCAGGCGGCGGGACAATGGCTGGTTGCGGATCAGGTGCGCGATCGGCCGGCGGAAACGCAGGATGAACAGCCCGGTGAACAGCGCCGCGAGCACGTTGGTAATGGTCGCGGTGGTGTGCGCCAGGTGCACGCCGAGGCCTTCGACCAGGCGCGGGTCACTCAGCGCTTCACCGAATGCGGCGAAGCTGCCGATCAGCCACAACGGACGGAACGCCTGATGGCGCAGGATGTACAGCGCCCGGTGCCGGTGCGGACCGTCGAGCAGCGAGAAGGCGATCACGCAGATCGCCGAGAAACAGGTGCCGACCACCAAGGCATAAGCCAGCACCATCGCCAGGCTTTTACCCAGCGACGATGGCAGCGCGTAGCTCATGTACACGGTGATGACCAACGCAATCAGCCACGGCCCGAGCTTGCGCAGGGCGAAGCGCAGCATGTCGAGGGCCTTGGGATGCTGCGGCAGTTCTTCGGTCAGACCGAAGCGCATGCGCACCCGGTGACCGAGCCAGATCAGCGCGGCGGCGAGCAGGCTCCAGACCATCAGGATCACCGCGAAGCCGAAGATGATCGGCAGCCATTCGCTGGCCGGCAGCATCAGGTTATCGAGTTCGTCCCTGGCCAGATCGAACTCGTCGGACCAGCGGGTCAGCGGGCTGTCGTCACCGGAGAACTGCTTCTCGAAACTGGCCAGGGTGCCGCCGATCAGGCCCAGCACGCCTTCTTCCGGTGAGGCCTGGGCTTTCTTGGTGGCGTCGCGCAGCTTTTTCAGGTCGCTCAGCAACTGTGCGCGTTGCTTGTCGTTTTCCAGCGACTTGATGACTTCATCCAGCGACTGGCCCAGCGGCTCCTGCGCCTCCGGCTGCGTCTTGGTGGAGTTGAGCAGCCCCGGCAAGCCGACCGCATGGGCAGGGGCCAGCGGCAGCAGCGTCATCAGGCAGACAAGGAACAGGCAGGGCAGTGCAAACAGACGAGCGAACACTAGGCGGTCAACCTCGCAAAGGGGCGAATTGAGCGAGTGTACGAGGCAGCCGGAATCAATGCGAGCCGGGCGCCGATTTATTCGTTGAGTTTGGCGAGGATCTTGTAGACCACGGTCGCCAGGATCATCAGCATGCCGATCCACATGGCGAAGACACCGGCGTTCTTGTCGCGGAAGTTGAAGCCGATGGCGAGCAGGATCATCCCGGACAGGATCGGGACGAGCATGGCGTGGAAGGAGGACATCGAAATCATGGAGACTGCCTTGTCATAGGGGATGATTTAAGTCTAGGTCGCTTTCGACCTGTAGGAGCTGCCGAAGGCTGCGATCTTTGCTTTTGATCTACCAAAACACAAGATCAAAAGATCGCAGCCTGCGGCAGCTCCTACAGGGGGGCGATCAGCTTACGGTAGTTCGCGGCTGGCGTAGAACGCGCTCAGCACTTTGACCAGGTGCGCCAGGTCGTGGCTGCCGCACAGTTCGCGGATCGAGTGCATGGCGAAGGTCGGCAGGCCGATGTCGACGGTGCGCACGCCCAGGTGGCTGGCGGTGATCGGGCCGATGGTCGAGCCGCAGCCCATGTCGCTGCGCACCACGAAGCTCTGCACCGGCACTTCTTCGGCCATGCACAGGTGGCGGAAGAACCCGGCGGTTTCGCTGTTGGTGGCGTAGCGCTGGTTGCTGTTGACCTTGATCACCGGGCCGGCGTTGAGTTTCGGGCCGTGGTTGGCGTCGTGCTTCTCGGCGTAGTTCGGGTGCACGCCATGGGCGTTGTCAGCCGAGACCAGCAGCGATTTCTGGATGGTGCGGACGAACTCGTCACCTTCCGGCAGCAGACGGCGCAGGGTCTGTTCGAGCATCGGGCCATCAGCACCGCACGCCGAGCAGGAGCCGACTTCTTCGTGGTCGTTGCACACCAGCACGCAGGTTTCTTCGGTGTCGGCAGTGAGCAGCGCTTGCAGGCCGGCGTAGCAGGACAACAGGTTGTCGAGGCGTGCGCCGGCAATGAAGTCGCCATGCAGGCCGATGATTGCCGCGCTCTGGGTGTCGTAGAAACTCAGCTCGTAATCCAGCACCACGTCGGCGTTCAGACCATGTTCGCGAGCCAGTTGATCGGTGAGTACCGCGCGGAAGTCGACACGTTCGTCACCGGCGAACTGCGCGAGGATCGGCGGTAACTCAGTCTGCGCGTTGATCGCCCAGCCCTGATTGGCTTCACGATTGAGGTGAATCGCCAGGTTGGGAATGATTGCAATCGGTGCCTTGAAGTCGATCAGCTGGCTTTCGACCTTGCCGTCGCGGCGGAAGGTGACGCGGCCGGCCAGCGACAGGTCGCGGTCGAACCACGGCGCCAACAGCGCGCCGCCGTAGACTTCCACGCCCAGTTGCCAGAAGCCCTGACGTTGCAGTTCCGGTTGCGGCTTGACCCGCAGGCACGGGCTGTCGGTATGGGCGCCGACCAGACGGATGCCGTCGTGCAGCGGCGAGTTGCGGCCCATTTTGATCGCGACGATCGAGGAGTCGTTACGGGTGACGTAGTAGCGGCCGTTGGCCTCGGTGGTCCACGGCTCGCGCTCGTCGAGGCGCACGTAACCGGCGGCCTCCAGACGCTGAACAAGGCTGGCGGTGGCGTGGAACGGGGTAGGGGAGGCCTTGAGGAAGTCGATCAGGCCTTGGTTCAACTCTTCGCGCATAAGAAGCTCCAGACAGCAATGGGCGGGAGTTTAACGCATCGGCCGGGGAATTGAATCTGAACCGGATTCCTGTCGGGGCTGCGATACGCTGCGATCTTTTGATTCGGTTTGTTGAAATCAAAATCAAAAGATCGCAGCGTGCCGCAGCTCCTACAGGATGGTGGTGTTCAGCGGGCGGCGGCTACGCGTTTTTTCAGGTAGCTCATGATGACTTTTTCGTCCTCGGGTTTATCCGGACGCGGCAGCTGTTGCGGCCAGGGCTTCTGGCTCAGCAGTTTTTTCTGCCGGCTTTCGTCCCAACGGAGTATTTCCCGCGAAGCACATTCCCACCATTCATGGCGGCAGGCGCTGTAGTACGGATCTTCCGGCGCCGCGCTGCCGTACAGCAGGTCGCGACCGACCTTGCGCAGCGTGCCGCTCTGGTGACGCAGCTTCCATTTGATTTTCAATCGGCGCCAGGCCGACGGGAACGGTTTGACCCGTGGCACATCGCTGCACAGATCCACCAGGCGCTGGCTGAACTGCTCGCCGTGCTGGGAGAAGAAGTACGTCTGCATCGCGTGGAAAAAACGTTTTTCTGCGAAGTAGTGGTAGACGTGTTTGCGCGCTTCCACCACTTGCCGCTCACGCATGGCGTACGACAGGGCGATCTGTTCGATGGTGTGGATTTCGAAGCCGCCGAGTGTCCACTCATCAATCAACCGGATCGACTCTTCGAACAGCGCCGAGTCGCTGTCGGTCACGCCGCACAAACCGCTGTTGTAGAGCTTGAAACCGTTATCCGGTGTCACGCCGTGGCGGCGCAGGTCGCGACCGAGTTTTTGATAGTCGGGACGCTGGTGCACATCTTTCCAGTCGTACTCGAAGCGATCCATCACCGAGCGGTTCGGCTCGATGAATTTGAACAGTTGACTCGGGTGGCGGGTAAACAGGGTGTCGGTGTCGACGAACAGGGTCTTTTCCGCCCACTGCATGCCCGCGGCGATGGCGCAGGCCTTGCGACGGTGGTGATAGCCGTGGGTGCCTTGCCAGCGGGTCAGGGTCGCGTCGTCCAGCAGCACCGTGTCGACCGGCCAGCCCGCATAGTCATCGGGGCGATCGGTGAGAATGCGAATGGCCGGTCGCTCGCCGTTTTTGGCTTGGGACAGCGCGGTCAGGATGCTGAACTTGGCTTCGCGCCGGTACACATCCTGATTGCCGTAAATCAGGTAAAGCAGTTGATGACGAACTTTCGAGAGGGGTGTTACCAGGGAATCAATACAACTCATCCGAAAACAAAATCCTTGTACAAAAAAAACGCGCTGCCGCTCAGGCAACGCTTAAAACGGTGCCGGGCATTCGAAGCGCAGACGCTCGCCGGTTTGCGGGTGGGTGAAGCTCAGCATGCTGGCGTGCAGGCACAGACGCGGCCAGGCGGCCAGGGCCTGTTCGTGGGCGTAGAGCCCGTCGCCCAGCAGCGGGTGACCGATGGACAGCATGTGCACACGCAACTGGTGCGAGCGCCCGGTGATCGGCGTCAGTTCGACGCGGCACCAATCGCCGCAACGTTCCAGTACGCGCCAGAAGGTCAGCGCATGCTTGCCGAATTCGTGGTCAACCACGTGCCGCGGTTTGGTCGGCGGGTCGTAGCGCAGCGGCAGGTCGATGCTGCCGCTGTCCAGTTCCGGCTGACCCCAGGCCAGGGCGGTGTAGGCCTTTTCGGTTTCACGGTCGTGAAACTGCCGCGACAGTTCGCGGTGGGTGTGGGCGTCGCGGGCCAGCAGAATGATGCCGGAGGTTTCCCAGTCCAGGCGATGGACGATGCGTGCTTCCGGGTAGCCGTTTTCCTGCAGGCGGGTGATCAGGCAGTCCTTGTTGTCGTCGGCGCGACCGGGCACCGAGAGCAGCAAGGTCGGTTTGTCGACCACCAGTACGGCGGCGTCCTGATGAATGATGCGGATGTTGGACAACGGCATTAAAACAGCCTCGTAACAAATGCCAACGGCGGCTCAGACTGTTGATAACCCTGTAGGAGCTGCCGAAGGCTGCGATCTTTTGTCGTTGAAGATCAAAAGATCGCAGCCTTCGGCAGCTCCTACACGAGCATCAACAGCCCGAGCCGCCGTAGCGACTGCCGGATCGACTCAGCGATCGGGCAGGGTGATGTTGAGTTCCAGAATCGAGCAACTGCCCTGGCTTTCCAGTGCAACATGTACGTCGTCGTTGCCGATATTGACGTACTTGCGGATCACGTCGACCAGTTCCTTCTGCAAGGCTGGCAGGTAATCCGGCGTGCTGCGCTGGCCGCGCTCATGCGCCACGATGATCTGTAGACGCTCTTTCGCTACCGAGGCGGTACTTGGCTTTTTGTTGGCACGAAAGAAGTCAAAAAGGTTCATTACCTACCTCCAAACAGGCGCTCGAAGAATCCCTTCTTCGTAACATCGAGGAAACGATGTTCTTTTTCTTTGCCCAGCAGACGATCAACGGCATCGCTGTAGGCCTGACCGGCATCGCTCTGGTCGTCGAGAATCACAGGGACGCCCGAGTTGGAAGCCTTCAGGACCGCCTGCGACTCAGGGATGACGCCCAGCAGGGTCACGGCCAGAATTTCCTTCACGTCTTCGACGCCCAGCATTTCGCCATCGCTGACGCGCTGCGGGTTGTAACGGGTCAGCAGAAGGTGTTCCTTGATCGGCTCTTCGCCGAGTTCGGCACGACGCGATTTGCTGGCCAGCAGGCCGAGCATGCGGTCCGAATCTCGTACCGAGGACACTTCCGGGTTGGTCACGATGATCGCTTCGTCGGCGAAGTACATGGCCAGGTGCGCACCTTTCTCGATGCCAGCCGGGGAGTCGCAGACCACGAAGTCGAAGTCTTCCTTCAACTGCATCAGGACTTTTTCCACGCCTTCCTGGGTCAGCGCGTCTTTGTCACGGGTCTGGCTGGCGGCCAGCACGTAGAGGTTTTCCAGGCGCTTGTCTTTGATCAGGGCCTGTTGCAGGTTGGCTTCGCCGTTGACCACGTTGACGAAGTCATACACCACGCGACGCTCGCAACCCATGATCAGGTCGAGGTTACGCAGGCCCACGTCGAAGTCGACGATCACTGTTTTGTGGCCGCGCAGAGCGAGGCCGGTACCGATAGCGGCGCTGGTGGTGGTCTTACCCACACCACCCTTGCCGGATGTAACCACGAGAATCTTGGCCAAGGTGTTTCACCCCTAAGGAAGAAGGACTTTTTAGCCCCTGAAAAACATCTCTTGAAAACTACTGCAGTCGGACAGCCTTGGCTGGAATTCGGCGCAAGTCGCAATTGCCGGGGGCAAACGCTCCTTGATCCTTTTTCCTACTTCGTTTGAGCCGTTTTCGCTACGTTTTAGAGATGCTTGGAAAATGCGGCAGTATCCGTTAAAGCCGAATGATGTTCAACACGTCGGCCGACAGGCTGACCTGTACGCCGGAGCCCCACAGTGGATCGCGGCGCAAATCTTCGGAAACCTTGTAATGCCCGGCGATGGAGATCAGTTCAGCGCTCAATTGCTGACAGAAAATCCGGGCCTTGGTGTCGCCTTTGACGCCGGCCAGTGCGCGACCGCGCATCGGGCCGTATACATGGATGTTGCCATCGGCCAGAAGTTCCGCCCCTGGACTGACCGAGGAAACCACCACCAGATCGCCACCCTGGGCATATATCTGTTGGCCACCACGTACTGGCGTAGTGATGACGCGGGTCGCTTTGACGGTCGGCTCCGGCGGCTTTTCCGGCTTCTTTTTGACTTCCGGTTCCGGCGCTTCCAGCGGTCGCTCACGAGCGCCGGACGGCGGCAGCACCGGGATGTCGATGGCGATGGCGGCGGCGATATCTTCGATACGGCTGGCGCGGATCGCCAGGGTGCGCAGGCCATGCTGGCGGCACACGCGCATCAGGCCGGGCAGATCGACCGCACCTTCGCCGGGCGGCAGTTTGTCCAGCGCCAGGACCAACGGTGCATTGCTGAAGAAATTCGGCGCCTGGGCGACTTTGGCGGCCAGTTGCCGATCAAGGCTGTCGAGGTCGTTGCGGGACAGTTCCAGCACCGTGATGGCCAGCATGCTGCCCTTCAACTGGAACACGGGATCTCGGTCTGGCGATTCGTTTTGGCTCATATCGGCATACAACGGCTTGTCACTAAAAGTGCCGAGACTTATAACGAGAACGCCCGCGAGCCGCAAGCCGGGTCGAACGATGTAGAATGCGCGGCCACTGAATTTACGGAAGCTTTAATGGATCGCCCGCGTTTTCGAAGAGCCTATCTTTCTCCCCGCTTCTGGCCGCTCTGGTGCGGTCTGGGGCTGTTGTGGCTGGTCGTGCAGTTGCCGTATGCGGTTTTACTGACGATCGGTCGTCTGCTGGGCGCATTGATGTATCGCGTAGCCGGCGACCGGCGGCGTATCGCCAAGCGTAATCTCGAGCTGTGCTTCCCGGAAAAATCCGCTGCCGAGCGCAAACGCCTGCTCAAGGAAAACTTCGCCTCCACCGGCATCGCGTTTTTTGAAATGGCGATGAGCTGGTGGTGGTCGCGCGAGCGTCTGGCGAAACTGGCGCATGTCGAAGGCCTGGAGCATCTGCAAAACGCCCAGCGCGAGGGCAAGGGCGTGATCCTGATGGCTGCGCACTTCACCACCCTGGAAATCGGCGCCGCGTTGCTCGGTCAGCAGCACACCATCGACGGCATGTACCGCGAGCACAAAAACCCGTTATTCGACTTCGTCCAGCGTCGGGGCCGCGAGCGGCACAACCTCGATTCGCTGGCGGTGGAGCGTGACGACGTGCGCGGCATGCTCAAGCTGCTGCGTTCAGGCCGGGCGATCTGGTATGCACCGGATCAGGACTACGGCGCCAAGCAGAGCATCTTTGTGCCGCTGTTCGGCATTCAGGCGGCGACCGTGACCGCGACCACCAAATTCGCCCGTCTGGGTAAAGCGCTGGTGGTGCCGTTCACTCAGGAGCGTCTGGCCGACGGCAGTGGTTACAAACTGGTGATTCATCCGCCGCTGGAAGATTTCCCCGGTGAAACCGAAGAGGCCGACTGCATCCGCATCAACCAGTGGGTGGAAAGTGCGCTGCGCGCCTGCCCTGAGCAATACTTGTGGGCGCACCGCCGCTTCAAGAGCCGTCCACCGGGCGAGCCGAAGCTTTACCCGAAACGGCGTGGCTGATTCACTCACCCTTTCAAGCACCATGGAGCGTTGCGATGAGCCCAGCTGAACCGGTCACAGGTTTGATTCTTTCCGGCGGCGGGGCTCGGGCGGCGTATCAGGTGGGGGTGCTGGCGGCGATTGCCGAATTGCTGCCGCTGGGTGCGGACAACCCGTTTCCGGTGATCGTCGGCACCTCGGCCGGGGCGATCAACGCGGTCAGTCTGGCCAGTGGCGCCAGCGATTTTCGCGCGGCCATCGAACGCCTGACCCTGTTCTGGCAGGGCTTTCGCAGCCATCGAGTGTTGCGCAGCGACTGGCCGGGGGTGATCCGGCAGGCCAGCCGCTTTGTCAGTCACAGCCTGCTCGGCATGGGCCGGCACCTTCCGGTGGCGCTGCTCAACAGTTCGCCGCTACGCGACCTGCTCAATGAAAAACTGCACATGCCCGGCATCGCCGAATCCATCGCGCGCAAGCAATTGCATGCGGTGGCGGTGACCGCGTTCGGCTACGAGTCGGGACAAGCGGTGACCTTCTATCAGGGCGGCGGCAAGATCGATGCGTGGTTGCGCCATCGACGCATCGGCGTGCCGGCGCAATTGTCGGTGGACCATTTGCTGGCCAGTTCGGCGATCCCGTTGCTGTTTGCCCCGGTGAAAATCGGCGAGGAATATTTCGGTGACGGCGCAGTGCGGCAATCGGCACCGATCAGCCCGGCGCTGCACCTGGGCGCGAGTCGGGTGCTGGTGGTGGGTGTCAGCGGCAACCCGCGTGGTGTCGATCCGCAGCAGCCGCTGGAGCGCGCCTACACCGGCCAGCAACCCACCCTGGCGCAGATCGGCGGGCACATGCTCAACAGCACGTTCATTGACAGTCTGGAGAGCGACATCGAGTTGCTGCAGCGCCTCAACCAGTTCAGCCACCTGATGCCCGAGGGCACGCCGACCCGCGAGCTGGGCGTGGCGCCGGTGGAGGTGCTGGTGATTTCGCCGAGCCAGCCGATCGATGAAATCGCGGCGCGGCATCGTCAGGAATTGCCGGCGGCGTTGCGTCTGTTTTTGCGTGGGCCGGGAGCGACCAAGACCAGTGGGGCAGGGGTGCTGAGTTATCTGCTGTTCGAGGCGGGGTATTGCAGCGAGCTGATCGATTTGGGGCGGCGCGATGCGTTGGCCAAGCGTGAGGAGCTGTGCCGGTTTCTCGGGATCAGCGAAGCGGTCGTTCCCACATGAAGTCTGCGGTGCGGCAAATCGCTGGCAAGCCAGCTTCCACAGGTTTTTGGGTGGGCACAAAAAAGTGAACGACACATAACCCTGTGGGAGCTGGCTTGCCAGCGATGGCGTCCTCGCAGACGCCATCTACACCCGTCATCAGAAGTGGAACTTCACCAGGAAGCTGGTCACGTTCTGATTGGTGGTAAAGCCACGGGTGTCGTCGATCCCGTACTTGTCTTTCCAGTAGTCGTATTCAACACCGACGTACAGCTGCTTCTCGCCGAAATGCAGCGCCTTGCCCAGGTCGTATTTGACCTGTGGGTTGAAGTGCAGGTTGGCGTGGTATTCGCCTTTGCTGTTGACGTCGTTGTCGACCACCCAGTCCATGTAACCGTCGATCAGCACGTTCGAGCTGCCGACCGGGATGGTGTAGGACCAGACCGGGGTGATCTGCCAGACGTTGTCACCCGGACGCGAGCCGTCGGTGTGACGCTGGTAGAAGTTCAGCTGGAAGTAGTCGAAGCCCGGGATCGCCAGGTCAAAACCTGGACCGATCAGGTACGACTCGACGTCGCCTTCACCGAACTCGTAGGTCATCGCCAGCAGCACGTCCTTGATCGGGCCGAACTCGAGCTTCTGGTCCAGTACCTTGCCCAGCGAGATGCGCGGCTGGAACTCACCGTAATAGGTGTTGTTGCCGACGCCGCCATCCGGCTTGCCGTTGTAGAAGATCTTGTCGATGAACAGGAAGTTATCCCCGTACTTCCAGGCATCGGCGTGCTCGAAGGTGACGGTCTGCTGGATCGCCGGATTGACCTTGAAGTCTTTGCCGTAGAGGTAGGTCAGGCTGTTGTTCTGCCATTGCAGCAGGCCATCGGCCATGGCCTGGCCGCCGGCCAGCATCGATCCCGCGAGCATCAGGCTGGTGCACATGCGTTTCATTCGGTTGCTCCCAAAGTAGGTGTTCCACGTTTATTTTTTTAAGATCGGCGCTCTGGTGTGGCGCCTTTTTTCGTTGCTGCAAAAGTCATCCGACCGGTCAGCTTTGATGCTGTTAGCAAGAGCTGAGCCAAGGCTTTCGAAAAGCAAAAAAACGCCCGTTCGGCTGCTGAAAAACAGTCGATTGAGCGTGTTTTCGGGATGCCTCGGTACTGACCGGGGCCGGGATAAGTTGGCCCGTTGGTCAGGAATTAAATCCGGGCTTTTTTTTAGACCGAATTCAAGAGGCCGCGGAGAATACTGACTCCTCGGCCAGGTCTCAAGTGCCCCGCAACAGAGCACCGACGACAGGTATGGGGCACGGTTGCGGGCCATCTTAGAAATGCACCTTCACCAGCAGGCTGGCGGTGTTCTGATTGGTGTCGAAGCTGTGGGTGCTTTCG
Source organism: Pseudomonas sp. NPDC088414 (assembly GCF_044753325.1). Taxonomy (NCBI): domain Bacteria; kingdom Pseudomonadati; phylum Pseudomonadota; class Gammaproteobacteria; order Pseudomonadales; family Pseudomonadaceae; genus Pseudomonas; species Pseudomonas sp. NPDC088414. The sequence goes on along the minus strand of NZ_JBIVMY010000022.1, from coordinate 3,516 downwards.
ATCCCGTATTTGTTTTTCCAGTAACTGTATTCGGTGCCGACATACAGCTGCTTCTGACTCCAGCCCAGGGCTTTGCCGAGGTCGTATTTGATCTGCGGGTTGATGTGCAGGTTGGCGTGGTAGGTGCCGCGCGAGTTCTGATCGTTGTCGACCACCCAGTCCAGATAGCCGTCGATCAACAGGTCGGAATTACCCAGCGGCACGCTGTAAGACCAGCCCGGGGTGATCTGCCAGACGCCATCGCCGGGGCGCGGGCCTTCGGTCTGGCGGCGGAAAATGTTCAGGGTCACGTAGTTGAAGCCCGGCACCTTGAGGTCGAAGCCGGGGCCGATCAGGTAGGCCTCGCTGTCGCCTTCGCCGTACTCGTAGGTCATTGCCAGCAGCACATCCTTGATCGGGCCGAACTCGAGCTTGCGATCGAAGATCTTGCCGAACGAGAAGCGTGGGGTGAATTCGCCGTAGAAAGTGTGCGGGCCTTTGTTCGCGTCTTCTTTGCCGTTGTAGAAGATCTTGTCGACGAACAGGAAGTTGTCGCCGTACTTCCACTTGTCGGCGTGCTCGAACGTCACCGTCTGCTGGATCGACGGGTTGATCGCGAAGTTCTTGCCGTACAGGTAGCTCAGGCTGTTGGTCTGCCACAGCAGTAAATCGCCGGCCATGGCCTGACTCGCGGCCAGCAGGCCGCCACTCAACAGAACGTTGGTTTGCGTGCGAATCATTGGTTGCTCCCTCTTGTTTTTATTGTTGAGGCAGGGTGTTGCACAGTCCCTGTGGGAGCGAGCTTGCTCGCGAAAGCGGTGTGTCATTCAACAGTGATGTTGACTGACATGGCCTCTTCGCGAGCAAGCTCGCTCCCACAGGGATAATCGGTAATGCTGTTAATGCGCGTGGCAGTCGTTGATCGCTGCGCGTTCAGCGCCGCCAAGAATGTTGAACAACAGGTTCAGCGTCAGCGCGCTGAGGGTGGCCATGGCGATGCCGCTGTGGGTGATCGGGCTCATCCACATTGGCAGATGCGCGAAGAACTCCGGACGCACCACCGGGATCAGGCCCATGCCGATGCTCACCGCCACCAGCAACTGGTTGCGGCGGTCACCGATGTCCGCCTCCTGCAGGATCTTGATCCCGGTGGCGGCGACCATGCCGAACATCGCAATCGCCGCACCGCCCAGCACTGCTGGCGGAATCGACGCGACAAGAAATGCCGCTTTTGGCAGCAGGCTCAGCACGATCAGCAGACCACCGGCAACGATGGTCACCGAACGGCAGCGCACGCCGGTCATCTGCACCAGGCCGATGTTCTGCGCGAAGGAGGAGTGGGTGAAGGTGTTGAAGAAACCGGCCACGAACGAGGCGCCGGCATCGCACAGCAGGCCGCGACGCAGCATGCGTGGGCAGACTTCCTGACCGGTGATCTTGCCCAGTGCAAGGAACATCCCGGTGGACTCGACGAAGATGATCACCACCACCAGACACATCGACAGGATCGGCGCCAGTTCGAATTTCGGCATGCCGAAGTGCAGCGGGGTGACGAACTGAACCCACGGCGCGTTAGCCATGCCGCTCAGGTCCACCATGCCGATCGCGCCGCACAGCACGTAGCCGAAACACATGCCGATCAGTACGGAAATATTGACCCAGAAGCCGCGCATGAAGCGGTGGATCAGCAGAATGGTCGCCAGCACCAGAGCGGCGATGGCCAGATAAACCGGCGAACCGAATTGCGCAGCGGCGGCACCGCCACCGGCCCAGTTCACGGCCACGGGGAACAGCGACAGACCGATCGAGGTGATGACCGTGCCGGTCACCAAAGGCGGAAAGAAGCGCACGACCTTGGACATGAACGGCGCGATGAGCATGCCGAAGAAACCGGCGGCGATGGTCGCGCCGAAGATCCCTTGCAGACCGATACCGGGCATGCCGGCCATGGCAACCATGCTGCCGACCGCCGCGAAACTGGCGCCCATCATCACCGGCATGCGGATGCCCATCGGGCCGATGCCGAGCGACTGGACGATGGTGGCGATACCGGCGACCAGCAGGTCGGCGTTGATCAGGAAGGCGATTTCTTCACGACTCAGGCCAGCGGCCTGTCCGATGATCAACGGCACCGCGATGGCACCGCCGTACATCAGCAGAACATGTTGCAAACCGACCAGGATCAGTTGCAAAAGGGGCAAACGCTGAATGGCGGGTGCGTCGGGGATGCGCGCTTTGGACAGCTCGGACATGCAACACCTCGGATCTTTTTTATTCTTGTGATTGAACAGCTGCCGGGTGGCTCACAGCTGTCCTTTTGCATCATTCATATTTGTGGCTGCAGAGATTTTTTGTGGCGAGGGAGCTTGCTCCCGCTGGACTGCGCAGCAGTCCCTGCTCTTCAGGCAAAGAGAGGGGCCGCTTCGCGACCCAGCGGGAGCAAGCTCCCTCGCCACAAAAGCCTGCTTTTACACAGGCTTTTGTCTGGCTCAGTTGGTCTGCGCTCCCTGGGCGATCCATGCACCGATCAGGTCACGTTCCTGCTGGGTCATCTGAGTGATGTTGCCCAGCGGCATGATCTGCGTGGTGATGGCTTGCGCCTGGATCCGCGCCGCGTTCTGGCGGATCTGCTCGGGGGTGTCGAACATCACACCGGCGGGCGCCGCGCTGAACAACGGGCTGGTCGGTTTGGCCGAATGGCAGACCGCGCAGCGTTCCTGGATCACGTTGTGCACCTTGTCGAACGCAGGACCGGCGTTGGACGCTTGCGCCGGTGCCGCAGCAGGGGCAGCCGGAGCGGCTGGCGCTGCAGGTGCCGCCGCTTCAGCCGGTTTCGCGCCACCGCCCAGTGCCGTTTCCGGCAGTGGCTGGTACTCGATTTTCGCGGGTGCCTTGGCCACGTCCGGTGCGGTCGGCATCGGCGCAGGGCCGGTGACGTACGCCAGGGTGATCATGCCCACCGCTGCCACGGGCAGGGTCCAGGCAAACTTGTGGCTGTCGTGACGGGTGTTGAAGTAGTGACGCACCAACACCGCCAACACTGCGATCCCGGCCAGGATCAACCAGTTGTACTGGCTGCCATAAGTGCTCGGGAAGTGGTTGCTGATCATGATGAACAGCACCGGCAGGGTGAAGTAGTTGTTGTGACGCGAACGCAGCAAGCCCTTGGCTGGCAGCGCCGGGTCCGGCGTGCGGTTCTCGGCAATCGCCGCGACCAGTGCACGCTGCGCTGGCATGATGATGCGGAACACGTTGCCGACCATGATGGTGCCGATGATCGCGCCGACGTGCAGGTACGCACCACGACCGCTGAACACCTTGCTGAAGCCATACGCCGCGCCGATGATCAGCACGAACAGGATGAAGCCGAGCAGGGCGGGTTTCTTGCCAAGGGCCGAATCGCAGAGGAAGTCGTAGATGAACCAGCCGGCGATCAGCGAACCGATGCCGATGGCCACGCCTTCAGGGCCGGTCAGGCCGCTTCCGGGTGCCACGAGGTAGAGCACGGGGTTGGAGTAGAACACCACGCACAGCAGC
>NZ_JBIVMY010000021.1:0-98556 GCF_044753325.1 Pseudomonas sp. NPDC088414 | reverse complement strand
AAAGAGCCAAACATCACCGCCCTTCCAACCCCTTCCAGGCTTCGATGAACTGAAGCAAACCGCTGCCGAAAACTGCGTAACTCATTGAATCTCAAGGAGTTTTCCGTTTCGACTGCGCCGGAAGTGGGGCGAATTATAGACCTCCTGAATCTGCCGTCAACCGTTAATTTCAGTTTTCTATCAATGCACCGAAAAAGCCCGCTTCTATATAGACGCAACGGCAGCGAATGCGCAGTATATTGCCCAATAGGTAAAACATTACCCTGATCTCACCTTCGGATGATGCCTCGCAATGACAGACCAACCTCGCTCTCTGGCCTCAACGCTGTTCCCGGTTGGCCTTTTGTTAATAGCCATGGCATCCATCCAGTCTGGTGCCTCTCTGGCCAAGAGCATGTTCCCGGTGGTTGGCGCTCAAGGGACGACAACCCTGCGCCTGATCTTCGCCAGCGTGATCATGCTGTTACTGCTACGTCCGTGGCGCGCCAGGCTGACCGCTCAGTCCCTGCGCACGGTGATCGTTTACGGCATGGCGCTGGGCGGGATGAACTTCCTCTTCTATATGTCATTGCGCACCGTGCCGCTTGGCATTGCAGTTGCGTTGGAGTTCACGGGCCCGCTGGCCGTCGCCATCTACGCCTCTCGCCGCGCAATCGACTTTCTCTGGATTGCCTTGGCGGCAGTTGGCCTGCTGCTGTTGATCCCGACCGGAGCGACATCTGCGGGAATTGATCTGGTCGGTGCCGGTTATGCCTTGGGTGCCGGCGTATGCTGGGCGTTGTACATTCTGTTTGGCCAAAAAGCCGGTGCCGACAACGGCGTAACGACTGCGGCCCTGGGCGTGATGATTGCCGCACTGTTTGTCGCTCCGATCGGCATCGTGCATGCCGGCGCGGCATTACTCACCCCGTCGCTGATCCCGGTGGCCATCGGAGTCGCCATCCTCTCAACCGCTTTACCCTACACGCTGGAGATGGTCGCCCTCACCCGCATACCAGCCCGTACCTTCGGGACTTTGATGAGTATCGAACCGGCCTTTGGCGCGTTGTCCGGGCTGCTGTTCCTGCAGGAGTACCTCACGCTGTCACAATGGATGGCGATCCTGTGCATTATTCTGGCCTCTGTCGGAGCAACCATGACCATGGGCAGTAACGCCAAACCCGTTGTTGCGGCAGATTGAAACAGGATTTGACGAAGGTCTGGCAATTGGCGTTCATTTAGGCCATGTTTAGGCCCCTTAACTCAGTGCCAGGCATGGATTTTTTCGGACAGGGATATCAAACCGCTTAAAGCGCAGGCGAATACAGGCAGACCCGAGCGCCAGACTCGTGGCTACCATAAGGACGGTAATGAAACGAATTTTGATACTGATCGCTGTATTGGCAGTAGCGGGGTGCGCAGCCACCTCCAAGACTCAAGTGAAGCACGGTAAAAAAGGGCTGCACATCAACTGTTCCGGGCTGTCGTCCTCTTGGGACAAGTGCTACACCAGCGCCGCCAATGCTTGCGCCCCAAAGGGCTACAAAGTTATCGCCAAATCAGGGGACGCCGTGGAAGAGCCCGGCGACTACCCATTCGGGCTCAATCCGGCCGGTTATACCAGCCGCAGCATGATCGTCATTTGCAAATGAATCACTCTGGCTGCTCGCCTTGTCGAGCAGCCAGCTGACGCCCGATTTCCGCATGACTGGACTTCAATACCGTCCGTTGAATGTCCGGCGTCACCAGCATCCGCGCCACCACCAATGCGCCGACGCATTGCGACAGAATGGCCCACGCCAGGCTGTCGCTCTCCAGAATGTGTGCCCAACTGGTATGCAGCCGACAAATCCACAACTCCGCCTGCTCACGAACCTGATCATCTGAACGGGCGATTTCCGCACCCAGTGTCGGCAAAGCACAGCCCGATTCAGGCTGCTCCACGTGAGCCATGCTCAGGTACTGTTTAAGACAGCGTTCCAGCCGTTCACGGTCCTGCGCTCCCTGCCCTCCCAGTCGCTCAAGGCTCTGACACAGTTCGCGCTCGACGATGGCGGTGAACAGCTCGTTTTTCGACGAGAAGTGACTATAGAACGCCGCGCCACTCAGGCCGATAGCCTTCATCAAGCCATCAACACCAACTGTGGAAAAGCCTGAACGCTTGGCTGACAACGCGCTGCTGTTCAGCAATTTTTCTCGGGTTTCCAGTTTGTGACCGGCGGAATACCGCATGTGCTTACCCTCTTGATCGACCGCCTTGACGTTGTCCGGATCCTAGCATAACGTTCGTTCACTTAACGATCGTTTACTAAAGGGATCTACCCATGAATAACAAGAAGGTCGTGTTGGTGGTGGGTGCTGGCGATGCCACCGGTGGAGCGATTGCCAAGCGCTTTGCCAGAGAAGGTTTTATCGCTTGCGTCACCCGGCGCAGTGCCGACAAATTGCAGCCGCTGGTCGAGGCGATTCAGGCCGAGGGTGGCGAAGCTCACGGCTTTGCCTGCGATGCGCGCAAGGAGGAAGACGTCATTGCATTGATTGAAGAGATCGAAACCCGCCTCGGCCCGATCGAGGCGTTTGTCTTCAATATCGGCGCCAACGTGCCTTGCAGCATTCTTGAAGAAACTGCGCGCAAGTATTTCAAGATCTGGGAAATGGCCTGTTTCTCGGGTTTTCTCAATGCCCGCGAAGTGGCCAAGCGCATGGTCATGCGCCAGCGCGGCACCATTCTGTTCACTGGCGCCACCGCCGGGCTGCGCGGTGCTTCCGGATTTGCCGCGTTTGCCGGCGCCAAACACGGTATCCGTGCACTGGCACAAAGCATGGCGCGCGAGTTGGGCCCGATGAACATCCACGTCGCCCATGTAGTGGTCGATGGCGCGATCGATACCGACTTTATCCGTAACAGTTTCCCCGAGAAGTACGCGACCAAAGATCAGGACGGTATTCTCAATCCCGAACACATCGCCGAAAACTATTGGTATCTGCACAGTCAGCCACGGGATGCCTGGACCTTCGAGCTGGATCTGCGCCCATGGAACGAACGCTGGTAAACCCCGCCCCCTCCATAACAATAAAGAGAGCGCAGCGAAGATGACGAAAACCGTGGAGTTCTATTTCGACCTCGGCAGCCCTGCCACCTATCTGGCTTACACCCAGTTACCGAAAATATGTGCCGCAACTCAAAGCGAGCTGATCTACATCCCGATGCTGCTGGGCGGCGTGTTCAAGGCGACCGGCAACGCATCACCGGCAATGATTCCGGCGAAGGGCCGCTACATGTTTCAGGATCTCGATCGCTACGCCAAGCGCTATGGCGTTCCGCTGAAATTCAATCCGCACTTTCCGATCAACACGCTGATGCTGATGCGCGCGGTCACCGGCATCCAACTGCGCCAGCCGGAACGCTTTCACGCATTTATCGATTGTCTGTTCAAGGCATTGTGGGTGGAGGGACGACCTCTCGATGAGCCGGCAACTGTCGCTGCGGTATTGAGCGAACACGAATTCGATCCCAATGAAGTCTTGGCCCTGACTAACGACGAGTCGGTCAAGGCTGTACTCAAAGAGAATACCGAGACGGCGGTTAAACGCGGTGTGTTTGGTGCGCCGAGCATGTTTATCGGCAATCAGTTGTTCTTCGGTCAGGACCGCCTCGATTTCGTCGAAGAAGCCCTGCGTCAGGCTTAGAAAAAACAAAACCCGGACGCTGCCAGCAGCGCCCGGGTTTCAGCCTCTCAGATCGCCGCTGTGCGCGTGTTCAGCCACTCCAGCGCAGCGCCTTCCAGCAACGGGCTCAGACGCTCACGCACTTCGGCGTGATAGGCGTTGAACCACTGTTTCTCTTCCTGCGTCAGCAAGGACGGCTCCAGGCAGCGCGTGTCGATCGGGCACAGGGTCAGCGTTTCAAACTTGAGGAACTCACCGAACTCGCTGCTCCCCGCCTCGCGGTTCATTGCCAGGTTCTCGATGCGCACGCCCCAGCGACCCGGACGATAGGTGCCCGGTTCGATCGAGGTGATCATCCCCGGTTGCATCGCCGTTTGCGGTGCCGGTGCGGCCTGATAGGCGATCACCTGCGGGCCTTCGTGGACGTTGAGGAAATAGCCGACCCCATGACCGGTGCCATGACCGTAATCCACGCTTTCCGCCCAGATCGGTGCACGGGCAATGGCGTCGAGCAGCGGCGACAGAATGCCTTTGGGAAACTGCGCCCGCGACAGGGCAATCACGCCTTTGAGCACACGGGTGCAGTCACGCTTCTGTTCAGCCGTCGGCGTACCCACCGGCACCATTCGAGTGATGTCGGTCGTGCCGCCCAGGTACTGGCCGCCCGAGTCAATCAGCAGCAGGCCGTCGCCCTCGATCACCGCGTGTTCTTCTTCGGTGGCGTGATAGTGCGGCATCGCGCCATTGGCGTTAAACGCGGCGATGGTGTTGAAGCTCAGCGACACGTAATCCGGACGACGTTCGCGGGCAGCAGTGAGTTTTTCGTCGATGGTCAGCTCGGTGATACGTTCACGGCCCCAGGCCGATTCCAGCCAGGCGAAGAATTCGCACAAGGCCGCACCATCCTGCTCCATGGCCTTGCGAATGTGCTGTGCATCGGCCTCGCTCTTCTGCGATTTGGCGAGAGTGGTCGGGTTCAGCCCTTCAACCAGTTTCACCGCGCTGTCGAGGATATCCAGCAAACCCGTGGTTACCCGCGCCGGATCCACCAGCAGGCTCGCCCCGCTCGGCACGGCACGAAGGGCGTCGGCCACTTCGCGGTAATCGCGCAGGGTCACGCCGTCCTGCTCCAGCACCGCACGCAACTCGGCATCGACTTTGCTCAAGGCCACAAACAACGTTGCTTGCTGTTGATTGATCAACGCAAAAGAAACAAATACCGGGTTGAACGATACGTCGCCGCCGCGCAGGTTGAACAGCCAGGCGATGTCATCGAGGGTAGCGATGAAATGCCAGTCGGCACCGCGCTCGCGCAAGGTCTCACGCAGTTTGGAGAGTTTCTCGCCACGGCTGACCGTCGCTTGCGGTGGCAGATGCTGATAGATCGGCGCATTCGGCAGGCTCGGGCGGTCCGCCCAGACTTCATTCAACAGGTCGATGTCGGTGCGCAGACGCGCGCCGCGAGCCTCAAGCTTGCTGCTCAGCGTCCGCGCCGAAGCCACGGCCATCACCGCACCATCGACCGCCACCACACCACCTTCCGGTGTCTGCTCCGCCAGCCAGTCCAGCGGGCTCGGCTGCCCCGGTTGCAGCTTGACCAGCTCGATGCCGCTGCCCTTGAGTTCCTTGGTCGCTTGTTCCCAATAGCGACTGTCGGCCCAGACCCCGGCGAAATCAGCGGTGACAATCAAGGTACCGACCGAACCATGAAAGCCCGACAGCCATTGCCGCCCTTGCCAGTAACCCGGCAGGTATTCCGACAGATGCGGGTCGGCCGATGGCACCAGCAACGCATGAATGCCTTCGCGGCGCATCAGTTCACGGGTGTGCGCCAGGCGCTGGGGAACCGATCCTTCGGTCAAAGTCTGGGTACTCATCATGTCTCCTGCCAATCACTTCATCGTTATTGTTCGTAGCCGTGGAATTCGGCTGGTTAAAGCCCTGTCGCCCAGAATGCCGGGGCACTGGCGCAGGCGCCTTTGATCAGTGCTGCCGCCTGATCGACATCGTCGGCGGTGGTGAACCGGCCGAGGCTCAGGCGAATGGTGCGACCGGCCAGCCGGGCGTCGTGCCCCAGTGCCAGCAACACGTGAGAAGGCGTGTTGCTCGCCGAGTTGCAGGCCGAGGTCGCGGAAAAGGCGATCGACTGGCTCAAGGCCGCACTGTTGAATTCACCTTCGCTGAAGGTCAGGCTCAACGTGTGTGCGATGCGCTGGCTGGCGCTGCCGTTGAGGCGTACGCCCGGCAGACTCAGCAACTGTTCGAGCAGCCGTTCACGCAGCGCCACGATGGACTTTTTCTCGGCATCGAATTCAGCTGCGGCCAGGGCGAATGCCGCACCCATGCCGGCGATCTGATGCGTCGCCAGAGTCCCGGAGCGCAGCCCGCCCTCGTGACCGCCGCCATGAATCTGCGCCTGCAAACGCTGCTGCGCACGCGGGCCGACATACAACGCGCCGATCCCCTTGGGGCCGTAGAGCTTGTGCGCCGAAAACGACATCAAGTCCACTGGCCACTGCTGCAGATCAATCGCCACTTTGCCCGCACCCTGCGCGGCATCGACATGGAACAGCGCGCCACGGCCGCGCACCACTTCACCGATGGCCGGGATATCGTTGAGGGTGCCGAGTTCGTTGTTGACCAGCATCAGCGACACCAGAAAGGTGTCGTCGCGCATGGCTTCGCTGACCGCCTGCGGGGTGATCAGGCCATCGGCGTCCGGTACCAGATAGGTCACCGCGACGCCGGCATCCTGCAATTGCCGGGCGGTATCGAGAATGGCTTTGTGTTCGATCTGACTGGTAATGATGTGGCCGCCGGCAACGCCGCGGGCCTGGGCCACGCCCTTGAGGGCAAGGTTGTTGGACTCGGTGGCGCCGGAGGTCCAGACGATCTGCGCGGCCTCCGCACCGACCAGTTCGGCGACTTGCCGACGGGCGTGCTCGACCGTGTGCCGGGCCTGCTGGCCGAAAGCATGGGAGCTGGACGCCGGGTTGCCGAAGTTACCGTGAAAACCCAGACAATCGATAATCACCTGGATGACCCGCTCGTCCACCGGAGTGGTGGCGGCGTAATCGAAATACAACGGACGTTTATTCATAAAAGACTCGCAGAGCGTGTTCCGGGATCAGGAGGCTCGTGTCTGCAAACGGCACAGCGCAGCCTTGTGAGCTGCGCCTGGGTTCGAGACCGTCATCAATACCTGATCGGATGCCGTTAAAGAAGAACAACTTCATTTAAAAGTGCGTAGGAACGCTCCTGAAGCCGAGCTTAACAGGCATCGGGCCGGCGATTGAAGCAATGCGTCAGTGAAAGCTTTCGAGAAGTAACGGGTACAGCGAAATCACCAACAGCGCCGCCATGCCCCAGTTGAACACGCGCAACCAGCGCGGGTCCTTCAGCACATTACGCAGCAGCGTGCCGCACGCTGCCCAGACGCCGACGCTGGGCAGGTTGATGATGGCGAACACGGCAGCGATCACCACCACATTGGTGAAATAACCCTGCATCGGCGTGTAGGTGCTGATGGCACCGATGGCCATGATCCAGGCTTTGGGATTGACCCACTGAAACGCGGCGGCACCGAGATAACTGATCGGCTTGGCCTCGCCATCCACGCCATCGCCCACCGGGCCCGAATGAGCAATTTTCCACGCCAGATACAAAAGATACGCGGCGCCGAGATAGCGCAACACCGTGTAGAGAATCGGGTAAGTCTGGAACACCGCGCCCAGGCCAAAGCCCACCGCGACCACCAACACGAAGAAACCGCAGGTGATGCCGAGCATGTGAGGAATGGTGCGGTTGAAGCCGAAGTTCACGCCCGACGCCAGCAACATGGTGTTGTTCGGCCCCGGTGTAATCGAGGTGACAAGGGCAAACAGGGCAAAGCCCAACAGCAGGTCAAGCGAGAGGGTCATGGGAGCAATCCGTCAGGGGTCATTCAGGTGTTGACCCTATCGCACGGCGGCCCGCGAACCCACGGACAGTTACGCGAAAATTCGAGCAGTACAGTTTTCGATTAACTTGGACGACCGTGCAGCTGTATTGCACGCCCGGCGCTCATTTCAGCTTTCTTGTCGAATTGCGATTCGCCCAGCAGTGCGGCTTTCTTCGCGTGATATTCGTCGAAAGACAAGCCGCTGCGGTTCAGCGCTTCCATCGCCAGTTCGCGGGATTCTTCGGCGGTGTACGGCCGTTGTTCGGGGGAAACGTGGGTCGCGCAACCGGCGAGTACGGAGACAGCGAGCAGCAACGAAACAGTCAGTAAACGATTCATGGGGAGCGTCCTGGCGGGCGGTGGTAGTCGATGAACAAAGGCTACGCCCGCGCCCGTCCGGGCAAAAATCAACGCTCTCAATAGTGGCTATCAGGATTTCAGCTTGATCGGCGCTATATCTCCTAACGATCTATAAATATCGATTAACGTTCTTTTACGGAATAACCAGCAGCCGCTATAAATCCCTGCACACGGCAAACAACTGTTGCTCCAGCAACTGTTGCCCAGGCAACAGCAGATCAACAAACCCGCCTGATATCCGCACCACCGGCTCACGGCACAATGCTCAAGCCCAGGTAAACCGGGCCTCTCAGGAATTGGTACAGCGCTTGCTCAAGCCTTGGCACTGACCCACTGCTCGCTGAGCAACTGTTGATAAAAAGGAACTCATCATGTCGCGTCCCCTGAAAGTCGTCGCCCTCTCCGGTGGCACCTGGCGTCCATCGCGCACGCTGGTGCTGACCCAAGCGCTGTTGGCCGAACTGGCCGGACACTTGCCGGTCGAGAGTCATCTGATCGAACTCGGTGACATCGCCCGACCGTTGGGTGGCGCCCTGTCGCGTCAGGAGCTGAGCGCCGAGGTCGAGGCCGAACTGCAAGCCATCGAACAGGCCGATCTGCTGATCGTCGCCGCGCCGGTGTATCGCGGTTCCTACCCGGGCCTGCTCAAGCATCTGTTCGACCTGATCGACCTCAACGCGCTGATCGACACCCCGGTGTTGCTCGCCGCCACCGGTGGCAGCGAGCGCCATGCGCTGGTGCTCGATCACCAGTTGCGGCCGCTGTTCAGTTTCTTCCAGGCGGTGACCCTGCCGATCGGGGTCTACGCCACCGAGGCCGATTTCGCCGACTACCAGATCACCAGCGAACCGCTGAAAGCGCGGATTCGCCTGGCCGCCGAACGCGCCGCGCCGCTGTTCGGCACGCAAATCAAACCGTTGCTGAAAATCGCATAAGGAGCTGTTCATGGATGTTTTCTGGTTCCTGCCGACCCACGGCGACGGACATTACCTGGGCACCACCCAAGGCGCCCGCCCGGTCACCCTGAATTATCTGAAGCAAGTGGCGCAAGCCGCCGACAGCCTCGGCTACCACGGCGTGCTGATTCCCACCGGGCGCTCCTGCGAAGACTCGTGGGTGATCGCTTCGGCGCTGGTGCCGCTGACCGAACGCCTGCGTTATCTGGTGGCGATCCGTCCGGGGATCATTTCGCCAACCGTTTCGGCACGTATGGCGGCGACGCTCGATCGACTGTCCAACGGCCGTCTGCTGATCAACGTGGTGACCGGCGGCGACCCTGACGAAAACCGTGGCGACGGCAGCTTCCTCAGCCACAGCGAACGCTACGAAGTCACCGACGAATTCCTCAGGATCTGGCGCCGGGTGCTGCAGGGCGAATCGGTGGATTTCGAAGGCAAGCACCTGAAAGTACAGAACGCCAAGGCCCTCTATCCGCCAGTGCAGAAACCGTATCCGCCGCTGTATTTCGGTGGCTCGTCCGACGCCGCGCATGACCTCGCTGCCGAGCAAGTCGACGTGTACCTGACTTGGGGCGAACCGCCCGCCGCCGTCGCCGAAAAACTCGCCGATGTGCGTGAGCGCGCCGCACGCCATGGACGCAAGGTGAAGTTCGGCATTCGCCTGCACGTCATCGTCCGCGATACCGCCGAAGAAGCGTGGAAAGCCGCGGACAAACTGATCGAACACATCAGCGACGAAACCATCGAGGCCGCGCAGAAATCCTTCTCGCGCTTCGACTCCGAAGGCCAGCGGCGCATGGCGGCGTTGCATGACGGGCGTCGCGACAACCTGGAAATCGCTCCCAACCTGTGGGCCGGCGTCGGTCTGGTACGCGGCGGTGCCGGTACCGCGCTGGTGGGCGATCCGCAGCAAGTGGCGGCGCGGATCAAGGAGTACGCCGACCTCGGTATCGAGAGTTTTATCTTCTCCGGCTATCCGCATCTGGAAGAGGCTTACCGCTTTGCCGAACTGGTGTTTCCGCTGCTCCCGGAACCCTACGCAAGCCTGGCTGGACGCGGCGTGACCAACCTCACCGGGCCGTTTGGCGAAATGATTGCCAACGATGTGTTGCCCACCAAGTCCTGACCCGACACAAACTCTGTAGGAGCTGCCGCAGGCTGCGATCTGTTGATCTTGCTTGTAAAAATCAAAGTCAAAAGATCGCAGCCTGCAGCAGCTCCTACACGGACGTTGTAGAACATAGGAGATTTGGTGTGACCGCCAAACCACAAAGCACCCTGCTCTCCCCGCTGCAAACCGCCCGCCAACTGGCCGCCGAATTCGCCCTGACCGCTGTCGAGCGTGACGAGCGCGGCGGCACACCGAAGGCCGAGCGCGATGCCCTGCGCGACAGCGGCCTGCTGGCCCTGAGCATTCCCACCCGCTACGGCGGCCTCGGCGCGACATGGAGCGAAACCCTGCAAGTCGTGCGCGAGTTCGCCAAGGTCGACAGTTCCATCGCCCACGTTTTCGGTTTTCATCACCTGATGCTCGCCACCGTGCGCCTGTTCTCTCGCCCCGAACAATGGCAGCCGTGGTTCGAACAGACCGCGCGGCAGAACTGGTTCTGGGGCAACGCGCTCAACCCGCTCGACACCCGCACCGTGGTCAAGGACTTCGGCGGTTGGCGCGAGTTTTCCGGGAAAAAAAGCTTCTGCTCCGGCGCCAGCGATTCGCAGATGCTGATCGCTTCGGCCGTCGACGAAAGTGCCGGCGGTAAGTTGCTGATCGCGGCGATTCCCAGTGGTCGCAGCGGCATCACCCTGCACGATGACTGGAACAACATCGGCCAGCGCCAGACCGACAGCGGCAGCGCCACGTTCGAGCGTGTGCGGGTCGAAGAATCCGAGTTGCTGCTTGACCCCGGTCCGTTGAGCACACCGTTCGCTTGCCTGCGTCCGCTGATCGCGCAACTGACCTTCACTCACATGTTCCTCGGCATCGCCGAAGGTGCGTTTGAGGAAGCGCGGCAGTACACGCTGAGCGAAACCCGGCTGTGGCACAAATCCACCGCCCGCAATGTGCGTGAAGATCCGTACGTGCTCGCGCATTACGGTGAATTCTGGGTGGCGCTGGAAGGCATCCGCCTGCTGGTCGAACGGGCCGCCGCGCTGCTCGACGAGGCCTGGGCCAAAGGCCCGAGCCTGACTGCAGAAGAGCGCGGACATCTGGCCACGGCGATTGCCACCGCCAAGGTCGCCGCCAGTCGTCAGGGGCTGGAGATTTGCAGCCGTTTGTTCGAAGTCACCGGCGCACGTTCGACCCACGCCTCGCTGCGTCTCGACCGACACTGGCGCAACCTGCGCACGCAAACCCTGCACGACCCGCTCGATTACAAACTCCACGAGCTGGGCGACTGGGCGCTGAACCAGGCGCTGCCGGTGCCGACGTTCTATTCCTGATCTTGCCTTTAATGGAGCGAGCCCATGCAACTGCTGACCCTTCCGCCCTCACCCGCTCTGGCGACGTCGATCCGCGCCACCGCGCAGGTCTTCGAAGACCCCAAGTCCCAAGCCCTGCTGGCGCATCTGCAACAAGTCGCGCCGAGCGAAGCCAGCGTGCTGATCATCGGCGAGACCGGCACCGGCAAGGAACTGGTGGCGCGGCACATCCACAACCTGAGCCACCGTCGGCATCGGCCGTTTGTCGCGGTCAACTGCGGCGCGTTCTCCGAATCACTGGTGGAGGCCGAGCTGTTCGGCCATGAGAAAGGTGCTTTCACCGGCGCGCTCAGCGCCAAGGCCGGCTGGTTCGAAGAGGCGGACGGCGGCACCTTGTTCCTCGACGAAATCGGCGATTTGCCGATGGCGATTCAGGTCAAGTTGCTGCGGGTGTTGCAGGAGCGCGAAGTGGTGCGCCTCGGCTCGCGCAAGAGCATTCCCATCGATGTGCGGGTGCTGGCGGCGACCAACGTGCAACTGGAAAAGGCGATCAATGCCGGCAACTTTCGCGAAGACCTGTTCTACCGGTTGAACGTGGTCAATCTGGAACTCAGTCCGCTGCGCGAGCGGCCCGGCGATATCCTGCCGCTGACCCGGCATTTCATCGAGGCCTACAGCCAGCGCCTGGGTTACGGACGGGTCAGCATCAGCCCCGGCGCCGAACAGAAACTGCGCAGCTACAGTTGGCCGGGCAATATTCGCGAACTGGAAAACGTCATCCATCACACCCTGTTGATCTGCCGCAACGGCGTGATCGAGCGCGACGATTTGCGCCTGTCGAACCTGCGCATCGAGCGCCCGGACGATCAGCAGTCGAACGCCGACGATTCACCGGAAGCTTTGCTGGAGCGGGCCTTTCAAAAGCTCTTCGAACAACAGGCCGGCGCCCTTCACGAAAAAGTCGAAGACGCCCTGCTGCGCGCCGCTTATCGCTTCTGCCATTACAACCAGGTGCATACCGCCGCGCTGCTCGGTCTGAGCCGCAACGTCACGCGCACGCGGCTGATCAAGATCGGCGAACTGGCGGTGAACAAGCGGCGACTCACGGAGAACCTGCACGGTGAACGCCTGATCCAGTTGTCGATCTAGCCGACCAGGCTGCAGTGCAGCGCATCGTCATGACTGCGGGCGATGCTGCTCAACACCTGGAATGAATTGAAGGTCACGGTTTTCGCCTGATGGGCGCGGATCAGTTGCCAGAAATCCTGCTCGCCGCTTTCATAGCGACCGAACGCCGCCTCCCCGGCCTCGCGGCTCTGCCACTGCAGCAAGCTCAGCACCCGCCGACCGTCGTCGCTGACCTGGACGCTGGCGCTGACAAAACCTGCATAGCGCTGCGCCAGATGTTCGCTCTGCTGCGCCAGCGCCGAAACCAATGCCGGTTGCTGGCGTGGTTCGATCTCAAATTCGATCAATTGGGTAAAGCTGCGATTTTTCGCTGAGGTTTGCATGAGAAGTCCCCACTCATCGTAAGCCGAGTCTTGCGACTCGAAGGCCTGCAGGGTAAAACCTCTAGTTAAGTCAAGGTCAAGAGCCCTTTTGCAAAATGATCACCCCGGAAAACCTGCACAAACAGCTCACCGTCGGTGAAGTCGCCGCGCGCAGCGGTGTGGCGGTCACTGCCCTGCACTTTTATGAATCGAAAGGCCTGATCACCAGCCAGCGCAATGCCGGCAATCAGCGCCGTTACCCACGGGCGGTCTTGCGCCGTGTGGCGTTGATCAAGGTCGCGCAGCGTCTGGGCATTCCGCTGGCGGAAATCGGTGAGGCGCTGAAAACCCTCCCGGACGACCGCGCGCCGACAGCGGCAGACTGGAAAATCCTGTCCGAGCAGTGGCGACGGGAGCTGGATGAGCGGATCAACCAATTGACCCTGTTGCGCGACCGGCTCACCGGTTGCATCGGTTGTGGGTGTCTGTCGATGGAAGCCTGCCCGCTGCGCAACCAGGGCGATGTGCTCGGTGAGCAGGGGCCGGGGGCGCATTTCCTCGGCTGACTGCTCGTCGGGGAAAAATCCTGGCCGCGCAGACAGTTCTATAGTGAATCTTCCACAAATCCGGTGGAGCCATACCTCGCAAAACAAAAACAGGGAGAACGTCATGAGCGTCAAACCCATTCCCGAGGGGTATCACAGCATTACCCCGTACCTCGGTATCCTCAAGGCTGCCGAAGCCATCGAGTTCTACAAGAAAGCCTTCGGCGCCACGCAGGTCATGCGCCTGGACATGCCCGACGGGCGCGTCGGCCACGCCGAACTGCGCATTGGCGACAGCGCGATCATGCTCGGCACGCCGTGCGATCAAGGGCCGTTGAGCGATCCGGACAACGCCGTGGCCGTTGGTCTGCATCTGTACGTCACCGATGTCGACAAGTCCTTCCAACGAGCCCTGGATGCCGGGGCGAAAGCGGTGTCGGAGGTCAAGGATCAGTTTTATGGCGATCGCAGCGGGACGCTGAAGGACCCGTATGGGCACCTGTGGTTTCTGGCGACGCGCAAGGAGGATCTGACGGAAGAGCAGATCAAGCAGCGGGCGATGGAGATGTTCAGTCAGGGTTGAGATCTTCAGGGTTTGGGCTGGCCTCTTCGCGGGCAAGCCCGCTCCCACAGGGATCTCTGGTGTTTATACGATGGGTGTCACACAGAAAAACACTGTGGGAGCGGGCTTGCCCGCGAAGGGGCCAGCCCTGACGACACACATCACACTTCATGAACCACCACACCACGCTTCAACCCTTGCCCCGAATGTCGAACACTTTCAGGATGCATCCCACCCGCACCTGAACAAGGATCAGCCCGATGTTTGCCGGATTCGACAAAGACCAGCGCCACGTCAACGGCGTCGACATCGCCTATCGCCTCGGCGGCAGCGGCCCGGGGCTGTTGCTGTTGCACGGGCACCCGCAGACCCACGTGATCTGGCACAAGATTGCCGAACTACTGGCCGAGCACTTCACCGTGGTCGCCGCCGACCTGCGCGGCTACGGCGACAGCGCCCGACCGGCCGCCGATGAACAACATCGTAATTACTCAAAACGCGAAATGGCCAGGGACAACCTCGAGTTGATGCAGACGCTGGGCTTCGAACAGTTCTCGATTCTGGCCCACGACCGTGGCGCGCGGGTCGCCCATCGCCTGGCCCTCGACCACCGCACTGCGGTGCAACGGATGATGCTGCTGGACATCGCCCCGACCCTGGCGATGTACACCCAGACCAACGAAGCGTTCGCCCGCGCCTATTGGCACTGGTTCTTCCTGATCCGCCCGGCGCCGTTGCCGGAAACCCTGATCGAAGCCGATCCCGCGGCCTATCTGCGCAGCGTGATGGGCAGCCGCAGCGCCGGACTTGCGCCGTTCACCGAGCCTGCGTTCAGCGAATACCTGCGCTGCCTGCAACGTCCCGGCAGTGCCCGGGGCATTTGTGAGGATTACCGCGCCAGCGCAAGTATCGATCTGGAGCATGACCGCGCCGACATCGCTGCCGGCCATCATCTTGACCTGCCGTTGCGGGTGTTGTGGGGCGCCGAAGGCACGGTCGGCCGTTGCTTCGATCCACTCAAGGAATGGCAGCACGTGGCAACCGACGTCAGCGGCAAGGCGCTGCCGGCCGGGCATTATCTGGCCGAGGAAGTGCCCGAACTGTTGCTCGCCGAGGCGCTGGATTTCCTGCGCTGAATCGAGCGTTCCCCGCCGATGCTATGCTGGCGGCTTGTGCCGCCAGTGCCCGTTCCGCCATGTCCCAGAACCAAGACCCCGTGCCCCTGCCCGAAGACCTGCGCGTGCTGCTGACCGTGATCCGCAAGAACGGTTTCGCCGCCGCTGCCGATGAGCTGGGCCTGTCCCCGGCCTACGTCAGCAAACGCATCCAGATTCTCGAATCGACCCTCGGCACTCGCCTGCTGCACCGCACCAGTCGTCGCGTGTCGCTGACCGAGGACGGCGAGCGGGTGCAGCGCTGGGCCTTGCGTATTCTCGATGACTTCCAGCAACTGCGCGACGACCTCGCCGACGCCCACGACAGCCCGCGCGGGCGCCTGCACATTTGCAGCAGTTTCGGTTTCGGCCGTAACCATGTGGCGCCTGCGGTTTCACGGCTGGCCGAGCTTCACCCGCAATTGCAGATTCGCCTGGACTTGTTCGACCGCGCGGTGGATATCGTCAACGAAGGTTTTGATCTGGAAATCCGCGTCGGCGACGACCTGCCCGGTCAGCACATCGGCCGGCAACTGGTGAGCAACCGCCGGGTGCTGTGCGCAGCGCCCGAATACCTTGAGCGCCGCGGCACACCGCAAACGCTGGACGATCTGCAACAGCATGACTGCCTGGTGATCAAGGAGCGCGACAACGCCTTCGGCATCTGGCATCTGGATCGCGACGGCACGCAGGAAAGCGTGCGGGTCAGTGGGCCGTTATCCTCCAACAACGGCGAAATCGTCCTGCAATGGGCGCTCGACGGACGCGGCGTGTTGCTGCGTTCGTTGTGGGATGTGAAACCGTTGCTGGATCAGGGCCGACTGCTGCCGGTGCTGGCCGATTACAGCCAGAGCGCCAATGTCTGGGCGGTGTACCCGACACGGCTGGCCAACTCCGGGAAGCTGCGGGCGTGTGTGGAGTTTTTGCAGGGGCATTTCAAGGATCTTTCTCTGTAACCCAAACACCACAAAACCTTGTGGGAGCTGGCTTGCCAGCGAAGGCGTCAGCCCAGCCGATATAAATGCTGGATGTGCTGGCCTCATCGCTGGCAAGCCAGCTCCCACAGGGTCAAAGGTGTGTCAGGTCAGCCATGGGTTGGCCGCCAGGTACTCGCGCTCGAACGCCTCGATCTGCTCACGCCGCTGCAAGGTACTGCCAATCGCATCCAGCCCCAGCAACAGTGCGGTCTTGCGCAAGCCATCAATCTGGAAATCGATGACTTCACCGTCCGCCAGTCGGATCTGCTGCGCCTCCAGATCCAAATTGATCCGGGCCGTTTCAGGCTGACTCACCAGCCGGCCGATACGCTGCACCTGCGGCTCATCCAGCGTGATCAGCAACACCCCGTTGCGCTGGCAGTTATCGTAGAAAATTCCGGCAAAGCTGCTGCCGATCAGCGCGCGAATGCCCATTTGCTGCAACCCCCACACCGCGTGTTCGCGGCTGGAACCGCAACCGAAATTCGCCCCGACCACCAGGAAACTCGCGCCCTGCCAGGCCGGTTGGTTCAGCACGAATTCCGGGTTGGGCGTACCGTTGGGGAGAAAGCGCAGATCGAAAAACAGCCCACGATCCAGCCCCTGACGGTCGATACCCTTGAGAAACTGCTTGGGCATGATCACGTCGGTATCAACGTTGGCCGCGAGCAGCGGCGCGGCCTGGCCGCTGACTTGCGTGAAGGGTTGCAGGCTCATGGGCGTTCTCCGAAGTGGCGGATGTCGGTGAGGTGGCCACTGATCGCGGCGGCAGCCACCATCGCCGGGCTCATCAGATGGGTGCGAGCTCCGGCGCCCTGCCGGCCTTCGAAATTGCGGTTGGTGCTGGAGGCGCAACGGTCGCCGGGCGCGAGTACGTCATCGTTCATCGCCAGGCACATCGAGCAGCCGGACTGACGCCATTCGAAACCGGCCTCGATGAAGATCTGCGCCAGTCCTTCGGCCTCGGCCTGAGCGCGCACTTCGCTGGAACCGGGCACGATCATCGCCCGCACATGCCCGGCCACCTGCCGACCGCGCACCACGCTGGCGGCGTCACGCAGATCCTCGATCCGCGCGTTGGTGCAGGAGCCGATAAAGGCATGACTGATAACGATATCGCGCAGCGCCATGCCCGCTTCCAGCCCCATGTATTGAAGGGCGCGACGCATGTCCTGACGCAGGATCGGATCGTCGATGCGTTGCGGATCCGGCACCTGCGCACCGATCGGCGCCGCCTGATCGGGGCTGGTGCCCCAGGTGACCATCGGTTCCAGCAGACTGGCGTCGAGGTGAATTTCGCGGTCGAACACCGCCCCGGAATCGCTGCGCAGTTCACGCCACTTTGCCACGCCGCGCTCCCACAACTCACCTAGCGGCGCCCGGGGTTTGCCCTTGAGATAGGCAAAAACTTTTTCGTCCGGCGCCATGAACGCACCGCGTGCGCCGGCCTCCACCGCCATGTTGCAAATGGTCATCCGCGCTTCGACGCTCAGCGCATCGATGGTCGAACCGCAGAACTCGATCGCATAGCCAGTGGCGCCCGACGCACCGATGCGGCCGATCAGCGCCATGATCACATCCTTCGACGTCAGCCCCGGCGCCAGTTCGCCATCCACCGTCACGCGCAGGCTTTTCAGGCGTTTGTAGACCAGCGTCTGCGAGGCCAGCAGGTGCTCGATTTCCGAGGTGCCAATGCCAAATCCGAACGCCCCCAGCGCGCCGTACGTGGTGGTGTGGCTGTCACCGGCAGCGATGACCATGCCCGGCAGAATGAAGCCCTGCTCCGGGGCGATCACATGTTCGATGCCCTGACGCTTGTCGAGGATATCCAGCAGTTCGATGCCGAAGTCCCGGCAGTTTTCCGCCAGATACGACACCTGCCGCGCACCGCCGGCGTCAGGCATCGCCGCCACTCGTTTGGGGGTGGTCGGGTTGACGTGATCGACCACCGCCAGCGCCGTGCCGGGCCGCCAGACTTTGCGCCCGGCGGCGCGCAGACCGCTGAACGCCTGCGGGCTGGTGTATTCGTTGATCACCTGGCGATCGATATACAGCAGCACATGGCCCTGATCGTCGAGGCGGCACACGGTGTGCGAATCGATGTGTTTGTCGTAGAGGGTTCTGGGGCTCATCAGGGCGCTCGCTCGGGGAATCCAGTGATTTCCATCATAAGGAGCGCGAACCGGCCATCAATTGCCTGACAGTGAGTGCCACATTCATGAATCGTGTTTGATCTGACGACCCGCAAAATCCTGTAGGAGCTGTCGAGTGCAACGAGGCTGCGATCTTTTGATCCTGTTTTTACAGACCAGGATCAAAAGATCGCAGCGTGCCGCAGCTCCTACAGAGGGATCTCGTCGCTCCCTGCGAAGTGCGAAACATTTACTTTCATATAAGCCATCGGGATTTGTCCGGCTCATCCGTCCTATAAAGATGCAGGCCGTTCGCACAGGCAACAGCCACGACCGCGCCTTTTGCGGACACCCGCGCTGCGAAGCCCGTAGCCGCGTGCCCTTTCATCGAAATCAAGACGCGCAATCATGTCGAAGAAATCCCGTTCCAAACTGTGGTTCCTGGTGCATAGCTGGCTCGCGCTGCCGATCTGGTTTTTTGTCCTGATCGTCTGTGTCACTGGCACGCTGGCGGTGGTCAGCCAGGAAATCGTCTGGCTGGCCAACCCGCAAATGCGCGCCAGCCAGCCATCGGATGACGCACCACGGCTCAGCTACGATCAGGTGCTGGCCGCGATCAAACAGGCCGAACCGCAGACGCTGGTGGAAAGCATCAGCCGCCCCGACGAATCGCACTTCGCCCTCGACGTCGAAGTCAGCTACCCCGACGGCCGCTCGCAGACGGTCTACGTCAACCCGTACACCGGGGTTATCCAGGGCCCGGCGCCTGATTTCAACTTCAAGGCGTTCACCCGTGCCCTGCACGGCTGGTGGCTGGTGCCGTTCACCAACGGTTTCAGCTGGGGCTGGTATCTGGTGTCGTTCCTCGGCCTGCCGATGCTCGCTTCGCTGGTCACCGGGCTGGTGGTGTACAAGCGCTTCTGGAAAGGCTTCTTCAAACCCACCCTGCGTTTTCGCCACGGCGCGCGGATCTTCTGGGGCGATTTCCATCGACTGAGCGGCATCTGGTCGATCTGGTTCATCGCGGTGATCTCGATCACCGGCACCTGGTTTCTGATTCAGGCCATTCTGGCCGACAACCAGGTATCGATCAGCAGCGAGCCGATCATTCCCGCCATGTCCCGGGAAAGCGTACCGATGTCGAGCGACGCCAGTCCTCCCCCACGGATCAGCCTCGATCGCGCGGTACAGATCGCCGAACAGCACATCCCAGGTCTGGAAGTCAGCTTCGTCAGCCTGCCGGGCAATGCCTACAGCCACTTGAGCCTTGGCGGGCGAGGCTGGTACCCACTGATGTTCCAGACCGCCACGCTTAACCCGTACAACGGTGACATGGCCGCCACGCGACTGCTGACTGACCGCTCCTCGCTGGAGTTTGTCACCGAGTCGATGCGCCCGCTGCACACCGGTGATTTCGGCGGACTGTGGATCAAACTGATCTGGTTCTTCTTCGGCCTGCTGCTGAGCATGATGGTCCTCAGCGGCCTGTTGATCTGGACCAAGCGCACCGCATTGGCCACCGCCAACGCCCTCAAGCGCGAAAATAAAAAGGCCCGCAGCCCTCGCGTCAGCCGTGAACCGGCGGAGGTCAGCCTGTGAGCCCGTCCAACCGCACTGCCCAACCGTCCGCCCTGCGCCGCTTCTGGCACAAATGGCGCTTTCATCTGAACGCCCTGTTGCTGCTGATTCCGTTGGGCTTCATGCCCAAGTACTTCGCCGATGCCGCGCTGTTTCGCGGTGACGTCGGCCTCGGTGAGCATGAAGTCGGCGAGATCCAGGTCGGCCCGTGGAGCCTGCGCCTGGCCGAACTGCGCAACGAAGCGCCGCGCCTGAGTGGCCCCGCCGGCTACATGAAGGACTTCAATGCCGCCCTCTGCGACGCCTGTGTCGAACAGGTCAAGGCCACCTACCTGCGCATCGGCAAACCGCGCAGCCTGCGCGCCGCCGGGGTGATTTTCTTTGGCACGCCGTATCGGATGGGCGCGCAATTGCCAGTGGCGGAAAAAACCAAAGCCGATGCCGAACTGTGGATCACCATGGAGGGCTGGGACGGCAGCATGCACCAGGCCTTGATTCCCCTGAGCCAGGCCTCCCCCGCCACCCTCGCCTGGCTGAACCAACAAGGAGCCAAACCATGAACCGCGTTCAACGCTCTTCCCGCCTGCGGTTGCGTGCCGCGTTGCTGATGCTGTGCGCAGGTTTCAGCGCCGGCGCCCTGGCCCATAACCCGATGTGCGAATGCAAAGCCGTCGATGCCGAGCAGATCAAATGCACCGGCGGCTTCTCCGACGGCAGCGGCGCGCCGGGGGTGACCCTCGATGTGATCGGTTACGACGAAACCATTCTGCTGCCGGGCAAGCTCGGCGCCGACTCGACCGTGACGTTCAAGAAACCGGCGGCCGAGTTTTATGTGCTGTTCGACGCCGGCCCCGGCCACGTCGTGGAAATCGACCAAGCCGACATCGAGGCCCCATGAGCACGCCCACCATCCAAGTTGTACGCCCGGCCGGTGCCGGCCATGAAACCCTTAACGTTCTGCTGTTGTGCTTGCTGATCCTCGCGGTCGCCGGCTCGGTGGTGGCATGGCGCGGGGTGTCCCATGAACCGGAACCGGTCGCCAGCCATCAGCTCGATGCACGGCGCGACCTCAGTGCCGCCGAGCAAGGCATCTATGCCGACCTGCGGGTGACCCTCGACGAGATCCGCCTGCTGCGTGAAGAGCAGCAAAGCCTGCCGACCCCGCAAAATCTGGCCGAGGAAGGTTTCGCCCCGTTCGCTCAGGACGCCAGCTCGGTCAGCCGTGGCGGGCATGCCTGGCAGTTACTGGCGGACAGCGCCTATTTCGGCCACAGCCAGGCGCCCGCCGTCGCCGGTTCGTTCGTGATGTTGCTGAGCGCCGACGCCAATGCCGCGCCGGACATCTGGCTTAACCGCGCCGCCGATCTGAAAACGCCCGCCGAGCTGACCGATGCCGCGCTGTCCGCCGCTGGCTGGAAACAGATCGTCGCGCAGTTCGATGCCGGTGTAACCCGCGAGCATCGCCACTGAACCTTCGCCTTCACCCGAGAGAAGACCGCTTGCCCATGCTTATTTCCCTGACTCGCCGTCCCCTCCTGCGCACCCTGCTGTTAGGCCTGTGCGCGTGCCTGCTGAGCCCGCTGGCCAGCGCCGATCCGGGCAAACGCCTGCGCATCGGCATCACCCTGCACCCGTATTACAGCTATGTGGCGAATATCGTCGGCGACAAGGCCGAGGTGGTGCCGCTGATTCCCGCCGGTTTCAACCCGCACGCCTACGAGCCACGTGCTGAAGACATCAAGCGCATCAGCGGCCTGGATGTGATCGTGCTCAACGGGGTCGGCCATGACGACTTCGCCGACCGGATGATCGCCGCCAGCGAAACGCCGAACATCAAGACCATCGAAGCCAACGAAAACGTGCCGCTGCTGGCCGCCACCGGTACCGCTGCGCGCGGCGCCGGCAAAGTGGTCAACCCGCACACCTTCCTGTCGATCAGCGACTCGATTGCTCAGGTCAACAACATCGCTCGCGAGCTGGGCAAGCTCGACCCGGACAACGCCAGGACCTACACCCAGAACGCCCGCGCCTACGGCAAACGTCTGCGGCAGATGCGCGCCGATGCTCTGGCGAAACTGACCCAGGCACCTAACGCCGAATTGCGTGTTGCCACTGTGCATGCGGCCTACGACTACTTGCTGCGCGAATTCGGCCTGGAAGTGACGGCCGTGGTCGAGCCGGCCCACGGCATCGAACCGAGCCCGAGCCAGTTGAAAAAGACCATCGACCAACTGCGCGAGCTCGACGTGAAGGTGATTTTCTCGGAGATGGATTTCCCTTCCACCTACGTCGAAACCATCCAGCGTGAGTCCGGGGTGAAGCTGTACCCGCTGTCGCACATTTCCTATGGCGAATACAGCGCCGACAAGTACGAAAAGGAAATGACCGGCAACCTCGACACCGTAGTGCGGGCGATTCAGGAGTCCGGGGCATGACCTCGAAAGAAACTATCCGGAACGAACTCGAATCCCCTGTAGGAGCGAGCCTGCTCGCGATAGCGCCCAGCCAGTCAACCACATCGCTGAATGACACTCCGCCATCGCGAGCAGGCTCACTCCTACAGAGGGTAGGCGGGCCTACCCTGGAATTTTCTGAGGTTTGTCTGACGCTGGGGCGCACGACGATTCTCGACAACGTCACCTTCCAGGTTCAGCCCGGCCACGTGCACGCACTGGTCGGCCCCAACGGCGGCGGCAAGAGCTCGCTGATCAAGACCCTGCTCGGGCAGATGCCGCATCAGGGTCAACTGAGCCTGCACTGGCCCGGCCAACCCGGCACCATCGGCTACGTGCCGCAGGCGCTGGAGTTCGATCGTGGCCTGCCGATGACCGTCGACGACTTCATGGCCGCCATGTGTCAGCGCCGCCCGGCGTTTCTCGGACTGAGCAAGCATTACGCCAAAGCCATCGGCGAGGCGCTGGAACGGGTCGGCATGCAGGACAAACGCAAGCGGCGCATGGGCGCGTTGTCCGGTGGCGAACGGCAGCGCGTATTGCTCGCCCAAGGGTTGATCCCGGCCCCGCAATTGCTGGTGCTGGATGAGCCGATGTCAGCCCTCGACGAAGCCGGGATCCAGGTGTTCGAACGCCTGCTCTGCGACTGGCGCGCGGCCGGCATCACCGTGCTGTGGATCGAGCACGATCTGGAAGCGGTCAAGCGTCTGGCCGACCGGGTCACCGGCCTCAACCGCCGCGTGCTGTTCGACGCCACGCCGCAACAGGCGCTGACCCCGGATCGGCTGCTGAGTCTGTTTTCCACCCATCCACGGAGCGCGGTCTGATGAGTTACGAAGCCTTTCGTTTGATGGTTCAGGGCTGGGCGTCGTCCGGTTACCTGCCGGAGGCGCTGGCCTACGGTTTTGTGGTCAACGCATTGCTCGCCGGCCTGTTGATCGGCCCGGTGCTCGGCGGCCTCGGCACGCTGGTGGTGGTCAAGCGCTTTGCGTTTTTCTCCGAAGCGGTCGGGCACGCAGCGCTGACCGGCGTGGCCATCGGCATTCTGCTCGGCGAACCCTACACCGGGCCCTACGGCAGTCTGTTCGGCTACTGCCTGCTGTTCGGCATCCTGCTCAACTACCTGCGCAATCGTACCGGTCTGGCGCCGGATACGCTGATCGGTGTGTTCCTCTCGGTGTCGCTGGCGCTCGGCGCGAGCCTGCTGCTGATTCTGGCCGGCAAGATCAACGTGCACATTCTGGAGAACGTGCTGTTCGGTTCGGTGCTCACCGTCAATGGCAACGACCTGCTGGTGCTGGCCATCGTCGGTTCGCTGGTCATGGCCCTGGCGCTGCCGCTGTACAACCGGATCATGCTCGCCAGTTTCAACCCGCAACTGGCGGCGGTGCGCGGCGTCGCGGTGAAGACTCTGGATTACTTGTTCGTGATTCTGGTGACGCTGATCACCGTCGCGGCGGTGAAGGTCATCGGCGCGATTCTGGTCGGCGCGTTGCTGGTGATTCCGGCGGCGGCCGCGCGTTTGCTCAGCCAGTCGCTCAAGGGCTTCTTCTGGTGCTCGGTGCTGATTGCTACCGTCAGCACGCTGTGCGGGATTCTCGCGCCGATCGTCTTCGATCTGCCAATCCCGTCCGGCGCCGCGATCATCCTGGTCGCCGGCATTGCCTTCGCCCTCGCCGCCATTGCGCGCGGGGTTGTCCCGAGTCTGAAAGGGAACCTTGGATAAATGACTTTCTCACTGCGAAAACTGACCCTGGCCATGGCCCTGTGCGGCGTGGTCGGCAGCCCGTTGCTGGCGGCTGAAAACCCCAAACCATTGCGCGTACTGGCCTCGCTGCCCATCACCTACGGCCTCGGCGAAGTGCTGCTCAAAGGCACCGACGTCAGCCTGGAACGAGCGGCCCCGGCGAATCTGCCGGGCAGCCGTCAGACCGCGTACTTCATCGGTCGCGGCGCGCCGGCGCTGGGCAAACTGGCAAGCGATGCCGACGCGGTGATCGGCGTGCGCTCGCTGTGGGCGGATGATCCGCTGTACCCGATCGCGCGGCGCAGCAACATTCGCATTGTCGAAGTCGACGCGGCGCGCCCGGTGGACGGCGCCCTGCCGGGGATTGCCGTGCAATCGGGCTTGAAGGTCGATGGCTTGAACAGTCAGCCGTGGCTGGCGAGCAACAACATGGGGCGCATGGCCGACGTGATGGCGGCGGACCTGGTGCGCCTGGCGCCTTCGGCCAAACCGAAGATCGAGGCCAATCTGGCAGCGCTGAAACAGCGCCTGCTCAAACTCAGCGCCGACAGCGAAGCGCGCCTGGCCGAGGCCGACAACCTGAGTGTGATGAGCCTCAGCGATCACTTCGGTTACCTGATCGGCAGCCTGAATCTGGAGCTGATTGGCCAGGATCCACGGCCTGATAGCGAGTGGACGCCGCAAGAGCTGAAGCAACTCACGACGACGCTCAAGGACAACGATGTGGCGCTGGTGCTGCATCATCGTCAGCCGTCGGAAGCGGTGAAAGCGGCGATTGCCGAATCGGGGAGTCAACTGCTGGTGTTGAGCACCGATGCCGAAGATCCGGTGGCGGAGCTGGAGGGGAATGTCGATTTGTTGCTCAAGGGGTTGAGCGGAGCGTAGCTTCAGTTACACCGCGTTATCGTTCATCGCGAGCAGGCTCACTCCTACAGGGGAATGCATTTCAAATGTAGGAGTGAGCCTGCTCGCGATGAGACACTGCCAGGCAACACAAATGCCAGCCATGAAAAAACCCGCTGCCTGTCACCAGTCCAGCGGGTTTGTTTTTGGCCGACGAATTACTGAGCAGCCGCCTGCCCTTCCATCTTCTGCCGCAGGCTCAGCGGACGCATGTCGGTCCAGACTTCTTCGATGTAGGCCAGGCATTCCTTCTTCAGGCCGCTCTTGCCCACGGTGCGCCAGCCCTCCGGCACGGCTTTGTAATCCGGCCAGATCGAGTATTGCTCTTCGTGGTTGACCACGACCTGAAAGAGGATGTCCTCGCGGTCGAATACTGACGTCATGCTGGTTCTCCATCAATGTAAGGGTGGGCTGCACCGGGGGTGCAGCCGGGTATGTAGTAAGAACGTTCGGCGCTGCGAAAAATTTACAAAGCGGCGGTGGCAGCGGCCAGGGCCCGGCCGAAGATCTCGGCGACGCGGTCGATTTCGGCGGCGGTGATCACCAGCGGCGGCAGGAAACGCACCACCGCACCATGGCGGCCGCCCAGTTCGAGAATCAGTCCGCGCTTGAGGCATTCACGCTGCACCAGCGGTGCCAGACGGGCGAACGCGGGTGGGTGACCAAGGGCGTCCGGTGCGCCGTTCGGGTCAACCAGTTCGACGCCGAGCATCAAGCCACGACCACGAATGTCGCCCAGTTGCGGGAAGTCGCGTTGCAGTATGCGCAGGTGTTCGCTCAGGCGTTCGCCCATCGCCGCAGCGTGTTCGCAGACCTTGTGTTCGAGCAGATAACGCATCACCGCGGAACCGGCGGCCATCGCCATCTGATTGCCACGGAACGTACCGGCATGGGCACCGGGTTGCCAGGTGTCGAGCCAGTCGCGATAGACCACCACCGCCAGTGGCAGGCTGCCGCCGATGGCTTTGGACAACACCACCACGTCCGGGACGATATCGGCGTGTTCGAAGGCAAACATCTTGCCGGTGCGGGCGAAACCGCTCTGGATCTCGTCGACGATCAGCGCCACACCGGCCTTTTCGGTGATCCGACGCAAGCCGCGCAGCCACTCGACGTCGGCCGGAATCACCCCGCCCTCGCCCTGCACCGCTTCGACAATCACCGCTGCCGGCAATTGCACGCCGGCTTCAGGATCGTTGAGCAGGTTTTCCAGATAACTCAGGTTGGCTTTGACACCGGCCGCGCCACCGAGGCCGAACGGGCAACGGTAGTCGTAAGGGAACGGCATGAATTGCACACCGTTGCTGAGCAAGGCGCCCAGCGGCTTTTTCGGCCCCAGGCTGCCCATCAGGCTCAAGGCACCCTGGCTCATGCCGTGATAACCGCCGGAGAACGACAGCACGGTGCTGCGCCCGGTGGCGGTGCGCACCAGTTTCAGCGCGGCTTCCACCGCGTCGGTGCCGGTCGGGCCACAGAACTGGATTTTCGCCTCGGCCGCCAGTGCTGGCGGGAGCAAACCGAACAGGTCCTGGACAAACTGATCCTTGACCGGCGTGGTCAGGTCGAGGGTGTGCAGCGGCAACTCATCCGTCAGCACTTGCTGAATCGCCTCGATCACCACCGGGTGGTTATGGCCCAAAGCCAACGTGCCGGCACCGGCCAGGCAATCGATGAAGGTCCGACCTTCGACATCTTCGACGTACAGGCCCTTGGCGCGCTTGAGTGCTAGCGGAATGCGTCGCGGGTAGCTGCGGGCATTGGATTCCTGCTGACTCTGGCGGGCCAGCAGCGGTGATTCGTTGAACTGATACAGGGTTTCCGCCGGCGCGGAGGTGATCCGGGCCGACGACTCTTCGATAAGGCTGGTGGCGACTGACATCTCTCGACCCCTCAATACGCTATGGATAGTGACCAAAACAGCACACCGCACAGGTGCGCGTTCCGGTCGCGGGGCGCACATGCAGGTTTTCCTGTTCTGGAAACGCTTAAGCGGGGCGAGGATTTAGACCCTTGATCGAGTTGTCAGTCGGGCACCATCAATGGCTTGTGCAGCGCAACACGGTGCAAGCCCTGATCGCTGGCGGATAGCGCCGAATTGCAGTAGCCCAGATGTCGATAAAAAGCCGCGCCGGTGCGTGTGCTGGCGATGCACACCTGCGGCACACCACGAATCCGCAGCCAGCCTTCAAGGTCCATCATCAGTGCGCGGCCTGCGCCACGACGAAACCATTCGGGCTGCACATGGCAAAAGCCGATCTCACCGCTGGCCGTGGCCATGCCGACACCCACCGGCTTGTCCTGCATTAAGGCGATATTCAGGTAGCAATGCGCGTCGGCAAGGTGCGCGCTGATGACATCGGCAGATTGCCGGCCGATCCAGTGGCTGACCTGCTGCGGATCGTTGCGGTGATCGAGCACACATCCGACGCGAATCGAACGCTCGATGATGCGACTGATGAGGCCAGCGTCGGCGGGTTTCGCCGGGCAGATGCAGATCGATGCTTCCATGGCACGTTCCCTCAATCCATTGAGTCAGAGCAGCCCCGACCTTAACGCCGCAATTGCCAAAGCACCAACGCACAGACGTTACATTTGATGTGGACCTACACAAATCCCCTGTAGGAGCTGCCGCAGGTTCGGGCCGCGTTCGGACGATCTTTTGATTTTGTTTTTCAAGATCAAGATCAAAAGATCGCAGCCTGCGGCAGCTCCTACAGGGATGGTGGTGAGTTCAGACGGGTTGCAAGGGCATCGTCAATTCGACGCGCAAGCCATCCGGCCGGCTGTCGAAATGCAGGGTGCAAGCGCAGCGCTGGACGATGGCTTGCACAATCGCCAGGCCCAGTCCGCAGCCGGTGCTCTGGCCGTTGCGCCAGAAGCGTTGGGTCAGGTGTTGCAGATCTTCCGCCGCAATTCCGGGACCATGGTCGCGCACCACAAAGCGGGCGCGCTGGCCGACGGTTTCCAGACTCAGCTCCACCTCGGCGTCTGCCGGGGTATGGCGCAGGGCGTTGTCGAGCAGATTGCGCAACGCGGCAATCGACAGCACCGCCGGCATTTGCACGGGCGCACTGGAGAGCTGCTTGGGCAATTGCAACTTGATGCGCTGGCGTTCACCACCGGCCGCATCCTGCATCGCCAGTTTCGCCACCTGTTCGGCGCTGCATTGCACGCCGTCGTCAAACGACAGGCTGCCCTCGACCCGCGCCAGCAACAGCAGTTGCTCCAGGGTGCGGTGCATGCGGTCGGCGCCCTCCTCGGCCCGGGCCAGCGACTGATCGCGGGCACTGCCTTCGGTCATCCGCGCCACTTGCAGGTGGGTCTTGATCGCCGTCAGCGGGCTGCGCAGTTCGTGGGCGGCGTCACCGGTCAGGCGGCGTTCGCGCTCGATGGTCTTGCCGATGCGCTGGAACAGCTGGTTCTGCGTATCCAGCAGAGGTTTCAGTTCGCTGGGAAACGACTGCAATTGCAGCGGCTCAAGCGAGTCGGCGTTACGTCGCATCAGTGCTTCACGCAGACGATTGAGCGGCGCCAGGCCCTGACCGATGCCCAACCACAGCAGGCACAGGCAACCGAGCAATGCCACGCCGACCGGCACCGAAGCCGCCAGCAGGATCGACATGTTCAGCGCTTCGCGTTCGATCTGCCGGTCGGCAGTGGTGATCCGCACATCACCTCGCGCGAGCGTAAAACTGCGCCACGGCGCGCCATCGATCATCTGGTCGTGGAAGCCCATTTTTTCCGCTTCCAGGGTTTGCTCAGGGCTGCTGTGGCTGCGGGCCAGGATTTCCCCGCGCAACGAACTGACCTGACAGGCCATGCCACCGGGAATGTTCAATTGTTCGGCACTGAAATGGGTGCCCTCGCCCTTGCTCGGCAACGCCGGCAGTTGCTCCAGCAGTCCGGCGACCATGCGCGCCGAAGCCACCAGCCGCTGGTCGAGGGAAAACATCATCTGATTGCGCAAGTCGCTGAGCATCCAAGCCGCGGCCAGCGCCCAGATCAGGGCGAACGCGGCGCCGAGGGTCAGACTCAGCCGCAGACGCAGACTCATCACTTCTGTTGTTCTCCACCATCGGCCGGCCCGAGGCGATAGCCCAGACCGCGCACGGTTTCGACGATGCCCTTGCCGAGTTTGCTGCGCAGGTGATGGATATGCACGTTCAGCGCGTTGCTCTCCAGCTCGTCGTTGAAGCCGTAGACGCTGTCCTTCAACTGCTCGGTGGACAGCACCCGGCCACGGTTGTGCAGCAGCGCCTGCAATAGCGATTGCTCGCGCCGCGACAAGTCCACCGGTTGCCCGGCCAGAGTCGTTTCACGGCTGCTCGGGTCGTAGGTCAGCGCGCCGTGTTCGATCAGGTTGACACTGCGCCCGGCGACCCGGCGCAGCAGAGTTTGCAGACGCGCGAACAGTTCACGCAGATCGAACGGTTTAAGCAGATAGTCATCGGCCCCGGCCTGCAAGCCATCGACCCGGTCGGTCACCGAGTCACGCGCGGTCAGGATCAGCACCGGAATTTCCAGGCCCTGCTGACGCAGTTGTTGCAGCAACTTGAGGCCATCTTCGTCAGGCAGGCCGAGATCGAGCACCATCACGTCGAATTCAGCGACCTTGAGCATCGCTCGTGCTTTCGAAGCCGTGTTGACGTGTTCAACCGTCAAGCCTTGGGCTGTCAGGCCGGCGACGATGCCACTGGCGATCAACTCATCGTCTTCGCAAACCAGTACGTGCATGGCGGTTCCCTGAGAAAAAAGGCAAGTCGAACAGAACAGGATTAAGCCGCAATTATGGCAGGGCGACAACCAACACGGCAGAGACTCGCTCGTTCGCCAGGTCCGGACTCAAAACTGCCAACGGACAGTTTGCGCAAGAACAATGTTTAATCAACATAAAGCCAACTAGCCGACATGAAATCAAACACCTGCAAACTATACAAAAACACCATCAAAAATTAATCTCAATCTCGCAACTTTCACACAACTAACCAAAACTTTAAAACATAAATCAACCTATTAAAGGAACCATGAATGAGCCTTACAAAAAACTTTGTTGCGGTTGACTGGCGCACCGGCCCCGACCGTATTTACTTTTTCTTCCCAGAGAAAAACAGTTATTCCCGTTTCGACTTCGAGGATAACAAAGTACTTTCCGGATTCCCCAAGCCGGTGGATGGTAGATGGGAAGGCTTCGACAAGACTGCTGCAGACCTGCGCTTTGGCTTTACCACGACGACCACCCGCTGGAACGGTGGCGTCGACACGCTCTGGCTGTTTTACGACGAAGGAACGACACCATCCGTTTGTGAGTTCAGCCAACAAACCGACAAGGCACTCTCCAAAACCTCCATCGCAAAATCAAGGTGGGAAAAAATATTGCCTTACTACAACAAAATCGTTGGCGTTATGTGGGCTGAAAGCACTGCACAAAGAGAAAGTTACTGGTTCTTGTTGAATGACGGAAACTATCTGATCTACGAAATATACTCAAAAACCGTGGAAGTACTACCTTTAAAAGGTTCGCCCTGGGCAGCGCTGGAAGAATATAAAAGCCAAATGATGACAGCCGTCTCCAACGACTATCCGACACTCGACACTTACTTTTATGTGTTCCTGAACGACAACCGTTACCTGCGTTATGAACAGGGCGCGAAAAAAGTATTTGGCCCGTATACAATCTCTGACACAACCTGGCCCGGGCTGCTGAAGGACTGAGCCACTCGCAGGCACCAGTGAATCGGCGTCGGGTCGCCCATCCGACATCGTGCGGGGCGGTTAATCATCGGTTAATCGACACCCGCCACTGTGCACCACAATTGCACAGGGACAAGGCTCCTCCATGCGTCATTTTTTTCTTTTGTTTGCACTGCTGATCTCCGGCCTGGCCCAGGCGGGAAACAATCCATTCGAGACCAAACCGGAGTTTCTGCCGGTCGACAAAGCCTTCGTGCTCACCTCCGAACGCCTTGAGTCCGGGGAAACCCAGCTGTTCTGGCAAATCACCGACGGCTATTACCTGTACCAGAAACGCCTGAAATTCGACGGTTTGACGGCAGAGCAGCAGCCGGCGTTGCCCGAGGGCGAGTCGCACAGTGACGAATTCTTCGGTGAACAACCGGTGTATCGCCAGGGGCTGGAGGTAAAAATTCCGGCCTCGGCCAGCGGTCAGATCAAGGTCAGTTACCAGGGCTGTGCCGATGCCGGCCTGTGTTACCCGCCGCAGACCCGGGTCATCGATCTGGGCGGCAAAGCAACGCCAACGACCAGCGCTGAAGCGCCGGATCAGGCCTTGGCGAGCAGCCTGCAACAACGGGCGCTGGGCTGGAGCCTGCTGGTGTTCTTCGGCCTCGGCCTGTTGCTGGCGTTTACCCCGTGTTCGTTGCCGATGCTGCCGATTCTGGCGGGCATGATTGTCGGCAGTGGTGCCACCCCGCGCCGTGGGTTCGCCCTGGCCAGCAGCTATGTGATCTGCATGGCGCTGGTGTATGCCGCCATGGGAGTGATCGCCGCGCTGCTCGGCGCCAATCTGCAGGCGTGGCTGCAGAATCCATGGCTGCTCGGTGCCTTCGCTGCAGTGTTCGTGCTGTTGGCGTTGCCGATGTTCGGCTTCTTCGAATTGCAATTGCCGGTGGCCTTGCGTGATCGCCTCGAGCACGCCTCGCGCAGTCGCAGCGGTGGCAGCCTGATCGGTGCCGGGGTGCTCGGTGCGTTGTCCGGTCTGCTGGTCGGCCCGTGCATGACCGCGCCACTGGCCGGCGCTTTGCTGTACATCGCGCAGAGCGGCAATGCGCTGCACGGTGGATTGATTCTGTTTGCGTTGGGCATCGGTATCGGGGTGCCGCTGTTGCTGTTGGTGACCGTCGGCAATCGCTTCCTGCCAAAGCCTGGCGCGTGGATGAACCTGCTCAAGGGCATCTTCGGTTTCCTGTTCCTCGCGACCGCGCTGCTGATGCTGCGCCCGGTGCTGGACTCGTCGCTGTGGCTGGGCCTGTGTGGCGCGCTGCTGCTGATCGCTGCGTTTTGTGCGTGGAAGCAATCGGAAGGTTTCGGCCGCGTCGCCCAGTTGTTCGGCGCCAGTTCGCTGTTGCTCGGTCTGTGGGGCAGCTTGTTGCTGATCGGTGCCGCCGGTGGCAGCGACGACCCGTATCAGCCACTGCAGGTGTACAGCGCCGGCCGCGTCGCCAGCGCCACACCGAGCGGGCATGACGCGTTCACCACGATCAAGGATCCGGCAGCCCTGCAGCGCGAACTGGATAGAGCCAAGGCTCAGGGCCAGTGGGTGCTGCTCGATTACTACGCCGACTGGTGCGTATCGTGCAAAGTCATGGAGAAACAGGTGTTCGGCAAAGACAAGGTCATGCAGGCGCTGAGCGATGTGCGCCTGCTGCGCCTCGACGTCACTGCCGACAATGCCGCCAGTCGCGAGCTGCTCGGCCGCTACAAAGTACCGGGGCCACCGAGTTTTGTCTGGATCGGCACCGACGGCGAAGAACGACGTAACCAGCGCATCACCGGTGAGGTGGATGCCGAGACGTTCCTGCAACGCTGGGCCACTACCCGAGACGCCAATTAAATGCTGACGTTCACCCTCGGCACCTTCGCCATCGCGCTTAACCACCTGCTGCTGATCAGTGCCTTGGCGCTGGCGACCTTTGTCGGCTGGCAGGTGGCCAAGCGTGGTGGCGATAATCCCGAGTCGGCGCTGTTCAGCCTGTTCCTGCTGGGCATGCTCGCGGCGCGCGTGGCATTTGTCGCCCTGTACTGGGGGCACTATCGCAACGATCCGTGGCAGATCATCGACCTGCGCGATGGCGGTTTCCTCGCCTGGCCGGGGGTGATCGTGCTGCTGCTCGCCGCTCTCTATCGCGGCTGGCGCCGCCCCGGCCTGCGTCGGCCATTGGGTTTTGGCGTGGCCAGCGGTGTGCTGTTCTGGCTGTTGGCAACCCTGTCGCTGAACATCTACGAACAAGGCACGCGCCTGCCGGAAATCACCCTGCGCAACCCCGCCGGCGAGACCATCCAGCTCAGCGACTATCAGGGCGGTCCATTGGTGATCAACCTGTGGGCGACCTGGTGCCCGCCGTGCCGGCGCGAGATGCCGGTGCTGGAAAACGCTCAGCAACAACGCCCGGACCTGACCTTTCTGTTCGTCAATCAGGCCGAAAGCATGCAAAGCGTTGCCACCTTCCTGGAAACCCAGGGCCTGAGCCTGAACAACGTGCTGTTTGACCGCAGCGGTCGACTGGGTCAAGCCGTGGGTTCCATGGCGTTGCCGACTACGCTGTTCTACAGCCCTGACGGTCGCTTGTTGAGCAGTCATCTGGGCGAACTGTCGAACGCCAGTCTGGCCCGCGTCCTGGAAAACTTCGACATCCCGAATCCAACCGCCGCACCGGCCACCTCTGCAAGGAAACTGCCATGCCCCGCCTCCGCCACCTGCTGACGCTGACTCTGGGCACTGCCCTGCTGCACCTGCCGTCGGTGCAGGCCGCCGAAGAATTGCCCGCCGCGATCAAGCAGATCGAAGCCAAGGGCGCGAAAATCGTCGGTCAGTTCGACGCCCCGGACGGCTTGCGCGGTTATGCGGCGCAGTACCAGAACCGTGGCATGGCGCTGTATCTGACGCCAGACGGCCAACACGTGCTGCTCGGCAATCTGTACGACGCCGACGGCAAGGATCTGAGCAGCGAGCCATTGCAGAAAATGGTTTATGCGCCGATGGCCAAGGAAATCTGGGGCAAGTTCGAAGCCAGCAACTGGATTCAGGACGGCAACAAGGATGCACCACGCACCGTGTACCTGTTCAGCGATCCGAACTGCCCGTACTGCAACATGTTCTGGGAACAGGCGCGACCATGGGTCAAGGCCGGCAAGGTGCAGCTGCGGCACATCATGGTCGGGATCATCCGCGAAGACAGCCCGGCGAAATCCGCTGCGCTGCTGGCGGCGAAAGATCCGGCCAAGGCCCTGGAAGATCACGAGAAGGCCGGCAAGGCCAGCACCCTCAAGCCATTGAAAGACATTCCAAAAGCGGTGCAGACCAAACTGGCCGCCAACATGCAGTTGATGGAAGACCTGGAACTGCAGGCGACACCGGCGATTTTCTACATGGATGACAAGGG
Organism: Pseudomonas sp. NPDC088414; assembly: GCF_044753325.1. Classification (NCBI taxonomy): domain Bacteria; kingdom Pseudomonadati; phylum Pseudomonadota; class Gammaproteobacteria; order Pseudomonadales; family Pseudomonadaceae; genus Pseudomonas; species Pseudomonas sp. NPDC088414. The sequence continues at coordinate 64,568 of NZ_JBIVMY010000021.1, read as the reverse complement.
TGAGCTGCAACAGCAGCAAGGGGCGCCTTCGCCGGAGAAACTGACGAAGATTCTCGGGCCGAAATAAGCCAGATCAAAAGATCGCAGCCTGCGGCAGCTCCTACAGGGAAACGGGTTTTCTGCAGGAGCTGCCGCAGGCTGCGATCTTTTTCAATGGCGCTCAGCCAGGAAGGCGAACAACACCTCAGTGACAAACTCTGGGTTCTCCAGATTGGAAATATGCCCCGCCTCCGGCACCAGCACCCACGGGCAACCGATCAACTCAGCCATTTCCTGTGCTTCCGACGGCGGTCGCGGTTTGTCCTGATCGCCGCACAGCACCAGGGTGGTCGCGGCATTCAGCTGACCCAGACGCGGCAACAGGTCATCCCGACTGAAGGTGATGCGCCCCATTGGCACGATGCTTTCGCGCAAGCGATCAGCGGTGTAGGCCGCGAGTTTGGCGCGGAAGTCCTGATACAGCGCCGACTGCGGATCGATGCCCGGGCGGAAGAAGATCGGTACCACGATGTCGAGCAATTGTTCGGAAATCTCGCCGCTTTCCTCGATCTGCCTGAACAGCGAGAAGTAGTACTGCCGGGTCGGCTCAGGCTCGACGCCGACGTAGGTGTCGAGCAGCACCAGACCGTTGATCCGTTGCGGTGCCGACAACGCCAGACGCACGCCCCACATGCCGCCGACCGACAGGCCCACCAGCGTGACCCGTTCGATCTGCAGATGATCGAGCAAGGCCTCGACCTGCCGCGCGATGTCATCCAGCGAGGTGGTGCCTGGCGGCAAGCGCCCGGATTCGCCATGGCCCCACAGGTCCAGCGCAATCACCCGATAGTGCGGCGACAATGCAGCGATCTGCGGCGCCCACATGGCCGTGTCCCACAGATAACTGCCCGCCAGCAACACGGCCGGGCCGGTGCCTTGATCAATGTAGTGCAGCGCTTGTCCGTCAACCGTGAAGAAAGGCATCGACCACCCCCCGAGACAAAAAAGAGAACCGGCAGACTGAGCTGCCGGTGGTCGATCGTCAACCTTGGAAATGTACGTGAATATGCCGGTTTATTTGTGTTGAATTCACTGACGCCATCGCTGGCAAGCCAGCTCCCACAGGTTCTACGGTGAACACAAAATATGTGGACACATGGATCACTGTGGGAGCTGGCTTGCCAGCGAAGGGGCCGGTACAGACGCCGAAGATTACAAGCCTTCAAGCTCCGCCATCAGATCATTCAAGCGATCCACCTTGTCCTCGGTCATGTCACCGGCCGCCAACCCTTCAATGTACTCGGCCAGCTCCTGCACCGTGCTGCACTCGAACATCGCCCGCAGCGGCACATCGCGTTGCAGGGTTTTCTGCACCCGCGAGGCGATCTGCGTGGCCAGCAGCGAATGACCGCCCAGCTCGAAGAAGTTGTCGCACACCCCAACCTTGTCGACCTTGAGCACCTCGGCCCAGATGTCGGCCAGGGTCTGCTCCAGCTCGTTGCGCGGGGCCAGGTAATCCTGACTCTGCAACTGGCCGATCTCCAGCGCCGGCAAGGCCTTGCGGTCGAGTTTGCCGTTGGCGTTGTGCGGCAACTGATCCAGCCACAACCAGTGCAGCGGCACCATGTATTCCGGCAGTTCGCTGCGCAGGCGTTGCTTGATTCGCTCCAGACGTTCGCTCGAGTTGAGCGCCGAATCCGCCGCGACCAGATAGCCGACCAAGTGCTTGCCATTCACGCCTTCCTGCACGCCGACCGCCGCATCGCGGACTTCCGGCTGTTCGTGCAGACGCGCTTCGATTTCACCCAGTTCGATGCGGTAACCACGAATCTTCACCTGATGGTCGACCCGGCCAACGTACTCCAGCACCCCGTCACTGCGGCGCCGCGCGAGGTCACCGGTGCGATACAGACGCTCGCCCGGCGCGCCGAACGGGTTCGGCACAAACACCGGCGCGGTGCGCAACGGATCGCTGACGTAACCGCGACCGACGCCGGTGCCGGCCACGCACAACTCACCCACTGCACCCAACGGCACCAGCTCCAGCGCGCCATCGACCAGGTACAGCAAGTTGTTGTCGGTCGGCGTACCGATCGGCAAGTAACTGCCGCGAGTCGAGGCCATGTCCACCCGGAAGAACGCCACGTCATCCGAGCATTCCGCCGGCCCGTAGGCATTGACCAGACCGATGTCCGGGTAGCGCAGCAGCCATTGGTGCGCCAGTTCCGGCGGCATCGCTTCACCGGTCGGCAGCATCCAGCGCAGGCCGTCGAGGCTCAGGCGATCAGAAGCGAGCATGCCCTGAATCAGCGACGGCACGCTCTCCAGCACGGTGATGCCCTGCGCCTGTACATGCACCAGCAACCCCTGCGGATCGTGGGCGATGGTGTTTGGCACAATGTCCACCCGCGCCCCGAACAGCGGCGCGGCGAGGAACTGCCAGACCGAAATATCGAAGCTTTGCGAAGCGGTCTGCGCGATCACGTCGGCGTCGGTCAGTTGCAGGTACGGCACCTTGCTCAACTGGTTGTTGAGCATGCCGCGCTGCTCGACCATCACGCCTTTCGGCAAGCCGGTGGAACCCGAGGTGTAGATCACGTAGGCCAGGTTGTCCGGGCCGCTGTAAATGCCGAGGTTTTGCGCGGAGGTCGCCAACTCCTGCACCTCTTCCCAGACCAACAGCCGTGGGCGGTTGGCGCAGCTGAACTCATCGAGCAAGGTCTGCGCCTGGTCGCGGCAGGCTTCGCTGCACACCAGCACCGGCGTGCGGCTCAACTCGATGATGCGTTGCAGACGCTGGCTCGGCAGGCCCGGATCCAGCGGCAGGTAACCGGCACCGGCCTTGAAGCTGCCGATGATCATCCCCAGCAGATCAAGATTACGCTCGGCCAGCAACGCTACCGGTTGATCCAGCTGCACCCCGGCCGCAACCAGCGCATGACCGAGACGGTTGGCGTTGTGGTTGAGCGCGGCATAGCTCAGTTGCTGATCAAGGCACGTAGCGGCGATGCGCTGTGGATGCGCCGCAACCTGCGCTTCGAACAGCGCCACGTAGCTTTGCTCCAGCGGATAATCGTGGGCGCTCTGATTGCAGCCGTGCAGCAGGAAGTCCTGCTCCTCGGCCCCCAGCAGCGGCAGGTCGGCCATGTCGCCGTGGAAACCATCGACCAGCGCCAGCAGTAAGCGCTTGAACTCGCCGAGCATGCGCTCGATGGTCGATTCGTCGAAGTAGCGCTGGTCATACGACAGGTGCAGGCCGAGGTCATCGCCCGGGTAGCACACCGCCGTCAGCGGGAAGTTGGTATGGGTACGGCCCGAATCCGAGGTCGCGTTGAGGCTTTGCGCACGGTCCAGCACCGAGACTTCCACCGGCGCGTTTTCGAACACGAACAGACTGTCGAACAGCGGCTGGCCTTTCGGCAGTTCGCTCTGCTCCTGAATGTTCACCAGCGGCAGGTATTCGTACTCGCGCAGTTGCATGTTGCTGTCGAGCAGAGCACTCAACCACTGGCGCACACTGGCGCGCTGATCGTCCGCCGGGATCTGCACCCGCAACGCGATACTGTTGATGAACAGGCCGACGGTGCGTTGCATCTCCGGCATCTCCACCGGACGGCCGGCCACGGTGACGCCGAACAGCACGTCGCGATCACCGCTCAGACGGCGCAACACCAAGGCCCAAGCGGCTTGAGCGAAGGTGTTGATGGTCAGTTGATGGGCCTGGGCCAGCTCACGCAGACGGGCGCCGTCCTCGACATTCAGTCGCGTGTAGCGGTCGCCAACGATCATGCCGCCGCTTTCGCCAGCGTGTTCACGAAGGAACGGTCGGTCGCTCGGGATCGGCGTGGTGCGTTCGAAACCTTGCAGGTTCTGTTGCCACCACTGCCGCGCCTCGGCCAGGCTCTGGCGTTGCAGCCAGCCGATGTAATCGCGGTAACGCGGCGGCACCGGCAACTGTGCTTCGCGACCTTCACCGAGGGCGGTATAGATCTCGAAGAAATCGTTCATCAACAGCGAACGGCACCAGGCATCGATGAGGATGTGGTGGTTGCTCATCATGAACCAGTAGCGCGCCGCACCGACCTTGATCAGGCGCAGGTGGAACGGTGCCTGATTGAGCAGATCGAAGCCGGCTTCGCGCTCGCTTTTCAGCAGCGCCTGCAGCTTCGGTTCTTGCTCGTCCTCGGCAACGGCGCTCCAGTCCAGGTACTCGATCGGCGTGCGACCCGGGGTGTGGATCACTTGCAGCATGTCCTCGCCGACGTTCCAGCAGAACGATGCACGCAGCGCTTCATGACGCGCGACCACCGCTTGCCAGGCCTGGGCGAAACGCTCGGGATCGAGCTCGCTGTTGATGCGGTAGCGATCCTGCATGTAGTACAGGCCGGTGCCCGGTTCGAGCAAGGTGTGCAGCAGCATGCCTTCCTGCATCGGCGTCAGCGGGTAGACGTCTTCGATGTGCGCCGCCGGTACCGGCAGTGCGTCGAGTTGCGCCTGGGTCAGTTTCGCCAGCGGGAAGTCCGAAGGTGTCAGGCCGCCAGCAGTGTCTTGCAGGCAATGGCCGATCAGGCTTTGCAGTTCGCCGAGGTAGGCATCGGCCAGATCGTTGATGGTCTGCGCGTCATAACGCTCGGCGCTGAAGGTCCAGCGCAGCAGCAATTCGCCGCCGTACACCTGACTGTCGATGCTCAACTCGTTGGGCAACGGCGCCTGCGGATCGTGGGCCGCACCGACCGATTCATCCAGCGGACGGAACAGCGCATCGCTGGCGAAACTCTGGTCGAACTGGCCGAGGTAGTTGAAGGTCACCGGTGCGTTCGGCAACGCCGCCATGCTGCGCTGGCTGAGGTCATCGGCCAGATAACGCAGCACGCCATAGCCGAGGCCTTTGTGCGGTACGGCGCGCAGTTGCTCCTTGATCGCCTTGATCGAAGCCACCTGCCCGGCGGCCTCTTCGATGTTGTGCGGGGTCAGGCGCAACGGGTAGGCGCTGGTGAACCAGCCGACGGTGCGGGTCAGGTCGATCTCGTCGAACAGGGTTTCGCGGCCGTGGCCTTCCAGTTGAATCAATGCCGACGGCTGCCCGCTCCAGCGGCACAGCACACGGGCCAGCGCGGTCAGCAGCAGATCGTTGACCTGCGTGCGGTAGGCGCGCGGCGCCTGTTGCAGCAGCTGTTGGGTACGCTCGGCATCCAGTCGTACGCTGACGGTTTGCGCGTGACGGTTCTGCTGTCCGCCCTGCGGGTTTTCGCAGGGCAGTTCGGCGTTCGGCCCGGCCAGTTGCGTCTGCCACCAGTTCAGTTCTTCACGCAACGATTCGCTGCCGGCATAGGCCTGCAAACGTGCCGCCCAGTCCTTGAAGGCACTGGTTTTCGCCGGCAGTTTTACCGACTGCTCGGCCTCGAGTTGGCGATACACGGTTTGCAGATCGTCGAGCAAAACGCGCCACGACACACCGTCGACCACCAGGTGATGGATCGCAATGAACAGGCGTTGCTGCCCTTCGGGACCATCGACCAGCAAGGCGCGCAGCAGCGGGCCGTTTTGCAGATCGAGACTGCGCTGGGCATCGGCGAACAGTGCTGCGCACTGGTCCATCGCCGCCACCCGCACCTGCCACAACACCTCGGCGTCGGACACCGGTTGATGCGTGGCTTGCCATTGATCGTTGGCCTGAGTGAAGCGCAGACGCAGGGCGTCGTGCTGTTCGATCACTGCCAGCAGCGCCTGCTCCAGACGATGCGGTTCCAGCGCCACGCTTGGCTCCAGCAGCAACGCCTGGTTCCAGTGCTGCCGCTCAGGAATATCAGTGTCGAAGAACCAGTGCTGAATCGGCGTCATCGCCGACTCACCGACCACCAGTCCCTGCTCGGCAGTCACCTGCTCGCTACGGCTGGCGACAGCGGCCAGGGTCTGCACCGTCTGATGCTGGAACAGATCACGCGGGCTGAAATGAATGCCCTGCTGTCGCGCACGACTGACCACCTGAATCGACAGAATCGAGTCGCCACCGAGTTCAAAGAAGTTGTCGTTGAGACCGACCTGCTCGACGTTAAGCACCTGGCACCAGATCTGTGCCAGAGTCTGCTCCAGCTCATTGCTCGGGGCGACATAGTGCTGACGGTTCAACTCCGGATCCGGTGCCGGCAAGGCGCGGCGGTCGAGTTTGCCGTTGGCGGTCAGCGGCATGCTCGCCAGCAGAATCAGGTGCGTCGGCACCATGTAGTCCGGCAATTGCGCCTTGAGGTGCGACTTCAGTGCTTCGCGCAATTCGGCTTGTCGGGCTTCGCCTTGTTCGGCGACGTCGCTGACCAGATAGCCGACCAGTTGCTTGCCGCTCGGCGCATCCAGCGCCAGCACCACCGCTTCACGGATCGAAGCGTGATCGAGCAGACGGGTTTCGATCTCGCCCAGCTCGATGCGGAAACCACGGATTTTCACCTGATGGTCGATCCGGCCCAGGTATTCCACCAGACCATCGGCGCGCTGGCGCACCAGATCGCCGGTGCGGTACATGCGCCCGCCATCGGCGGCAAACGGGTCTGCCACGAAACGCTCGGCGCTGATGCCCGGACGGTCGTGATAGCCCTGGGCCAGACCGGCACCGCCGACGAACAATTCACCGGTCGCACCTTGCGGCACCAACGCCAGATCGGCGTCGAGAATGTACGCCACGCGGTCACCGATCACGCTGCCGATCGGCACGCTGCCAGCGCCGTCTTCCAGCACTTCCGGTGCAAGACTGGCCAGCGGCATGACCACGGTTTCAGTCGGGCCATAGGCGTTGAAGAACAGGCTCGGTTTGAACGCGGCGCGAATCTGTTGCAGGTGTTCGCCGGTCAGCGCTTCGCCGCCGGTGATGATCATCCGTACCGGGAGAACCTGGTTTTGCGTGGCAAGGAACTGCGCCAACTGGCTGCCGTAGCTCGGAGTGAATCCGAGCACATTGATCCGATGGGTGCGGATCAAGTTGCAAATTTCTTCCGCGTCCCACTGCCCTTGCGCCCGCAGCACCACGTGCGCGCCGCTGAGCAGCGGCACCAGCAGACGTTCGGTGGCGGCGTCGAAGTTGATCGAATAGAAGTGCAGTTCGCAGTCGTCCGGGCGCATGCCGAAACGCTCGATCACCGCCTGGCAATGCATGGCGATTTCGCCGTGCGACACCACCACGCCCTTCGGCTTGCCGGTCGAGCCCGAGGTGTAAATCAGATAGGCCTGATGCTGCGGCAGGCTGATAAATGGCAACTCGCTGACTGGATAATCCACCAGCGCGGCGCTGTCATCTTCCAGGCACCAGCGCGCCACGTTCGATGGCAGATCGCCGAGGGCGTTGAACATCGCCCGGTCGCTGAGCAGCAGACCGATGCGGCTGTCTTCGATCATGTAGTGCAGACGGTCGAGCGGGTATTCCGGGTCCAGCGGCACGTAAGCGCCGCCCGCCTTGAGGATCGCCAGCAGGCCGACGACCATTTCCAGCGAGCGCTCCAGCGCCAGACCGACCCGCACTTGCGGACCGACCCCACGCTCGCGCAGGGCCCAGGCCAGGCGATTGGCGCGAGCGTCGAGTTCGGCGTAGCTCAAGGTCTGCCCGGCGAAGGTCAGGGCCGGGGCATCTTTGCGCGCCAGCGCCTGCTCGGCGAACAGATGATGGATGCACTGATCGAGACGACGCTCGCCCGGTTCAACGCCGAGGCTGTCGAGCAACTGCTGTTGCTCAGTCGGGTCGAGCAGCGGCAATTGGCTCAGACGCTGTTGCGGATCGGCGATCAACGCTTCCAGCAGGTTGCGCCAATGCCGGGCCATGCGCGCAATGGTCGGCTCGTCGAACAGATCGGTGCTGTAGGTCAGGCAGCAACCGAGGCGATGGTCGAGGTCGGTGACTTCCAGGTTGAGATCGAACTTGGTCGCACGCGCATCGTTGGCCAGGTACTCGACGGTCATCCCGGCGAGCATGCGGCTCTGCTGGAATTCCCAGCGCTGCACGTTGCACATCACCTGGAACAGCGGGTTGTACGCCGCGCTGCGTGGTGGTTGCAGCGCTTCGACCAGATGATCGAACGGCAGGTCCTGATGCGACTGGCCTTCGATAACGGTGTGGCGCACTTGCTCGAACAGTTCGCTGACCGACATCTGGCCGTCGAGCTGGCAGCGCAGTACCTGAGTGTTGAGAAATGCACCGATCAGCCCTTCGCTTTCCGGGCGGATACGGTTGGCCACCGGTGCGCCGATGCGCAGGTCGGTCTGGCCACTGTAGCGATAGAGCAAGGTGGCGAGCGCAGCGGTCATGGTCATGAACAGGGTCAGACCGTTTTGCGCATTGAACGCACGGACGCGAGCGGCGAGATCGTCGCTCAGATCGAAACGGAACAGTTCGCCCTGATGGCTTTGCACCGGCGGACGCGGCCGGTCCCCGGGCAGCTCCAGCAGCGGATGTTCGCGACCGAGCTGCGCAGTCCAGTAATCGAGCTGGCGCTGGCGTTCACCGGACTCCAGCCACTGCCGTTGCCAGACGCTGTAATCGAGGTACTGCACCGGCAACGCTTCAAGCGGCGAGTCACGGTCATCGACGAACGCTTCGTACAGCGCGCTGAGCTCGCGGGCAAAAATATCCATCGCCCAGCCTTCGGTGACGATGTGGTGCAGGGTCAGGACGAAGTAATGCTCGTGCTCGGCGGTCTTCACCAGACAGGCGCGCAACAGCGGGCCGCTTTCCAGGTCGAACGGCAGATGCGCTTCGTCATCGGCCAGTTGCTGGACGTTCTGTTCACGCTGGTCCGCCGGCAGTTTCGAGAAATCTTTCCAGCCCATGCGCACGCCGGTCTCGGCATGCACCTGCTGACGGGCCACGCCATCGACGCTCGGGAATATGGTGCGCAGGGTTTCGTGGCGCAGGATCAACGCCTGCAAGGCCGCCTCGAAATGCTCGACGTGCAACACGCCGCGCAGGCGCGCCATGCCACCGACGTTGTACGCCGGGCTGTCCGGCTCCATCTGCCAGAGGAACCACATGCGTTGCTGCGAATAGGACAACGGCACCGCCTGGCGGCGATCGACTTTGGCAATCGGCGGCTGTTGGTTGGTCTGGCCGCTGGCCTGGATCAGGCGGATCTGTTCGGCGAAGTCACCGAGTTCGCTGTGCTCGAACAAGGCGCGCAACGGCAACTCGACGTCACAGGCCTGACGGCTGCGGGAGATGATTTGCGTCGCCAGCAACGAGTGCCCGCCGAGGGCGAAGAAGTCGTCACGCAGACCGATCCGTGGCAGACCCAGCACTTCACGCCAGATCGCGGCGATCTGTTGTTCCAGCTCGGTGGCCGGTTCGACGTGCTCACGCACTTGCCACTGCGGCTCAGGCAAGGCGCGACGGTCGAGCTTGCCGCTCGGGCTCAGGGGCATCGCGTCCAGGCGCATCAGTTGCGCAGGGACCATGTATTCCGGCAGCTCGGAGGCCAGTGCGGTTTTCAGGCGGGCGATCTGTGCGTCCTGATCTTCGCTGGCGTCGGCGGCAGTGAAATAGCCGATCAGTTGCGCACCGGCCGCGGTTTCGCGCACCAGCACCACGGCCTGGGCGACGGTGTTTTGAGCCAGCAGCCGCGCTTCGATTTCTTCCGGTTCAACGCGGAAACCACGCAGTTTGACCTGCTGATCGAGACGTCCGAGGTATTCGATCACACCGTCGGCGGTCCAGCGTGCACGGTCACCGGTGCGGTACAGGCGTGCACCCTGCTCGCCCATTGGATCGACCACAAAGCGCTCGGCCGTCAGTGCCGGACGACCAAGGTAACCCCGGGCCAGACCGATGCCACTGATGCACAGCTCACCCGGCACACCGGCCGGCACGGGATTGAGATCGGCGTCGAGAATGCGGCAGATCACGTTGCCCAGCGGCCGGCCAATTGGCGAACGCTCGCCGTCGGCCGTGGTGCAGTGCCAGTGGGTGACGTTGATCGCGGTTTCGGTCGGGCCGTAACGGTTGTGCAATTGCACCGCCGGCAGTTGCGCCAGCACGCGGTTGCGCAGCTCCGCCGGCAGCGCCTCACCGCCGGAGAACACCCGGCGCAGACTGGTGCAGTCGGCGCTCAGCGGCTCGTCGATGAACAGCGCGAGCAGCGGCGGCACAAAGTGCAGCGTGGTCACACCGTATTCCTGCACCAGTTGCGCGATGCGATGCGGATCACGGTGTTCGCCGGGGCCGGCAATCAGCAGACGCGCGCCAGTGATCAGCGGCCAGAAGCACTCCCACACCGACACGTCGAAACTGATCGGCGCCTTTTGCATCAGCACGTCGGTTTCGTTCAGGCGATAGCTGTTCTGCATCCATTGCAGACGTTCGGCCAACGCGGCGTGGGTGTTGCCGACGCCTTTCGGTTGCCCGGTGGAGCCAGAGGTGTAAATCACGTAGGCGAGGTTGTCGCCGTGCAGGTGAAGGCCCGGTGCCTGGCTCGGCCAGTTTTCCAGGTGCAACGCGTCCATCGCGATCACGCTGACGCCGTCGCTGGCCGGCAGGCGGTCGAGCAATGCGGTCTGGGTCAGCAGCAATTCGACGCCGCTGTCGCTGAGCATGTAAGCCAGACGATCGGCCGGATAGTCCGGGTCCAGCGGCACATAGGCGCCACCGGCCTTGATGATCGCCAGCAGGCCGATCAGCAGTTGCGGCGAACGCTCGGCTGCGATCGCCACGCACACATCCGGACCGACGCCTTTATCGCGCAGATAGTGCGCGAGGCGATTGGCCTGGGCGTGTAATTCGGCGAAGTCGAGATTGCCACCGTCCCACAACAGCGCAGTGCGTTCCGGAGTTTGCCGCGCCTGTTCGTTAAGCAGTTCTGGCAGCCATTGTTGTGCCGGGGTACACGGGGCGATGTTCCATGCCTGTTGCTGTTCGTGCTCGCATGGAGTGAGCAATGGCAGGTCGCCGATCGCCTGTTGCGGCTGTTCGCAAACGGCGCGCAGCAGGTTGCTGAAATGTTCGGCCAGACGCTCGATGGTCGTCGCATCGAACAGTTCATCGGCGTAGTCGAAGGACAAGGTCAGGCGTCCGTTGCGATCTTCTTCGCTGTGCAGTTGCAGGTCGAACTTAGCCTCGCGGCTGTGCCACGGCAGTTCTTCAGCGAGCAACCCCGGCAGGCACTTGAGCGCACTCAGGTCGCGCTGCTGGTGGTTGAACATGACCTGGAACAGACCTTGTTCACGGGCCTGCGGGAACGCTTCAAGGAGTTGTTCGAACGGCAGATCCTGATGAGCCTGAGCGCCGAGCGCCGCCTCGCGGGTTTGTGCCAGCAATTCGACAAACGACAGCCGTGAATCAACCTCGGCACGCAGCACCTGAGTGTTGATGAAGAAGCCGATCAGACCCTGGGTTTCCAGGCGTGGACGGTTGGCGTTGGGGATGCCGATGCGGATATCGCGCTGACCACTGTAGCGGTGCAGCAAGCTTTGGAAAGCCGAGAGCAGCAGCATGAATGGCGTCGATTGATGCGCCTGCGCGGTCTGCTTGATCGCGTCGCTGAGGCTGACACCAAGGCGCACACTGTGGCGCGCGGCGCTGTGCAATTGTTTGGCCGAACGCGGATGATCGGTGGCCAGTTCCAGCACCGGATGTTCGTCGCCCAGTCGGGCTTTCCAGTACGCCAGTTGTCGCTCGCCCTCGCCTTGCGCCAGCCACTGGCGCTGCCAGCTGCCGTAGTCGGCGTATTGGGTCGGCAGCGGCGCGAGTTCGGCGCGCTGGCCTTGGGAGGCAGCGGCGTACAGACGCGAGAATTCGTCGATCAGCACGTTCAGCGACCAGCCGTCGGCGATGATGTGGTGCAGCGTCACCAACAACTGATGATCTTCGTCGTCGAGACGCACCAGCGTCACCCACAGCAGCGGGCCTTTTTCCAGATCGAACTGAGTGCGCGCCTCGTCTTCGCGGATCTGTTGCGCGCGGGCTTCACGCTCGTGCGCCGGCAGGTCGCTGATGTCGATCAGTTGCAGATTGAATTCAGGTGCAGCGTCGACTTGTTGCAGCGCCACACCGTCGCGCTCGAAGAAGCGCGTGCGCAGCGATTCGTGGCGCTCGATCAGTTGCTGGAAGCTGGCGCGCAACGCCTCTTCGTCCAGCTCGCCACGCAAACGCAGGGCGCCGGGAATGTTGTAGGCGCTGCTGTGCGGGTCGAGTTGCCAGGTGATCCACAGCCGGTTTTGCGCCAGCGATTGCGGCAGTGCTTCGCTGCGCGACAAGGTGTTGATTGCGCCTTGGGCGCTGCCGCCGTCCTGTTGCTGCTGTGCCACGGCTGCGGCGAATGCCGACAGGGTCGGGGCTTCGAACAACAGACGCAGGTTCAGCTCCAGCGCCAGCTCTTCACGCACCCGGGCGATCACTTGCGTGGCGGCAATCGAGTTGCCGCCGAGCAGGAAGAAGTGGTCGTCGGCACCGACCTGTTTGAGGTTGAGTTGCTCGGCCCAGATCTTGCCGATCAGCGCTTCCAGTTCGGAAGCCGCCAGGGTCGATTCGGTACTTTGCAGCTCGGCGGAGGGGAACACCGCGTAGCTGTCGAGGCTGCCATCGGCCAGACGATTGCGGCACGCCGAGCGTTGCAGCTTGCCGCTGGAGGTCTTCGGCAACGCGCCCGGATTGAGCAGCACCACCACGCTCGGTGCCTCTTGGTACGCTTCGGCGACCGCTTGGCGAATGGCTTTGATCAACGCTTCGGGTGGCAGGATTTTCTGCACGCTGCGGCTGATTTCCGCGGCGATGCCGATGCCCTCTTCACCGTCCTGATTGACCGCGAATGCCGCGACGCGACCTTTGCGTACCACCTCCACTTCGTTCTCGACCGTCTTTTCGATGTCCTGCGGATAGAGGTTGTGGCCGCGCACGATGAGCATGTCTTTCAGGCGCCCGGTGATGAACAGTTCACCGTCGCGGATAAAGCCCAGGTCACCCGTGCGCAACCAGGTGCGACCGGCGTGCTGGACGAAGGTCTTGGCGCTGGCCTCGGGGTTGCGCCAGTAGCCGTGGGCGATGCTCGGGCCGGCGGCCCAGACTTCGCCGACCGCATTGTCATTGAGTTCTTGCAGGCTGTTCGGCTCGACGATCAGCACCGCATGCTCCGGCTGGCTGATGCCGCAACTCATGATCGGGCTGCCGTCGCCCGGCTCGGCGCGGTTTTGCGCCAGCGCCTGATCATCGACGCGCAGCGCAGGAATGCCCGTGCCACGCGGTGTGCCGGCGACGAACAGGGTCGCCTCGGCCAGGCCATAGGAGGCCATGAAGTTGTCTTCGCTGAAGCCGCACGGGGTGAACTTCTCGGCGAAGCGCTCGAGGGAATCGAGACGGATCGGTTCGGAGCCGGAATAGGCCACGCGCCAGCGGCTCAGGTCGAGGCGCTCCAGCGCCGATTCGCTGACCCGCTCGCTGCACAAGCGGTAGGCGAAATCCGGCCCGCCGCTGATGGTGCCGCCGTATTGGCTGATCGCTTCAAGCCAGCGCAACGGGCGACCGAGGAAGTACGCCGGCGACATCAGAATGCACGGCACGCCGCTGAAAATCGGCTGCAGCAATCCGCCGATCAGGCCCATGTCGTGGTACAGCGGCAGCCAGCTGACGATCACGTCGTCGGGGTTCACGTCGATGCCGAAACCGTGGCGGATCAGCAGCTCGTTGGCCACCAGATTGCCGTGGCTGACCTGCACGCCCTTGGGCAGCGCAGTGGAGCCGGAGGTGTATTGCAGGAAGGCGATGTGGTTTGCGGGCAAAGTCGGTTCGACCCAGCGCTCGGCCAGGGCGTTGTCGAGAGTATCGACGCACAGCAACGGTGGCGCGCCGTCGATTTGCTGCAAGGCATCGCGCAGATCGGCACTGGTCAGCAGCAGACGCGGTTCGGCGTCGGCAATGATCGACAGCAGGCGCTCCTGATGATGACGCCGGGCGGACTCCGGCGGATAGGCCGGCACCGCAATCACCCCGGCATACAGGCAACCAAAGAACGCCGCGACGTAATCCGGACCGCTGGGAAACAGCAGCACCGCGCGATCACCGAACTCAGCCTGGGCCTGCAATGCGCCAGCAATGGTGCGCGCGCGTTGATCCAGTTCGCGATAACTGAGCACCACGCCCTGCTCCTCGGTTTCGGCGAGAAAGCGCAGGGCCAGGCGATCCGGCGTCTGTGCCGCACGGCGCTGGAGGGCTTGGACCAGAGTGCTGGGGAGTTCGAACGCGTCGGTCATGAGGTTTCCTGCCTGAATTCGGCTTGCTAAGTGGAATCGGGTTACTGCGTCACGCCGGTCGAGGGCGTGCAGGGCGCGGTCTGTGCCGACCGCGCAAGGCATGGGAATGCTTTCTGGCCGGGACTCGGTACCCGGAACCATTCACCAATGAGAACGGATGACGTCTTGAAATAATTAGTCGGCAGGCTGGATCGCCAACGGGGGCCGGGGTGTGGCGGTGTGTCGCAGTTCTCGATTCGCACCTTTACGGAGCATTAGTTCTCTTTCTCAATTGACAATCATTATCATTCAACATAATTTGTCGCTCGATGTGTAGGACGGCCCCGTCCCCCGGCGTCCCACTAACCTATTGGCAGCAAGGTGATTTCCATGACGGAACAAGTATCCACAAGCAGGTGCGATTCACCGCTACTTCAGGCCTTCGTCGACAATCGACTGATTCTGGTGAAGATCGCAGCGCGCATTACCGGCTGCCGTTCGCGCGCCGAAGACGTGGTGCAGGATGCGTTCTTCCGCTTGCAGTCGGCTCCGCCGATCACGTCGTCGATCAAGGCGCAATTGAGTTACCTGTTCCAGATCGTGCGCAACCTCGCCATCGATCACTACCGCAAACAGGCGCTGGAACAGAAGTACTCCGGTCCCGAAGAGGAAGGGTTGAACGTGGTCATTCAGGGCGCATCGCCGGAAACCTCGCACATCAATTTCTCGACGCTGGAACACATCGCCGACGCGCTGACCGAACTGCCCAGCCGCACCCGCTACGCCTTCGAGATGTACCGCCTGCACGGGGTGCCGCAAAAGGACATCGCCAAGGAACTCGGCGTCTCGCCAACCCTGGTCAATTTCATGATTCGTGATGCGCTGGTGCACTGCCGCAAGGTGTCGGGCAGTCGCGGGGATGCGGCCTCGATGGGTCGTCGTTAATCAGCGAAATCGTGGTAACCCCATTCGCGAGCAGGCTCGCTCCCACATTTGTCCTGTGTATGCAGAACCTGTGTGGGAGCAAGCCTGCTCGCGAATGCGGCCTCAAGATCACGTAGATCTTTGAGGCCTGAACCTCAGGCCAGCTTGCACCGATCAAAAAACCGCTCACGCCCCAGGATCATCAACGCCGCGCGCTTGTGCGGAAAGTCGAATTCCTTCTCGCAGTGGAAGCACTGATTCTGCATGTGGCCGATCATTTTCGCGTTGTCGGCACGCGGCTCGGCGACCACGCGTTGCGTGCGCGGATCATCCAGAAACAGATAGTGCACCAGCGCCGACAACCAGCTCGCGACCTTGTGCGGGCCACGGTGATTTTCCTCTCCCACCAGCATGTGAATGCCTCGGTCGTAATTGTCCGCGTCGTAGAACGGCGCGATGCGATCTTCCTTGGCCCAGTAGGCTTCGAAGTAGGCAAACGGCTGATCGTCGAAACACCCGATCAGCGTCAGGGTATGCGGATCGGCGTCGAGCTTGCCGAGGTATTCGCGATGCTGCTCAAGACTGCCCTCCTCCTGCCAGAAACTGGCGACCCGCGGACTGTTCTGCCAGCGATTGAATCGCGCCAGATCCTGCTCGATCTCCAGCGTACGCAGGGAAATCCACGCCCCGAGACGCGCATCGAAGCGTCGATAGACTTCACCGCGCGGCTTGACCGGACGCAGCGGATGGCGCTTGCCCTGGCTGATCACCATTTGTTGCGGATAACTGCCGCTCAGCGATGTACCGAGCCATGGCTGCGGCAATTGCCAAAAAAGGGTGCGCTCGCAACGGTATTCGCCGGCCACGTCGGTGCCAGCCAGCAAGCCGCTGCGCAAGGCTTCGGTGGGCGGCTGATCCAGTTGCCAGAGCAATTGCTGACGCTCCGGCTCACGGGCGAACAACCAGTAGCAGGCAGCCCACAGC
The DNA here is from genome assembly GCF_044753325.1 of Pseudomonas sp. NPDC088414. Classification (NCBI taxonomy): domain Bacteria; kingdom Pseudomonadati; phylum Pseudomonadota; class Gammaproteobacteria; order Pseudomonadales; family Pseudomonadaceae; genus Pseudomonas; species Pseudomonas sp. NPDC088414. The sequence continues at coordinate 48,491 of NZ_JBIVMY010000021.1, read as the reverse complement.
GCCAGGCCCGGCGGCAGGGCAAAACGCTCATCGAGCTGAATCGGGCCGGTGCCGTCACGATTCAGACGCAGGCGAATCAGCGGTTGCCCGTCCAGGCTCAGGTTCAGACGGCTTTCAGTTGCATCGGCTACCAGTTCACTGCCCGAAGGCAAGGCCAGGGCAGTCAGGTCATTCAGATTGGACATGGGTCGGGCTCACGATAATCGGCGACAGTTCAACGATGGGACGTGAGCCAAGAGCGGAAATTTAGCCGCCGGGGCGAAAATTGCTCAGGAGTGCGGCACCGGCACCACGGCTATTTTGTACGGATCGAAGATCTTCAGCATCTGGCCGTTGTCGCGCAAACCCTGCAGCAACTTGCTGAACGCCTCGCCGGTGATCGGTGCGTTCGGGCGCAGAATCGCGTAATGGTGGTAGATCTGATCGATGCGCTGCGACACCAGCAGCTCGTCTTTGACCTTTTCGTTGCGCTTCAGATAATCGAACAGGTACGAGCGCGTCACCAGGGCTATGTCGGCCCGCCCGCGCAGGACCATCAGCAAGTTGCTGTCGTGGGAATAGGTCAGCGAGGCATTGAACGTATCAGCCAGGTATTTGGGATCGGCATTGAAGTTGGCGAACTCATAGTGATATCCACTGTAAAGCGCCAGGCGCTTGCCCTTCAGATCGGCGAAGTAGTTCTCCTGGCGAGCATCTTTGCGTTGCGCGACGAAAATCTCGGCATCTTCCAGCCCCATATCGACCGTGGTGTGTGGAATATCCTTCCAGCCCCATTCCGGGTTTTCGAAAATCGCCATGTCGGTGCGACCTTCCTTCAGGTCGCCGAAGCGCCGGGGAATCGAAGTCGGTACCAGGACAAACTGATACTCCGTCTGCAACGCATTCAACGCTTCGACCAATTCCGGCAGCAGACCGGTGTCAGCACCGCTTTCCGGGCGGATGGTGTAAGGCGGAAAGTGCGCGGCGCCCACTCGAACCAGTTGCGCTGCCTGCGCGGGCAACACCCAAAATACCGTCAGCGCTACGAGCAAAAGCCCTGCGGTCGTCCGAATTGGCGAAGACTTCAAAACACCCCACTCCCCGAAAAAATACCGATCAATGCATTCAAGCTAGGCGGTTTCGCCCAGTTAGCCAGTTTCCTGACCTGTTGGAACGTGGGTTAACGCTCTTCGAGCACCAGGATTAGTGCTTCATCGGCCAACTGATCAAGGCTCAGGCTGCCGCCGGCACGGAACCAGGTGGTGGTCCAGGACAACGCGCCGGTGAGAAAACGTCGGGTTACAAATACATCGCCACGGATGAAGCCGGCCTCCTTGGCTTCGCCCAGCACCTGCAGCCAGATGTCTTCGTAGACATCGCGCAATGCCAGCACTTTGGCCTGACCGTCTTCGGACAGCGAGCGCCATTCGTAGACCAGCACCGCCATGGCTTCGCCGCTGCCACCCATGATCGACTGCAACTCGCAGCGGATCAGCGCCAGTACCCGCTCGCGCACGTTGCTGGCTTCGGCCAGCGCGGCGCGCATCAGCGCGGTGTTGTAGCGGATGGTTTCTTCCATCACCGCCCGTAGGATTTCATCTTTGCTCTTGAAGTGATGAAAAATACTCCCGGACTGGATCCCTACCGCCCCCGCCAGATCACGCACCGTGGTGCGCTCGTAGCCTTTGTTGCGGAACAGGTGAGCGGCCACTTGCAGCAGTTTGCCGCGGGCGCTGTCAGGGTCGGTCAACTGGCCCTGGTCGACCAGTTCGCGCATGACCCTCAGGGCTTTTTGCTCGTCCACCCGTTCTCTCCTACAGTCGATCAGTCTGTTGCCCCCTGAACGCGCAGGGTTGCGCGCAATTTAAGCCCGGGGCCGCAACCAAGCAAGCGCTTGGGCAGAGATATTTCAGCTGTTTACAAACCAAGCGCTTGCTTGGTAGCCTCCAGACACTTCTGTCGCAGGTTCCTGAGTCGGAGATAAAAATGCCAACCACCGTCCGCATCGGATGCGCCAGCGCATTCTGGGGAGACACCAGTACCGCCGCCGCACAACTTGTGGCCGGCGGGCAGCTGGATTATCTGGTGTTCGATTACCTCGCCGAAATCACCCTGTCGATCATGGCCGGCGCGCGCATGAAGGACCCGCAGGCAGGGTTCGCCGGGGACTTCGTTGAGGTGCTCGCGCCGCTGCTGCCGCAACTGGCCGAACAGAAGATTCGCGTGATCAGCAACGCCGGCGGGATCAATCCGAGAGCCTGTGCCGCCGCCCTGCAAGCCGCCTGCGACAAGGCCGGGGTCAGTCTGAAAGTCGCCGTGCTGCTTGGTGACGATCTGCAACCGCAATTCAAGCAACTCGCCGTCCAAGGCATCCACGAAATGTTCAACGGCGCGCCGCTGCCGCCGATGTGCGTATCAACCAACGCCTACCTCGGCGCGCCGGGCATCGTCGAGGCTCTGCGTCTGGGCGCCGACATCGTCATTACCGGCCGGGTGGTCGACAGCGCGGTGGTCAGCGCGGCGCTGGTGCATGAGTTCGGTTGGGCCTGGCACGACTACGACAAACTGGCCCAGGCCGCGCTGGCCGGGCACATCATCGAATGCGGCGCGCAATGCACCGGAGGCAATTTCACCGACTGGCGCGACGTGCCGGATTACGAACACATCGGTTTTCCCATCGTCGAAGTCAGCGCCGACGGCCAGTTCATCGTCAGCAAACCCGAAGGCTCCGGCGGTCTCGTTACGCCACTGACCGTTGGCGAGCAGATGCTTTATGAAATCGGTGATCCGCAGGCCTATCTGTTGCCGGATGTGGTCTGCGATTTCACTCAGGTGAAACTGCAGCAACAGGGCAAAAACGCCGTGCATGTCCACGGAGCCAAAGGCCTGCCGCCCAGCGATAAATACAAGGTCAGCGCGACCTGGCCGGACGGGTTCCGTTGCACCGCCAGTTGCCTGATCGCCGGCATCGACGCGGTGGACAAAGCCCGACGTGTCAGTCAGGCAATCATCGACAAGACTGCCGAAATGTTCAGCCAGCGCGGCTGGCCCCCCTACAGCGAAGTCGACATCGAACTGCTCGGCAGCGAAGCCACATACGGCCCTCACGGCCAGCGTCGTGACAGCCGCGAGGTGGTGATCAAACTTGCGGTGCGCCATCCACTGAAACCGGCGCTGGTGCTGTTCTCCCGGGAAATCGCCCAGGCCGCCACCGGCATGGCGCCGGGACTGACCGGCATCGTCGGCGGACGGCCGACGGTTTACCCGCTGATCCGCCTGTTCTCGTTCCTGATCGATAAAACCGCCTGCACCCTGCACATCGACATGGCCGGTGAACAACATCCCTGCGCCCTCCCTGTGCAGATGCCGCTCGATAGCCATGACCTGCCAACTCCCGACCAGCCCCCCAAACCCCAGGGCCGCGCCGACGCCAGTGTGCCGTTGGTGAAACTGGCCGTGGCGCGCTCCGGTGACAAGGGCAACCACAGCAACATCGGCGTCTTGCCGCGCCGCCCCGAGTACCTGCCGTGGATCGCCGAAGCGCTGACGCCAGCGGTGATTGTCGACTGGATGCGCCATGTGCTCGACCCGATCCATGGCCGGGTCGAACGCTGGTACCTGCCCGGCACCCACAGCCTGAATTTTCTGCTGGAGAACGCCCTCGGTGGCGGCGGTGTCGCGAGTCTGCGCATCGACCCACAGGGCAAGGCCTTCGCCCAGCAGTTACTGGAAATCCAGATCCCGGTGCCGCAGAGCATCGCCGAACAACTCGACTAGAGGTTGGGCTCATGGCTTACGCATCGATTTTCAAAGCCGATCTGTTCAGCGGCCAGACCATCATCGTCACCGGTGGCGGCAGTGGCATTGGCCGTTGCACCGCGCATGAACTGGCAGCGCTCGGCGCCACTGTGCTGCTGGTCGGGCGCAAACCGGAGAAGCTGCAAAAGGTCGCCGCCGAAATCAGCGAAGACGGCGGCCGCGCCCATTGGCAGGCCTGCGATATCCGTGACGAAGACGCGGTGAAACAACTAGTCGCCGGGCTGATCGCCGAACACGGGCCGATCCACGGTCTGGTCAACAATGCCGGCGGCCAGTACCCCTCGCCACTGGCCGCGATCAATCAGAAAGGCTTCGAAACCGTGCTGCGCACCAATCTGGTCGGCGGCTTCCTGATGGCCCGGGAAGTGTTCAACCAGTCGATGAGCAAACACGGCGGCAACATCGTCAACATGCTCGCCGACATGTGGGGCGGCATGCCCGGCATGGGCCACTCGGGCGCGGCACGCTCGGGGATGGACAACTTCACCAAGACCGCCGCGTTCGAATGGGGCTACGCCGGGGTGCGGGTCAACGCGGTGGCGCCGGGCTGGATCGCGTCCAGCGGCATGGACACTTATGAAGGCGCGTTCAAAGCCGTGATCCCGACCCTGCGCGAACACGTGCCACTCAAACGCATCGGTACCGAATCGGAGGTCAGTGCGGCGATCGTTTTTCTGCTCAGCCCGGCGGCGGCGTTCATCAGCGGCAGCACCTTGAAAATCGATGGCGCGGCCAGTCTCGGCAGCCGCGCATGGCCGCTACACAAGGCGAGCCACAGCGAGTCGTTCAACGGTTTCCATCGGGCGTACCTGCCCGATGTGCTCAAGGACAAGGAGTAAGCCATGCCGCAGATCCAGTCCCAACTCGATCCGCACAGTGAAGCTTTCGCGCGCAACTGCGCAGCGATGCTCAGGGCCATCGAGCACGTCCAGCAACTGGAACAGAACCTGTTGAACAAGGCTGCCGAAGCCAAGGCCAAATTCGACAAGCGCGGGCAACTGCTGCCTCGTGAACGCCTGAATCTGCTGCTCGACCCCGGCGCGCCGTTCCTCGAACTGGCAAGCCTGGCGGGCTACAAGCTGCACGACGACAAGGACGGCAGCGCTGCCGGTGGCGGTCTGATCGCCGGCATCGGTTACGTGTCCGGCATACGGGCGATGGTGGTGGCCAACAACAGCGCGATCAAGGGCGGCACGATCTCCCCCACCGGCCTGAAAAAATCCCTGCGTCTGCAACAGATCGCCCAAGACAACAAACTACCGGTGATCACTCTGGCCGAAAGCGGCGGCGCCAACCTCAACTACGCTGCCGAAATTTTCGTCGAAGGCGCACGCAGTTTTGCCAATCAGGCGCGGATGTCGGCCATGGGCTTGCCGCAAATTACCGTGGTGCACGGCTCGGCGACGGCGGGCGGCGCCTATCAGCCGGGGCTGTCGGATTACGTGGTGGTAGTGCGCGGCAAAGCCAAGCTGTTTCTTGCCGGGCCGCCACTGCTCAAGGCTGCGACTGGCGAGGTCGCCACCGACGAGGAACTGGGCGGCGCCGAGATGCACGCGCAGGTCGCCGGCACCGCCGAATACCTGGCCGAGAACGATGCCGATGGCGTGCGCCTAGTACGCGAGATCCTGCGCATGCTGCCGTGGAACGAACAACTGCCGTGGCTGCCGGAACCGCAATACAAGGCGCCGCTGTACCCGATCGACGAGCTGCTCGGGCTGATTCCCGAAGACCCGAAGAAGCCCTACGACGTGCGCGAAATCGTTGCGCGGATTGCCGATGAATCGGAGTTTCTCGAATTCAAGGGCGAGTTCGATCAGCAAACCATCTGCGGCCAATTGAAAATCCACGGTCGCGCCTGCGGTTTGATCGGCAACAACGGCCCGATCACCCCCGCCGGCGCGAGCAAGGCTGCACAGTTCATTCAACTGTGCGATCAGAGCCAGACGCCGCTGCTGTTCCTCCACAACACCACCGGCTTCATGGTCGGCACCGAGTCCGAGCAGCAAGGCGTGATCAAACACGGCTCGAAACTGATTCAAGCGGTGGCCAATGCGCGAGTGCCTAAACTGACGATTGTCGTCGGTGGCTCCTACGGTGCCGGCAACTATGCGATGTGCGGGCGTGGTCTCGATCCACGTTTCATCTTCGCCTGGCCCAACAGCCGCACCGCAGTGATGGGCGGCGCGCAGGCCGGCAAGGTGCTGCGCATCGTCACCGAGGCCAAACAGCTCAAGGAAGGCCTGGTGCCGGATCCGAAAATGCTCGACATGCTCGAACAGGTCACCGCGCAGAAACTCGACAGCCAGTCCACCGCGCTCTACGGCAGCGCCAACCTGTGGGACGACGGCCTGATCGACCCACGCGATACGCGCACCCTGCTCGGTTATCTGCTGGATATCTGCCACGAAGCCGACATCCGCACGCTGCAACCCAACAGCTTCGGCGTCAGCCGCTTCTGACCGCCACGGATCCCCAGGAGAACAATAAAAATGATCTTCACCCCGGAACACGAAGCACTGCGCCGCACCGTCCGCCAATTCGTCGAGCACGAAATCAACCCGCACGTCGATGAATGGGAAAAGGCCGGGCGCTTTCCGATCCACGAGATTTTCCGCAAGGCCGGCGACCTTGGTCTGCTGGGGATTTCCAAACCGGAAAAATTCGGCGGCATGGGCCTCGACTACAGCTATTCGGTTGTCGCCGCCGAGGAGTTCGGCACCATTCATTGCGGCGGCATTCCGATGTCGATCGGCGTGCAGACCGACATGTGCACCCCGGCGCTGGCGCGCTTCGGCTCCGATGAATTGCGCGACGAGTTCCTCCGTCCCGCGATTAGCGGCGAGCAGGTCGGTTGCATTGGCGTCTCGGAAGTCGGTGCCGGCTCCGACGTCGCCGGGCTCAAAACCACCGCGCGCAAGGACGGCGACGACTACGTGATCAACGGCAGCAAGATGTGGATCACCAATTCACCGAGTGCCGACTTCATCTGCCTGCTGGCCAACACCTCGGACGACAAGCCGCACATCAACAAGTCGCTGATCATGGTGCCGATGAACACCCCGGGGATCAGCCTCAGCTCGCACCTGGACAAGCTCGGCATGCGCAGCTCGGAAACCGCCCAGGTGTTTTTCGACAACGTGCGTGTGCCGCAGCGCAACCGCATCGGCCACGAAGGCGCCGGGTTCATGATGCAGATGCTGCAGTTCCAGGAAGAACGCCTGTTCGGCGCGGCGAACATGATCAAGGGCCTGGAATATTGCGTCGACAGCACCATCGAGTACTGCAAGGAGCGCAAGACTTTCGGCAATGCGCTGATCGACAATCAGGTGATCCACTTCCGTCTCGCCGAATTGCAGACCGAAATCGAATGCCTGCGAGCGCTGGTCTATCAGGCCACCGAGCAATATGTGAAAGGTCAGGACGTCACGCGCCTGGCGTCGATGGCCAAACTCAAGGCCGGCCGTCTCGGCCGTGAAGTCAGCGACAGTTGCCTGCAATATTGGGGCGGCATGGGCTTCATGTGGGACAACCCGGTGGCCCGCGCCTATCGCGACGTGCGGCTGGTATCGATTGGCGGCGGCGCCGACGAAATCATGCTGGGGATCATCTGCAAACTGATGGGCATCCTGCCGGGGAAAAAGAAATGAGCCCCCTGCCCGATTGCCAGACGCTGTTGCTGGAACAGCACGGCGGCGTGCTGCACATCACCCTCAATCGCCCGGACAGCCGCAATGCGATGAGCCTGCAGATGGTCAGCGAACTGCGTGCGGTGCTGGCGGCAGTGCGTGATGACCGCGGTGTTCGCGCTCTGGTCTTCAGCGGTGCCGGCGGGCATTTCTGCGCCGGTGGCGACATCAAGGACATGGCCAATGCCCGCGCCCAGGGCGCCGATGCCTATCGCGAGTTGAACCGCGCTTTCGGCGCGCTGCTGCAAGAAGCGCAGCACGCACCGCAAGTGCTGATCACCGTGCTGCAGGGCGCAGTGCTGGGCGGCGGATTCGGTTTGGCGTGTGTCAGCGATATCGCCATGGCCGATCATCAGGCGCAGTTCGGTCTGCCGGAAACCAGCCTTGGCTTGCTGCCGGCACAGATCGCCCCGTTTGTGGTGCAACGCATCGGCCTGACCGAAACCCGCCGACTGGCACTGACTGCTGCACGCTTCGACGGCCATCAGGCGCGGCGGCTGGGGCTGGTGCATTTTGTCGAGCAGGATCCGCAGGCATTGGCCGAGCGCCTCGATGAAGTGCTTGATCATGTGCTGTGCTGCGCACCGGAAGCGAACGCGGCGACCAAAAAATTGCTGCTCGCCAGTGCCGGGCAGCCCTCTGATGAACTGCTGGATGAAGCGGCGCGGTGGTTCAGCGAAGCGGTGACCGGGGCCGAAGGGATCGAGGGCACCATGGCCTTCGTGCAAAAGCGTAAACCGAAGTGGGCGTCTTAACAGCTTCGCGATCGGGCTCGCTCCCACAGACGGAAAGCGTTCCAAATGTGGGAGCGAGCTTGCTCGCGAAGAGGCCAGCACCGACACCGCAAATTCCGAGGGAACAGCCATGCCCGCCATCCACAAAATCCTGATCGCCAACCGCGGTGAAATCGCCTGCCGCATCCAGCGCACCGCCCAGGCCCTCGGCTATCGCACCGTCGCCGTATTCAGCGATGCCGACGCCGATGCCCTGCACGTGCAGATGGCCGATCAAGCGGTGAACATCGGCCCGGCTCCGATGCAGCAGTCTTACCTGAACATCCCGGCAATCCTCGACGCCGCCCGGCGTAGCGGTGCCGACGCGATCCACCCCGGCTACGGCTTCCTCTCGGAGAATGCCGGCTTCGCCCGCGCCTGCGCAGAGGCCGGCCTGACCTTTATCGGCCCGAGTGCTGAGGCGATCGAACTGATGGGCAGCAAGCGCCTGTCGAAAATCGCCATGCTCGACGCTGGTGTTCCCTGCATCGCCGGCTATCAAGGTGCCGCGCAGGACGACGCAACGTTGTTGCGCGAAGCCGAGCGCATCGGCTACCCGTTGATGATCAAGGCCAGTGCCGGCGGCGGCGGGCGTGGCATGCGTCTGGTGCACAGAAGCGAAGATTTACCAGCGCAATTGCGCACCGCCCGCTCCGAAGCGCTGAACGGTTTCGGCAGTGACGAGCTGATCCTCGAGCAGGCGCTGATCGAACCACGGCACGTCGAGGTGCAACTGTTCGGCGACCGTCACGGCAACCTGATCTATCTCGGCGAGCGCGACTGCTCGGTGCAGCGCCGCCATCAGAAAGTCATCGAGGAGGCACCCTGCCCGGTGATGACCCGCGAGTTGCGCGAGGCCATGGGCGAAGCGGCATTGAAGGCTGGCCGAGCGGTGAATTACGTCGGTGCCGGCACCGTCGAGTTTCTGCTCGATGCCCGAGGGCAATTCTACTTTCTGGAAATGAACACGCGTCTGCAGGTCGAACATCCGGTGACCGAACTGATCACCGGGCAGGATCTGGTCGCCTGGCAACTGGCCGTCGCCGAAGGCCAGCCGCTGCCGCTGACTCAGGATCAGCTCGCGCTGAACGGCCACGCCATGGAAGTGCGCTTGTATGCCGAAGATCCGACGCAGAATTTCCTGCCGCAGACCGGTCGTGTACAGGCCTGGGAACCGGCAGTCAGTCCGGGCGCGCGGATCGATCACGGCTTGGGCGAAGGTCAGTGGGTCAGCCCGTTCTACGATCCGATGCTCGGCAAACTGATCGCCCACGGCGCCACCCGCGAAGAGGCGCGCCGCAAGCTGTTGCGCGCGGTGCAGGACAGCGTGCTGCTCGGCGTCCAGAGCAACCAGCGTTTGCTGGTCAGCCTGCTGCAGCATCCGCAGTTCATCAGCGGCGAATTCAGCACCGCGTTCATCGCACAGCATTTCACTGACCATCCCTGCCTGCAGACTTACGCACCCGGCGCCGAAGAACTGGCGATTGCCGCCGTGCTGTTTTATCAGGCCGGCGCACAGGCGCATCGTGCGCCGCTCAAAGGCTGGCGCAACAATGTCGGCGTACCCCTCGATTACCGCCTCGGGCTTGAACAGCAGGACTGGAGCGTGCAACTGCACACGGGCGGCGATAACCGCTTCACCGTGAACGTGATGCAACGCGCACTGGTACTGACCGTCATCAATTGCGACGGGCGCGCGGTGACGCTGGAAGTCGACGGCCTGCGCCAACGTCACGCCTACCGGATCGATGGCGAAGAACTCTGGCTGTTCACCCACCCCGGCAACCTGCGCCTGGAGGATCGAACTCATGCGCTGATCAGCAGTCAGAGCAGCGTCAGCTCAGGGACACTGAAGGCGCCGATGGACGGTGCCATCGTCGACGTGCTGGTCAGCGAAGGCAGTCCGGTCAGCAAGGGTCAGTTGCTGGTGGTGCTGGAGGCAATGAAAATGGAGCATCCGCTCAAGGCCGGCATCGACGGCGTGCTCAAGCGGATGCAGGTCAAGGTCGGCGATCAGGTAAAAAATCGTCAGGTTCTGTTGCAGGTCGAGTGAGTCGCCAGGCGCAAACGCAAGGTTTGACTACGCTCTGATCTATCAGGACGCGTAAATCAGGAAACCTGCGATGCCCCATTGGCTGGTCATTGATCTGGAAGCCACCACAGATGAAGGTGGCTGGCCGGTTACGGAAATGGAAATCATCGAAATCGGCGCGACGCTGGTCGATCGTGCCGGTCGCGAGCAGGATCACTTTCAACGGTTCGTCAAACCGACCCGGCGGCCGTTGCTGACGCCGTTTTGCCGTGAACTCACGCACATCACCCAGGCCAACATCGATGCCGCACAGCCATTGAGCGAAGTCTGGCCGGCGTTTGAACGCTGGCTTGGGCAACATCAGAAACGCCTCGAAGGCTGGGCCAGTTGGGGCGATTACGACCGCAAGCAGTTGCTCCAGGAATGGCAGCGCCTGCAACTCGACAGTCTGCTCAGCCGGGTACCGCACATGAACCTCAAACAGCGCTTTGCCAAAGCCCGCCGCCTGGAGCGGCCACTGGGCCTGAACGGTGCGTTGCAACTGGCCGGCATGCAGTTCAGCGGTCAACAGCACCGGGCCCTGGAAGATGCGCGCAATACCGCGCGGTTGCTGCCGTTGGTCTTGCCACTCTGAAGTCAGGGCGAGAACCCGCCGGACACGCTCCGGGCAGGTGACGGCGCCCGGAGCGTTGTGCATACTGGCCAGCCTTTTTTAACCCTTTTTTTGCCCTTTTCGAGAGGAATCGCCCATGTTCAAAGTCAACGAGTACTTCGACGGCACCGTCAAGTCGATCGCTTTTGGCACCGCTGAAGGTCCGGCGACCATCGGCGTCATGGCCCCGGGCGAATACGAATTCGGCACCGCTCAGCGCGAGATCATGCACGTGGTTTCCGGCGCGCTGACCGTCAAATTGCCGGACAGCAGCGACTGGGAAACTTTCGCCGCCGGCAGCCAGTTCAACGTTCCGGCCAACAGCAAGTTCCAGCTGAAAGTCGCCGTTGATACCGCTTACCTGTGCGAATACCGCGGCTAAGCCCACGGTTTTTCCCGGTGCAAAAAAATGCCCGTGTCCATGGACACGGGCATTTTTCATTTCCGGCTTCGGTTACTCGAGGATTTCCACCGGCATACCGACTTCCAGACGACCATTGCTGTCGTTGACCAGGTTCTGGCCGAACATCGCACCATCGGCCTGGGCGCGGTATTTCTGCAAGGTCGCCAGTGGCTCGCGATCAGCACTGCGCTCGCCGGTTTGTGGATCGATGGTGGTCAGGATGCAGCGCGAGCACGGTTTGACCACCCGAAACTCGACATCGCCGATGCGAATACGCTTCCAGCCATCTTCGGCAAACGCCGTACTGCCCTCGATCACCAGATTCGGCCGAAAGCGCAACATCTCCAGCGGTCGTCCGACCTTTTGCACCAGATCCTCAAGTGACGCCTCGCCGATCAGCAGCAACGGGAAACCGTCGGCGAATGCCACCTGATCATCCTCGCGGCCGTAACCGGCCTGCGTCATACGCGCGCGATCTAGGGGAACCTGCACCAGACGGGTCGGCTTGCCGATGAAATCGCTGACCCAGCGGGCCGCTGCATCACCGGCATCCGGCACGCGCAAGGTGTCACGCCAGATGGTCACGCCGCGCAGCTCGGCATCGTCCTCCGGCAACGGAATATCCAGCGCGGCGTGGTCGGGCGCACTGAGGGTCAGACCGCCCTGCGCATTCCACAGCGCCGACAGCTGACTCATTTTCGCCTCGGCCCTTTGCGTCAGGAAGCGGCCGCTGGCCTCGTCCACGAGCATCCAGCGTCGGTCACCTTCAAGGCCGAGTTTGTCCAGGCCAATCGATTGCAGAATCTCGGGCTTGCCGGATTTCAACGGGTAACGATAGAGCGCGCTCAGACGCAACATGTCCAGCTTCCTGATGGGCAAAAATGCCACCCTATACGAGCTTTATCGGCGAATCAAAGCCTGAGTTCGAGCACTGCACGACAAGGTAGGAGCTACGGCACGCTGCGATCTTTTGACTTTGGCTTTAAAGATCAAAAGATCGCAGCCTCGTTTCACTCGACAGCTCCTACAGGGGCGGCGTGGCTTTGCGGTCAGGCTGGCACTTCATCGAGCATCAGACGCTGACGCACCACATCGACCAGTTTGTCCGGCTGGAACTTGGAGAGGAAGTTGTCGCAACCGACCTTCTTCACCATCGAGTCGTTGAAGCTGCCGGACAGCGAGGTGTGCAACACCACGTACAGACCGCGCAGGCGCGGGTCGTTGCGAATTTCGGTGGTCAGGCGATAACCGTCCATTTCCGGCATCTCCGCGTCGGTAAACACCATCAGCAGCTTGTCGGTCATGTTCACGCCGGTATCGGCCCAACCCTTGAGCATGTTCAGCGCCTTCAGACCATCGCTGGCGATGTGCATTTTCACCCCGAGCTGGCCGAGGGTGTCACGCAGTTGCGAGAGCGCGACGTTGGAGTCGTCCACCAACAACACTTCACGGCCACGGGCACGCTCCAGTACCGGATCGTCGAGCTTGTCGCGCGAAACCTTGGCGTTGTACGGGACGATTTCGGCAAGGACTTTCTCGACGTCGATGATTTCCACCAGTTGATCGTCGACCTTGCTGATCGCGGTCAGGTAATGCTGGCGTCCGGCGCTGGTCGGCGGCGGCAGGATGGCTTCCCAGTTCATGTTGACGATGCGGTCCACGCCACCGACGAGGAAAGCCTGTACCGAACGGTTGTACTCGGTGACGATGATGGTGCTGTTCGGGCCCGGCACCAGCGGGCGCATGCCGATCGCCTGGGACAGGTCGATCACCGGCAGCGTCTGCCCACGCAGGTTGACCACGCCGCAGACAAACGGGTGACGCTGCGGCATCAGGGTCAGCTTCGGCAACTGCAGAACTTCCTGAACCTTGAACACGTTGATCGCGAACAACTGGCGTCCGGCCAGGCGAAACATGAGAATTTCCAGGCGATTCTCACCCACCAGTTGCGTGCGTTGGTCTACCGTGTCGAGAATGCCGGCCATCAATGACTCCTGGGCTTGTTCTGATGAATTCACTATTGAGGGGTTATCGGCTGTTTATGGCGATTCTTGATCCCCAAAAAATTCACCATCAAAATGCCACATACGGGCATTGATGTCACATTAACATCATGGTTTACTGGCTCGGTGTTTTCATCTGCTACATTCTCTTCTGGCGCGACCACGGTTTGCGCCACAGGTTCCCGCGCGTAAGGGAATCCCCTAGTAACAATCAGGCCCAACCTGATGTTCGCAATATCCAATAGCCATTAATGTGACGCCATTCTCATTGCATGAACGGAGTCAGGCTATTGTGTGCGATCGCAGGTCAGTGGAACCCCACCCTCTGGAAAACCTCAGCCAGTGCACTTGCACGGCGGGGCGCGATCTCCCGACGGTGCATGATCGTCGACACACACGGCATTCCCTCATCAGACATGACGCTGTGGAGATAAGCATGCCAATCGACCGTAAAGACTGGGCACAACGCTTTCCCGAATTTCTCGTCGAAGCTGAAACGCTCCTGGCCAAGTCCGAAGAATGCCTGAGCCACCTGCAACTGATCAGCAATGACAAGGACGCCATCGACTGCATGCGCAGTACTCTGCTCAAACTTGCGAGCCGGGCTGAAGCACTGGCACTGGAGGCGATCTCCGAATTCTCCCTGCATATTCACAGCCTGCTCGATCACGCGCCGGATCCTGTCGATCTGCATGCACAGGCCCTGGATGCGCTCAAAGACTGCTTCACCCTGATGGCCTGGCAGATCGAACTGGTCGATCACAATACCGGCCAGTTGAGCCTGGACACCAGCGAACAGACCTCCCTGATCGAAGCCTTCGCATTCCAGGTCGGTCAGAGCGAATTTCGGCCGCCACTGGCGACTCGAACGCTACCACTCATGTCTTATTCGGAACGTCAGGCCTGATTCAGGGCTGGCCCTGAACACGTCAAGGTCATTGATCCGAAGCGCAGAATGTCGCAAATGAATAGTTCATACCTGCCAGCGACAATTCGAATTAAATAATCACACCTGACACCAGCGGAAATTTTCCCGCGGCCTCAGGGTTTACCTGTGTCCGAGTAATGATCAACTTCGAGTAACATCGATATCTGCCGAACACAATAAAGCGCCTTTTTTCCATTATGGAACCCACGTCCAACATGGCGTCTTTCCTGACTCATTGGACATATATGGCAAACGCGACCAACGGTATCTTAAGTGGTATTATGCCGGCCATTAGTTGCTCTCAATTAATGGCACAGTGATTCACTGACAGTCACCCACCGAAGTTGGCGGTCAAACATCGTTCACTGAACCTGGTTAAAACCAACAACATAATTGACAGCATTTTCAGACAGAGATCGGCCCGCCACCGGCCGGTCTACCCGCAGCGAACATCCATTGGCTCCATCCGTTATGTACGCCAGCCTCAAGTCAATCACCACATGGCCACCGTCCCGGGAAAATGCACGCCGGTTCACACTCGTATTGTGTGTCACCGCCACCGTCGGCTGCCTGCTGACCTATGGTTTTTCGGCACCACTTTCACTGGGGTTGTTGCTGCTGAATATCGCCGCCACCGCTTGCGTCTGGGTGCAATATCGACTGTCGCGCAAATCGATCAAGTTCCAGCCTCAGGAACTCGCCGACCGTTTGCTGGAAGTCCAGGAAAACGAACGCCACCGTCTCAGCCGGGAACTGCACGACGACATCGGGCAGTTACTGACAGCGGCCAAGCTGCAAAGCGAATGGCTGAAAAAACGCCTGCCACCCGACTTGCAAGCGCAATGCTCGACACTCTGCGACACCCTTGAAGAAACCCTCAACAAGGTGCGCGACGTTTCCGCCATTCTCAATCCGCGCCAACTGACCAGTCTCGGGCTGGAAGCCAGTCTGCGAGCGCACCTGCTCAAGACTCTGGCGAACACGTCGGTGCACTGGAGCCTCGATTGCCAGCAGCGGCTCAACGGTATTCCGGAAGAAATGGCGGTCGCCGCCTTTCGCATTGCTCAGGAAGCGGTCACCAACATTCTGCGCCACGCACAGGCCAGCAACCTGCTGATCCGCGTGCAACGCCTGCCAAAAGGTCTGACGCTGCTGATCAGCGACGATGGCCAAGGCTTTGCGCCTGCCGCGGATCCGGGTCGCGAAGGACAACGCGGGATGGCCGGGATGGCCGAAAGGATCGAACAGTTGGGCGGCACGTTGAACGTGATCAGCGAGCCGGGCAAAGGCACTCAAATCGAAGCACTGTTCCCCTGGGCGCCCCGTGCACTCGAACGGGCCAGTACGAATAAGGTTATGCGTTGACTTGTAACTTACTTCTGGTGGATGACCACTCGCTGATCAGGGCCGGCGTGCGCGCTCTGGTGCTCGACATTCCCGGTTACGCGGTCGTTGGCGAAGCCAGCGATGGCTCGCAGTTGCTCGAAATGGTCGAGCAGCTGGCGCCCGACATCGTGCTGCTGGATATCTCGATGAAGGAAACCGGTGGCCTGGAAGCCCTGCAACGGCTCAAGCGGGTGCGCCCGCAAAGCAAGGTGCTGATTCTGTCGATGCACACCGATCCGGCGTTGATCATGCAGGCGCTGGAGTCCGGCGCACATGGTTATCTGCTCAAGGACACCACGGCCACCGAGCTGGAACATGCCCTCGAAGCCCTGCGCAACAACGAGCGCTACCTGAGCCCGGCGATCGCCCACACCGTGATCAATCAGGCGCTGACCCGCACGCAGAAAAACCAGCCGGAAGTGGCCGACTCTCACAACCTGACGGCCCGTCAGCTGGAAATCCTGCGGTTGATCGTACGCGGCAAATCCACCCGCGAGATCGCCAACGGCCTGGGCCTGAGCATCAAGACCGTCGAAACCCACCGCTCGCAGATCATGAAGCGCCTGCAGATCTACGATGTGGCGGGCCTGGTGCTGTTCGCGGTGCGCGAGCAGATTATCAGCCTGGACGATTGATCGAGCGGTTACCGCCCAACAGCGGCGAATGCTCGGGCAAGTGCACCCGCAAGGCTCCCGGACGCGCCTCGAAGCGCAGGCTGTCGCCCTCCAGCGGCTCGCCGTCAAGATTGATGCTCAGGCCTTCGGCAACCTTGATTTCGACCCAGGGCAGGCGGGCCCGGACAAACATATTGTCGAGGCCGAAACCGTCGCTTAGCAGGGTCTTCAGTGTCCCCACCAACTCCTGCGGAGCCGGCAGAATGCTGATATCCAGCAGGCCATCATCGGCCAGTGCCTGCGGACACAACTCATGTCCGCCACCCGCCTGGCGGCCGTTGCCGATCCCCAGCGCCAGCAGCTCGCCACTCCAGTGAAAGTCCGGCCCCTGCAGTTCGCCGTAGGCCGCGTGCAACTCACTGAAGCGCGACAGACCGGTGAACAGATAGGCGGCCCCGCCCAGCACTTTTTTCAGATCCTCCGACGTATTGGCCGTGACCTGGCTACCGAAACCGCCGGTCGCCATGTTGAGGAAAATCTGTCCGCCGACAGCGCCCAGATCAATGTCACGCGGCGGTACATCCAGAAGCTCAAGCGCCTCGGCCGGCTCCAGCGGGATCCCCGCCGCACGGGAAAAGTCGTTGGCCGTGCCCAGCGGCAACAGCACCAGACTGGCCTTGTGCGCATGCGCCGCAAGGGCTTCAGCAATATCGCGCAAGGTGCCATCACCGCCCCCGGCGATGATCTGCCGATAGCCACCCGCCAGTGCCTCTTCCACCAGGCGCTGAGCGTCACCGGCCTCCCAGGTCAGACGTACCGCCAACTCCCAGCCTTGTTTGCGTTTAGCTTCGACGGCGGCGCGAACCGCCTCGTTGAGTGCCTGCTTGCCATGCAGAATCAACAGCGCCCTGCGTTCACTCATAACGGTTACTCCCCACGATTGAATCGGTATGAAACATCTTGACCACTGGCGCACGCAAAAAAGCCGCAATAATTCCATTTAATTCAGGCGACTGGTCTCTCGCGTCCTACACGGCGGTATTTTTTCTTACAACATGTGAGGAATCGGCTCAATTGACCGGGCCCGCTCATTGATTCACCGTGTGCAGGCGGTATCAATTTTCGATTTCACAACACAAGGATGTGCAGGTAATGAGTGGATACACCCTCGGAGCTAGTAACAGCTGGAAGGACGGGAAGGCCGACGCGCTTACATTTACAACCGCCAATGGACATTCCGATGCTCAGCCATGAAGCCAGAGTTCACACCCGTTCGGTCCCCCCGCTCAATGAAAGTCGCGCCAGTCACAAATCCGATTTCAAGAAAAGCGCCAAAACCGCTGGAGAAGTTGATATGGAACCGCGTGTGACCGAACTGGAAACCCACCTCAAATACATTCGTCGCGATATGGACGAAGTGCGTGGTGATGTAAAGACCATCAAGCACCGTCTCGCCTATTCGGCAGGTGCAACGGCAGTGGTGTTGGGATTGCTGGGGTGGGTTGCCAATAGCCGGTTCGACCAGCTGGTCACGCTGATGAGCCATTGACAGAGAAATGCAGGCATCGACGCAGTATCGGTCGAGCCTGCAGTTACCAGCCGCGCGTCAGCCGAGCAGGTCACTCAGTGGAATGAATCCAACCTCATCACCCTTTACCAGCGTACGGCCCTCCAGCACTTCCACCAGGCCATCCGCCCAGGCCGCGCTGCGCAGCACGCCGGAGCTTTGATTGCGGTAGATAATTGCCCGCCCCTGCTCAAGACGACCGCGCAGATATTCGCGACGATTGCCGGCAACAGGCCAGACAAAATCTGCCGGAACCGTAAACTTCAGAGGTTCGACATCCTGTACACCCTGACGCCGCAACAAGTAAGGCCGCGTGAGCAGAGCAAAGGTCACCAGTGTCGAAGCGGGGTTACCCGGCAAACCGATGACGGGCACCTTGCGAAAATGACCGAATGTCAGCGGCTTGCCCGGTTTGATGGCCAGTTTCCACAGCGCCAGCTCGCCCTCTTCCCGCAACGCGATGCCAAGAAAATCCGCCTCGCCAACCGACACGCCTCCGGTCGAGAGAATCAGGTCGACACCCTGCAAGTCGCCAAGGCGCGCGCGCGTGGTCGCCAGATCGTCCGGAAGAATACCGGCATCAACCACTTCACAACCCAGGCGCTGCAACCAACTGCACAACACCACCCGATTACTGTTGTAGATCTGCCCCGGCCCCAGCGGCTGGCCCGGCTCGACCAGTTCATCGCCGGTGGACAGCACCGCCACTCGGACCTTGCGTACCACATTCAGCCCGGCACATCCCAGCGACGCCGCCAGACCTTGCTCGATCGGTCCCAGCCGGGTACCTGCAGCCAGAATCAACTCACCCACGGTGGTTTCCTGGCCCTGCGGACGAATGTTCTGGCCGACGCTCATGGTTTCAATGAAACGCACACTGCCGTCGGCTTGAACCTCGGCGTTCTCCTGCATTTCCACGCAATCGGCTCCGGCGGGCACTGGCGCGCCGGTGAAGATCCGCGCGCAAGTGCCGGGCTTCAAGGGTACAGGCGCCTGCCCGGCAAAGACTTTCTGGCTGACCGGCAGCGGTTCGCCGGTCCAGTCGGCCAGATTCAGGGCATAACCATCCATGGCGCTGTTTGGCCAGGGCGGCAGATCCAGGGTCGAAACCAGGTCTTCGGCGAGCACCCGCCCTTGCACCTCGGCCAATGGCAGAAACTCGCGCTCGACAATCGGCGTGGCCTCGGCCATTTGCAACAGACGGGCCAGCGCTTCCTCGACAGGCATCAGGCTGCCGGTCTTGCCCGGCTTACCCACGGGATTCACAAGGCGCCGCCTGTTTCAAGTGAGGAACGAAGTTGCACGGGCGATGCCGCGAATCCAGCTGTTCAGCCAGAATCCCGTCCCAACCGGTGCGTACCGCATTGGTCGAACCTGGCAGGCAGCACACCAGCGTGCCATTGGCCAGACCGGCCAGTGCCCGCGACTGCACAGTCGAGGTGCCGATATCGGCCACCGAAATCTGCCTGAACAGCTCACCAAAACCGTCGACCTGTTTGTCGAGCAGGCAAGCGACTGCCTCCGGCGTGCTGTCACGTCCGGTAAAGCCGGTGCCACCGGTAATCAGCACAACCTGCACCACGTCCTCGGCAATCCAGTGGGCAACTTGCGCGCGAATCTTGTAGAGATCATCTTTGAGCAAGACCCGCTCGGCCAGACGGTGACCGGCAGCAGTCAGGCGGTCGACGAAGACCTGGCCTGAGGTGTCGGTTTCCAGGGTTCGGGTATCGCTGACAGTCAGCACCGCAATGTTCAGCGGCGCAAAAGGTACATCGGCCTTGGCTTTCATCAGGCTCGTCCAGTTGTAGGAGAAACAGCTCGGTGTTATATCACAGCGCCTGAATTTTTCGCCGCCCTGCCGGAGAACTGCCATGACCAAAAGTACACCGCTCCCTTGTTCCATTCTGCTCCTGGCGGGCGGACGCGGCCAGCGCATGGGCGGCCAGGACAAGGGGCTGATCGAATGGCAGGGCGAGCCGCTGATTGCGCACTTGCACAGCAAGGTGCGGCCGCTGACCGCCGACCTGATCATCTCCTGCAATCGCAATCGCGAGCGTTATGCCGCGTACGCCGATCAACTGGTGAGCGATGAACAGAGCGATTTCCCCGGTCCGCTGGCGGGGATCCTTGCCGGCCTCAGGGCCGCCCGTCTGTCACACTTGCTGGTCTTGCCCTGCGACGTTCCGCGAATTGACGCAGCGCTATTGCGGGACATGCGTGAAACCGCCAGCCAGTTTCCTGAAAAACCTTTAATGTTGCGTCACGACGACCACTGGGAACCCCTGCTTTGCGTGATCCCTGTCGCGCTTCTGCCCATGTTCGAAAACGCCTGGAGCGCGGGTGAACGGAGCCCCGGAAGGGTCATGCGCAACCTCGGTGCGACTGCCCTGCAATGCCCGGACAATGACCCGCGACTGGCCAACCTGAACACCCCCGAACTGTTAAATACACATAACACTGTGTCAGACTGACAGCATTCAAGGAACTCTCACGCCTTGTACACGTCTCAAGCTCAGTAACCAAAAGTATTCCCATTCGGAGACACACTCATGACTCAACGGACCCTCGCCACTTTCATGCTCGCACTGGGCCTGGCTACCCTCGCTGGTTGCTCGTCGCCAACAGTGATCACCTTGAATGACGGTCGCGAAATCCAGGCCGTCGACACCCCGAAATACGATGACGATTCGGGCTTCTACGAGTTCAAGCAACTGGACGGCAAAGAGACCCGCATCAACAAGGATCAGGTTCGTACCGTTAAAGAGCTGTAATCTTTACGTCGACACCGGATACAGAAAAGCCCGCATTGATGCGGGCTTTTTCATGGGCGCTGCAAAGTGAGTGGCGTCACCATTGCAAGGTGATCTGGCTCTCGAATTCGCGCTCCTCGCCGGTCACCGGGTCGATAAAGCGCAACCCCTGCGCCAGCAGCTTGAGCGGATTGGCGTAATCATCCTCAACGTCTTTCAACACATCCGGGTAGAACGGATCGTTGCAGATACTCGCCCCCAGCGCGGTCATGTGTACGCGTAGCTGATGCTTCTTGCCAGTCACCGGATACAGGCCGTAGCGCCACAGATCACCGTTCTTTTCCCGGACTTCCACAGCCGTTTCAGTATTGGCGACGCCTGGCCCTTCCTGCATGCGGAAGAACGGTTCGCCATCGATCAGACGGCTTTTGTGTACAAGGGGAAATTCCAGCTCCGGCAGCGCAGGGGCGATCGCCTCATAACGTTTATCGATCTGCCGCGTAGGGAACAGCGACTGATAAGCGGAGCGGGTTTGTGGGTTAGCCGAAAAGATCACCAAGCCTGCCGTGTGCCGGTCAATGCGGTGCAGTGGCACCAGATGCGGATTATCGAGGCGGCGGATCAGACGACGCAGCAATGTTTGCTCAACGTATTCACCGGCCGGCGTCACCGGCAGGAAATGCGGCTTGTCCGCCACCACCAGATGCTCGTCCGCATACAAGATCGACTCGACCACCGGGATCGGCTTTTCATCCGGCACTTCACGGAAGTAATGAATACGCAGCCCTTCCTTGTACGGCAGATCCAGCGCAATCGGCTGTCCCTGCCCATCCAGCACCCGGCCCCGGGCGATCCGGTCCAGCCATTGCTCGCGACTGATCGCACTGAAATGCTCACACAGGCAATCCAGTACGGTAAGCCAGGCCCCCGGCGGCAGGTAAAGGGTGCTGGCCTGATTCTGCGCAGCGGAAAACGTTGGTGTGGACATACGGAAATCGAACCCTCAATGCAGGACGGCATTATCCAACACTGAGCGATACGAACCTAGCGCCGATTCCACCGCCCGCTTCAGGCCGGGATCGACTTGAGCGCGGCGGCTTCGGTGAATTCCTTGAGCCAGCGCAGCACATCGACCGCCTCCCAGCGTCCCGGGTCATACAAGGCGTACAACAAGCCCTGATAACCGACCACATCCAGTTGCTTGTGATAACCGGCACGCTGGAACAGCGCCTCGATCTCGGCAAAACAGGTGTTGAAATGCAGTTTGTTGAAAGGCGTCTTGCCCTCCGTGACCAGCCCGTCCAGGCGCAATTCGAGGACCGCCTCGCGCACCACGTCAACCGACATCCGGTTCACGCTGTTCTTCAACTGTTCGACATTGACCACGGTTCGTCCCTCTGACTGCCGGATTCACCTGCTCAAGCCATCAAAAGCAGCAGGCTCACCCAATTACTGTATGAACATACAGTAACCGAATAATCCGCAAAGTGCCAAGGGAAGGATGCGCGCTCGCGACCGGCGGAAAGCCACGCCGCGTCACCGAAAAAACAGGCTCAGCGCAGGAAGGCCACAACCTGATCGGCACTGAAAGGCCAGCTCAGCTCCGCGCCGGTGTCAACTCGTCGCAGCACCGGAATTCGCAGGCTGTAAGCCTCGAACCAGGATTCATCGTCGGCAATATCCACCAGTTCGACCAGCAGACCGTGCTCGACAAAAGGCATCAACTCGGCCTCTGCCACCTCACACAAATGGCATCCCAAGGTGCCGAACAACTGACATTCAGGAGGCATGATCGCTCAACCGGAAAAGTGAGCGTTCATTCTAGGCCTGCCTCGAAAACCCGTCGAGCGACAGCTGCCCAAAGACCCAGGCATGGCCGGAAACTCGCAAAACCCTGACGCAAATCAGCCCGCAAAAAGCCAATCAGGCGATCCTCCCGGACTTTTTGCCTCTACGCTTGAGAAGCCTGAGCCTGACATCGGAGTGCTTTGTGTTTGCCAACCTGTTGATCATCCTCGCCTCATCCCTGGTGATGATTGCCCTGTTCCGCCGACTGCGCTTGCCGCCAGTGCTGGGCTATCTGTGCGTGGGCCTGATGGTGGGGCCGACCGCTTTCAACTGGGTCAACGAGAGCGAACACCTGCCGGATGTGGCCGAGATGGGCGTGGTATTCCTGCTGTTCTCGCTGGGCCTGGAGTTTTCCCTGTCGAAAATGATCGCACTGCGTCAGGTGGTGTTTCGCCTGGGCAGTCAGCAGGTATTGCTCAGTACCGGAGTGCTCGGGCTGGTGCTGATTCTGCTGGGTATGCCGCTGGCCCCGGCGCTGTTGCTTGGCGCCGGGCTGTCGCTGTCGTCGACGGCGATTGTCACCAAGGAGTTGAGCAGCCTGGGCGAAGTGTTCAGCAGTCACGGGCAGAACGCGGTCGGGGTCTTGCTGTTTCAGGACGTGGTCGCGGTGTTGCTGCTGACCCTGGTGCCGGTGTTCGCCGGGAGCAGCGCGCAAGCTTGGTACTGGGCCTTGCCGCTGACGCTGGTGAAGACCGTGGTGCTGTTTTTCGGTCTGTTGCTGGCCAGCCGCTGGTTGCTGCCACGGCTGTTCCATGAGGTGGCCGCGTCGCGTTCGGCGGAACTGTTCGTGCTGCTGGCGCTGGTGATTGTATTGCTGACCGCTTGGCTGACGCACCTGCTGGGCCTGTCCCCTGCCCTTGGCGCATTTCTGGCCGGGATGCTGCTCGGCGAAAGCCACTATCGCCATCAGATCGAGGCCGATATCCGGCCGTTTCGCGACATCCTGCTCGGGGTGTTTTTCGTCAGCATCGGCATGCTGATCGACCTGCAACTATTCGTCAGTCACAGCCTGTTGATTCTCGGCCTGAGCCTCGGCCTGATGCTGATCAAAGGCACGGTCGTCGCGCTGTTGGTGAAGTGGCGCGGCAGCGATCACGAGACTGCCTGGCGCAGCGGCCTGGCCCTGGCACAGGGCGGGGAGTTCTGCTTCGCGTTGATGGCGCAGATGCAACAGAACCAGATGCTGCCTGCCGAGTTGGGCGCCCTGCTGCTCGCGGCCACCTTCTGTTCGATGCTGCTGACGCCATTGCTGTTGCGCGCCGCGCCGCGCATTGCCGCAAGCCTGCATCGCAAGCCGAACCAGGAGGCGCAAATCGAGGAAATAAGCGCCCTCAACGCCGGTCTGGATCAGCACGTGGTGATCTGTGGTTATGGCCGTGTCGGCCAATCCATCGGCCGCTTCATGCGCAATGCCAGTCAGCCTTATATCGCGTTGGACAACGATCCGGTGCGCGTGCAGGAAGCCGCGTCCGGCGAAAGCGAGGTGCATTACGGCGACTCGTCGCGCGGCGACCTGCTGACCGCGGTCGGATTGTTGCGCGCGCGGCTGCTGGTGATCGCCGTGGATCAGAGCGATGTCAGCCTGCGGATCCTCAAGGAAGCGCGCCGGCTTCATGCGCGGATACCGATCCTGGTGCGCACTCGCGACGACAGCCAATGGGCCGAACTCAAGGCCGCCGGCGCCACCGAAGTGGTGCCGGAGCTATTGGAATCGAGCCTGATGCTCGCCTCCCACGCCTTGATCATGCTCGGGCTGCCGGCGCATCAGGTGCAGGAGAAGATCGATCAAGTGCGCATCGACCGCTATCGCCTGTTGCATGGGTTCTATCCAGGTGCCGAAGACAAGGAAGCCTAGTCCTGACTGACCGCGCCGATCTTGTGCAGCGACAGGTCGGCGCCGTAATACTCTTGCTCCTGACTCAGGCGCAGGCCGTGCAAGGCCTTGATCAAACCGTAGACGGCGAATCCGCCGATCAGCGCGACAACCACACCGAGCGCAGTGCCGATCAACTGACTGATCAGGCTGACACCTCCCAGACCGCCGAGCGCAGTCTGGCCGAAGATACCGCACGCGATCCCGCCCCACACCCCGCACAAACCATGCAACGGCCACACGCCCAGAACATCGTCGATGCGCCATTTGACTTGCGCGGCGGTAAAGCACCAGACGAACAGCGCACCGGCAATCGCGCCAGTCACCAGCGCACCCACCGGGTGCATCAGGTCGGAACCGGCACAGATCGCCACCAGCCCGGCCAGCGGGCCGTTGTGCAGGAAGCCCGGGTCATTGCGCCCGACGATCAGCGCCGCCACCGTACCACCGACCATGGCCATCAGCGAATTGACCGCCACCAGACCGCTGACGCCTTGCAAGGTCTGCGCGCTCATCACGTTGAAACCGAACCAGCCGACAATCAGAATCCACGAACCCAGCGCCAGAAACGGAATGCTCGACGGCGCGAACGCCACCAGACGCCCGTCGCGATAACGCCCGTTGCGCGGACCGAGCAGCAAAACCGCCGCCAGCGCCAACCAGCCGCCCATCGCGTGCACCACCACCGAACCGGCGAAGTCATGGAACGCCGCGCCAAAGCGTGCCGTCAGCCAGGCTTGCAGACCGTAGTTGCCGTTCCAGATCATGCCCTCGAAAAACGGGTAGATGAACGCCACGATCAGCGCCGTCGCACACAACTGCGGAACGAATCGCGCACGCTCGGCAATCCCGCCGGAGATGATCGCCGGAATCGCCGCAGCAAAGGTCAGCAGAAAGAAAAACTTCACCAGCCCATAACCGTGGTCGGCACTCAGCACCGCCGCCGGTTGCATGAAGGTCACCCCGTAGGAGATCCAATAGCCTATAAAGAAATAGGCCATGGTCGAAACGGCAAAGTCGCTGAGAATTTTCGACAGTGCATTGACCTGGTTTTTCTGACGCACCGTGCCGACTTCAAGGAAGGCGAAACCGGCGTGCATCGCCAGCACCATCACCGCACCGATCAGAATGAACAACGTGTTGGAGCTGTGGACCAGCGTGTCCACAGCGCTTTGCAGATTTTCCATAAAGAGGCAGACCTGAAGGCTAAAAAGGCACCAAAGCGGTTCGCGCGGACAATTCATGCACCAAGTTGCGACCGCTCGGTCCGCGCAGTGAAGCTGCGATGAACCGCTTTGGCGCACAAGGTTGATGTCGTGACACGAACCAGGATTATTTGAGTTAAGGTTTTGCTGCACGCCCGCCCGCCAACAGCGCACGGCGGCAACAGGACGCACCACGACATAGCAAAAGCTGTACCAGTCATTTGTACTGAACCTTCGCGCAAGGCTCATACTCGAACGCTTCAGACGTCACTTACGGAGATCCACCCATGGCCAGCATCAAGGCAAAGACTGCTCAAGAAATCCTGATGAACGACTTCCAGACTCTGGTCGCCGACACCGAGCGGTTGCTCGAACACACTGCGTCCCTGGCGGGCGATCAGGCCGATGAGCTGCGTGATCAGATCCATGACAGCCTGCTGCGCGCCCGGGAAACCCTCAAGCTGACCGAAGACACCCTGCGTGATCGCGGTCAGGCTGCCGTCACCGCCACCGAAGACTATGTGTCGGCCAACCCTTGGCAATCGGTGGGCATCGCTGCCGGGGTAGGCTTTCTGATTGGCCTGCTGGCCACGCGGCGCTGATCATGTCGATCGGCGAATCCGGCCTGGGGTCGGGCACTACTTCCTCCACGCGGCGTCTGGGCGCCGCTGTTCTCGGCTTGCTGCACAGCCATGTCGAACTCTTCGGCATCGAATTGCAGGAGCAGAAAGCACGCACCGTCAGCCTGCTGTTGTTCGCTGGCCTGGCGCTGGTGTTTGCCCTGCTGTTGCTGGTCGGTCTGTCGACGCTGGTGCTGATCGTGTTCTGGGATACCTATCGTCTGGCCGCGATCATTGGCCTGTGCGTGTTCTACACACTGGCGGCCGCTTTCTGCGGGTTGCGCCTCAAGGCAGCAGTCTTCGATGAATCCTCACCCTTCCACGGCACGCTGGAAGAATTGGCCAACGATCGGGAGCGCCTGTTGCCATGAGCCTGCCTGAATTGCCACACAACAGCTCACGCCGGGAAATGCGCAAGGCGCTGATTCGCCTGCGCATGGAAATGCATCGTCAGGAAATCCGCCACGAAGCCGGGCAAGTGCTGCAACCCTTGCAGCGTATGCGTGGCATGACACAAAGCCTGCAAGGCGGTTTCGGCATCAAGCACGCGCCGCTGTGGGGCGTGGCCGCCGTGACCCTGCTTGGCTTCATCACCGGCAAGGGCGCGAAAAGCGGTGGCGTCGGTGGCCTGACCCGGCTGATTCGCTTGGGCACCAGCCTCGGGCCGCTGATCAGGCTGGTGATGCAGAGTTCGGGCAAACGCTAAGCCGGCGCATCTGGCTGCATTCTTGCAATATCCGCGGGATTGAACCTCTTCACCAAGAGGTTCAATCCCGCGCGCCTACCCGGTCGGCGGGTTCATCCAGAACAACAACGACTAAGGAGGCCCCGTGATCGACGGGCAACCGCTCGCCTGCTTTCAGCCTTTCATCGATACCGCTACCGGACGTATCGCAGGCGTTGAAGCATTGGGTCGCCTGCGCCAGCCTGACGGCCAACTGGCCTCGGTCGGGCCGTTGTTCGCCGACCCGCGCACACCCGCCATCGCCCTGCGCCGCCTCGACCGACAGATCCGCGACAACGCCCTGAGCCGACTGCATGAAGCCCCCGCCGAGTGGTTTCTCAGCCTGAACATGTCGCCGCGCTGGATCAGTCGCCTGCGCGCCGATCAGCCATTGCCCAGCCTCAAACAAATGCTGCGACACCGCGTCGATCCGCAACGCATTGTGTTCGAGATCACTGAACTGGGTGGCAACAATCAGCGTCTGGCCGAGGTGGTGGCGCGCTATCGCGAGGCCGGCGCGCGGATTGCGATTGATGATTTTGGCGCTGGTTACTCGCAGCTCGATCGGGTACTGGCGTTGCAGCCGGACATTCTCAAACTCGACATGCGCCTGTTTCAGGCTGCCGCGCTGGGCGGGCCGAGTAGTGACGTGGTCAAGGCTCTGGCGCAAATGGCCGAGAAAACCGGCTGCTGGATCATTGCCGAAGGCGTCGAAACCGAAGCCCAGCTCAATTTCGCCCTGGAATGCGGCTCGCGCTACGTTCAGGGTTTCCTGTTCGCCCGGGCGCAGGAGGCGTTCTATCCAACCGATGCCTTCGTGCAGCGCTTCGCTGAACTGCGCCAGCGTTACGTGCGGCAGAAACTGGCCGAACGCGGGCGCTTGATGCAGATGCGTCAGCAGCTCGGCGAACTGATGGCGATCCTCCAGACCTGGGCTCAGGCCCACGCACCGCTCAGTGCGCTGCCGCAACTGGAGGCTTTTCCGTGGTTGCTGCGGTTCTACCAGTGCGACCGCCATGGCACCCAACTCACACCCAACCTTGAGTGGCGGCACAACCGCTGGGTCGCCGACAACCGCTACCTGGGGCACAACTGGTCATGGCGTCCGTACTTCTATCATCTGCTCGCCGAGGGCTGGGAAGAGCGACGCCTGACCCTGTCCAGCACCTACCGCGATGCCACGAGCAACCAGTATTGCCTGACCGCCGGCCAGTTCTTCGATAACGGCGAGCGCCTGCTGCTGATCGATATTGATGCCGCGGGTTTGTAGTTCCGCTTGCAGGGGCGTGGCTGAACCGGGAAGCTAGGGCAACAGTCATCCCAGTCACCGACGGAGAGAACCAGCCTTGGATTGGCAGACCCTGCTCAACCGCGAACGCCTTGGAAAACCGCTGCACAGCCCGCAAGAGCTGGGCCGCAGCCCGTTCCACAAAGACCACGACCGCATCATCTTCTCCGGCGCCTTCCGCCGTCTGGGCCGCAAGACCCAGGTGCATCCGGTATCGAGTAACGACCACATCCACACCCGTCTGACCCATTCGCTGGAAGTCAGCTGCGTCGGGCGCTCGCTGGGCATGCGCGTCGGTGAAACCTTGCGCAGCGCCCTGCCCGACTGGTGCGACCCGAGCGATCTGGGCATGGTCGTGCAATCGGCCTGCCTGGCCCATGACATCGGCAATCCGCCGTTCGGCCACTCCGGTGAAGACGCGATTCGTCACTGGTTCCAGCAGGCAGCCGGGCGCGGCTGGCTCGACGGCATGAGCGAAGCCGAGCGCGGTGACTTCCTCAATTTCGAAGGCAACGCGCAAGGCTTCCGGGTGCTGACTCAGCTTGAGTATCACCAGTTCGACGGTGGCACCCGCCTCACCTACGCCACCCTCGGCACCTATTTGAAATATCCGTGGACCGCACGTCACGCCGACTCGCTGGGTTACAAGAAACACAAGTTCGGCTGCTACCAGAGCGAATTGCCGCTGCTGGAGCAGATCGCCCACAAGCTCGGCCTGCCGCAAATCGAGGACCAACGCTGGGCGCGCCACCCGTTGGTGTATCTGATGGAGGCGGCCGACGACATCTGCTATGCGCTGATCGACCTCGAAGATGGCCTGGAAATGGAGCTGCTGGAGTACGCTGAGGTTGAATCACTGCTGCTCGGTCTGGTCGGTGACGATCTGCCGGAAACCTATCGCCAGCTCGGCCCACAGGATTCGCGTCGACGCAAACTGGCGATCCTGCGCGGCAAGGCCATCGAGCACCTGACCAACGCCGCCGCCCGGGCATTCGTCGAGCAACAGGATGCGCTGCTGGCCGGCACCCTGCACGGCGACCTGGTGGAACACATGCACGGCCCGGCCAAACGCTGCGTGCTCAACGCCAAGGACATCGCCCGCAAGAAGATCTTCCAGGACAAGCGCAAGACGCTGCATGAAATCGGCGCCTATACCACGCTGGAAATTCTCCTCAACGCGTTCTGCGGCGCCGCGCTGGAGCAACATGGCGGTCGCACGCCGTCGTTCAAGAGCCGCCGTATCCTCGACCTGCTGGGCAACAATGCACCGGATCCCCACGGGCCGTTGCACACCTCGTTCCTGCGCATGATCGACTTCATCGCCGGGATGACCGACAGCTACGCCAGTGACATGGCGCTGGAAATGACCGGGCGCTCCAGCCACTGACAGAACCTTCTTCAACCGGGTCAGTGCGACACCCGGTTGAAGGATTGATCCATGAAAGCGGCTCAGCGGTATTCGATAGCCGCGCCGACCAAACGTAATCCGTTTAACGACGACAGTACGCAAACAAACGCTGTTTTCTCAATAATCTAACAGCAACTTAAAACATTCAGATAAACAAATAATCTAAACACTTCCTTACGCGACACAGAGTTTTGTCGTAGTCAATTTCTCTTTAGTGTGTAGGACTTATCCTATATTGCTGCTAGAGCCCTGTGAGTTCATGCGATCGCTCTTTTATCTGAGCTAAGGTGCGCGCTTTATTCGCGCACGTATGGGATTTGATTATGAACTCCGTTTTTATTGTCGATGATCACCCCGTCATCCGACTTGCCGTTCGAATGCTCCTCGAGCATGAAGGTTACAAGGTCGTCGGCGAAACCGATAACGGGGTCGATGCCATGCAGATGGTTCGCGAATGCATGCCCGACTTGATCATCCTCGATATCAGCATCCCCAAACTCGACGGCCTGGAAGTCCTCGCCCGCTTCAATGCCATGGGCACTCCGCTCAAGACCCTGGTACTGACGGCGCAATGCCCGACGCTGTTCGGCATTCGCTGCATGCAGTCCGGCGCATCCGGTTATGTGTGCAAGGAAGAAGACTTGAGCGAACTGGTCAGCGCCATAAAAGCGGTACTTTCCGGTTACAACTATTTCCCCAGTCAGGCATTGAATCCGGTACGCAGTGACGATGTGCGTTACGCCGAGCTGGAATTGTTCAAAGCCGTCAATGACCGCGAACTCATGGTCCTGCAGTTATTTGCCCAAGGGCGCACCAACAAGGAAATTGCCAAGGGCATGTTCCTCAGTAACAAAACCGTCAGCACTTATAAAAAACGCTTGATGCAGAAACTGAAAGCCAGGTCCCTGGTGGAACTTATCGAGATGGCCAAGCGCAACGCGCTAGTGTGAGAGCCTGAATGCCCAGTCGTCTAAAGATCTATCTCGCCATATTGTGTGCAAGCCTGTGCCTGACTTCTCAGGCACAGGCCGACCTTGTCACAGCGCAGGATTATGTGCTGCGCAGCCGTTCGAGCCACGACGCGCTGACCATGCACCTGCAGCCCGCGCAACGGCAATGGTTACAGACTCGCCGCGAACTGATACTGGGCACTTCCGCACCGGATTATCCGCCATTCGACATGACCGCCAGCGGTCGTGATTACGAAGGCTTTACTGCCGACTATGCCGGCCTGCTCGAGCAGGCTGTGGGCTTGCCAGTCCGGGTCAAGCGCTTTGCCTCACGGGAAGCTGCGGTACGCGCGCTGGTAGCTGGGCAGGTTGATATGCTCGGTACCGCCAACGGTTTCGAGGCCAGTAACGCCGACATCCTGCTTTCTATCCCCTACGCCATCGACCAGCCGGTACTGGTCACCCGCGAAGACGAAACCCGCGCGCTCACCGAGGGCCTGGCCGGACTGCGCCTGAGCATGGTCTATCACTATCTGCCGCAGAACGAAGTCAAGGCGCTCTACCCCAAAGCCATCCTGACGTCCTATCCGTCCTATCAAAACGCAATCAACGCGGTGGCTTTCGATCAGGCCGACGTGTTTCTGGGCGATACCATTTCCACCCACTACATGATCAACAAGGGCTATCTGAACAACATCCGCATGGCCAATTTCGGCAAACAGGAAGCCCATGGTTTCAGCTTTGCCGTGCACGCCGATAACCCGCAACTGCTGGCCATCATCAATACCGCACTGCTGGCCATACCCGCCAGTGAACGGGACAGCATCGCCAAGCGCTGGAGCGCCGGCAGCGACATCCTGCTGACCGACCAGAAACTGCAATTGACCCACCACGAAGAACAGTGGCTCAAACAGCATCCGGTGCTGCGCGTGGTGGTGAACGAGGCGTTCGCGCCGCTGACATTCTTTGACAGTGACGGCAATCTGCGCGGCATCACCGCAGACCTGCTCGAACTGCTGCGCCTGCGTACCGGCATGCGTTTCGAACTGGTGCGCAGCCGCAGCGACGCTGACATGGTCGAGCAGATCAATCAGCACCGGGCCGATCTGATCGCGGCGTTGCTGCCCAGCCCGCAACGGGAAAAGACCCTGCAATTCAGCCGTCCCTATCTGGAAAACTCCTTCGTCCTGCTGACCCGCAAATCCACTGAGAGCCCGACCCATCCTGCGCAGCTCAAGGACAAATACCTGGCGATTGCCCAAGGCAGTCCCATGGCCGCCTACCTGCGCCGCGAGTTCCCCGATATCCATCTGACCGAAACCTCCGACACCTTCGGCGCCGCGACCTTGCTCGCCGAAGGCAAGGCCGATGGTGCCGTCGCCTCGCTGGTGATCGCCAACTATCTGATTTCGTCGCGGATCTTCGAGCATCAGTTGCAGATCACCACCACCCTTGGTACCCGGCAGGCGGCCTTTTCGCTGGCCACGGCCCGTGACAACAGCGAACTCGGATCGATCCTCGACAAGGCCCTGCTGAGCATCAGCCCCGAAGAGCTGGGGGTCATCAACAGCCGCTGGCGCGGTTTTTCCAATGCCGCGCAAAGCAACTGGCATCACTATCAGCGTCTGTTTTACCAACTGATCGGCGCAGCCTGTCTGCTGCTGTTGTTGTCCCTGATCTGGAACGCCTACATGCGGCGCCAGATCAAGCAACGCCAGGCCGCCGAGCGGGCACTCAACGATCAGTTCGAGTTCATGCGCTCACTGGTCAACGGCACACCTCATCCAATCTACGTGCGCGATCGCCGAGGCTTGCTGCAAAGCTGCAACGACAGCTACCTCGAAGCCTTCAACGCGAAACGCGAAGACGTGATCGGCAAGAGTGTCATGCAAGGCACCCTGAGCAATGCCTTCGAAGCCCGGGCCTTCGAGGCGGATTACCAGCGGGTTGTGGCCGAGGGGACGCCGCTGCTGCTCGACCGTCCGTTGCACATCGGTGGCCGGCGTCTGACGATCTATCACTGGATCCTGCCTTACCGCGACTCCAGCGGCGATGTACAAGGGATCATCGGTGGCTGGATCGATATCAGTGATCGCCGCCAGTTGTTCGATGAACTGCGCACAGCCAAGGAACAGGCGGACAACGCCAACCGGGCGAAAAGTACTTTTCTGGCGACCATGAGCCACGAAATCCGTACGCCGATGAATGCCATCATCGGCATGCTCGAATTGACGCTCGAACGCATGACCGATCAGGCGCCGGATCGCTCGTCCATCGAAACCGCCTACTGTTCCGCCAAGGATCTGCTGGGGCTGATCGGCGACATCCTCGATATCGCCCGGATCGAGTCCGGACGCCTGAGCCTGGCGCCCGAGCGGATCAATCTGGTCGACACCGTCGCTTCGGTGGTGAGGATCTTCGACGGCCTTGCCCGGCAGAAAAACCTCGCCCTGCCCCTGACCGTCAATCCTCCAGGGCTCGAAGTCGATGTGGAACTGGATCCGCTGCGCTTCAAGCAGATCCTGTCGAACCTGATCAGCAATGCCATCAAGTTCACCCAGAGTGGGCAGGTGCGGGTCACATTGGACGTGCTGCCTAATGCCGCCGGCAAGTGTTCGCTGGTTCAATTGACGATCCACGACACCGGCGTCGGCATCAGCATTGAAGATCAACAACGTCTGTTCGAGCCGTTCGCCCAGGCTGACGGCGGCCGCCAGCAGGCCCGCAGCGGCGCCGGACTGGGGCTGGTGATCAGCCGCAACCTCTGTGAAATGATGGGCGGTCAGTTGCAATTGAGTAGTCAGCCGGGGATCGGCACCCAGGTCTGCCTGTCGCTGCCGCTGCAAACGCTGCCATGCAGGGTGGCCACGGCGAAAACCGCATCGCCGATCCGCGTGTCAGGTGCGCCGCTGAATATTCTGGTGGTCGACGACCATCCCGCCAATCGCCTGCTGATGTGCCAGCAACTGGAGTTCCTCGGGCATCGCTTCAGCCTTGCCGAAGAAGGTCGCAGTGGATTGGCGAAGTGGCAGGCCGGTGAATTCGACCTGGTCATCGCCGACTGCAACATGCCGTTGATGAACGGCTACGAATTGGCGGCGGCCATCCGCCAGGAAGAACAACGCACAGGCCGTCCTCCTTGCAAGGTCCTTGGCTTCACGGCCAACGCGCAGCCCGAGGAAGTGCAACGCTGCAAACAGGCGGGCATGAATGACTGCCTGTTCAAACCCCTGAGCCTCAGCGCGCTGAGCCAGTGGGTCAACGGGCTGCAACCGGCAACACCGCAACCCGCGTTCAATCTCGAGGGCTTGCATCAACTGACCGGTGGTAATCCGCTTCAAGCCCGGCGCCTGCTCACGCAATTACTCAAGAGCAGCCGCCTCGATCGCGAGGAGCTGCTGGCCCTGGCGCCGCACAATGATCGCGAGGCACTGGCGGTGGTGGCGCACAAGATCAAGGGCGCCGCCCGGATCGCCCAGGCTTCGCGTCTGATCGTCTGCTGCGATGCGCTGGAACACGCCTGCCAGCAGACCACGTCGGTGCCGGCCATCGTGCGCTGCATCGAGGCCACCGACGCGGCGATGGTCGAACTGGAGCAGGCGTTGCAGCAACAATTGGAACCGTTCGCTGAAAGCACAATGACCGAGCCTTAACTATGCTTGAACGCTGAGCAGTGTGTTTACTTCAATGGAGAGTCAGCAATGCCCAGCCCACTGCGCCCGGATCAACGCCGGTTCCCGTTGCACGTGCACATCAGCGTCATGTTCACCTTTCTGCTGTTGCTGACAGGCGTGGTGCTGGGGCTGTTCAATTATCGCCAGACCACCCGGATCATCCTGTCGAGCAGTGAAAACCTGTTCAATCGCATCGAACAGGACGTGCGCCTGGACCTGCATTCAACCTACGAACCGATCCGTCATCTGCTGAGCCTGCTGACCGACAATCAGGCCGCCGGGGCCTCGAACCTGCAGCAGCGTATGGCGTTGCTCAAGCCGTTCAGTCAGTCACTCAAGGACAACACCGATCTCGCTTCGCTGTACCTGGGGTACGGCAACGGCGACTTCTTCATGGTTCGGCCGTTGCGCACCAGCTCCCTGAAAACCCTGCTCAAGGCGCCGCCGACGGCAGCCTATCAGGTCTGGAGCATCGAGCACGATGCCGGCGGCGCTGCGTCGTCGCAGTCGCTATTCTTCGACCAGGCGCTGACGCCCGTCGGGCGCCAGGACAATCCTGACGACCGCTACGATCCGCGCACTCGCAACTGGTACACCAACGCCCTGCAGCAGGGTGATCAGATCACCACCGAGCCCTATGTGTTTTTCTCCACACACAACGTGGGCACTACCTTGGCCCGACGCAGCGGCGCAACCAGTGTGATCGGTGCCGACCTGACGCTGGAAGCACTCTCGGCCACCTTGCTCAAACACGTGGTCACCCCCTCCACCGAAATCGTGTTGTTCGATGCCGATGGCAACGCCGTGGCCTACCCGGACAGCCGCCGGCTGATTGTCGACGACAGCAGCGCACGCCTGGCCAAGGCCGCCGACCTGAGCCCGACTCTGCACGCGTTACTGTCCACCACGCATCAGGGCAAACGGCTGAACGTCGATGGCCGCCACTGGATCGTCGCCCGCAGCCAGTTGCAGGAGGGTGGGCCGAGAGGTCTGCAAATGGCCCTGGTGGTGCCAGAGGACGAGTTGCTGGCCGACGCCTACCGCATGCGCTGGCAGGGTGCACTGATCACCCTGGCGACCTTGCTGCTGTGCCTGCCACTGGGTTGGCTGACCTCACGGATTCTGGTCAAGCCGCTGCATGCGCTGGTCAAGGAAGCCGACGCGATCCGCAGCTTCGATTTCAACTTTCCGGTCACCCGCCGCTCGCCGGTGCTGGAGGTCGACCAGCTGAGCCTGTCGATGGCCCGCATGAAGGAAACACTCGCCAGTTTCTTCCGCATCACCGACAGTCTGTGCGCCGAAACCCGCTTCGCCCCGCTGCTGCAACGGGTGCTGTTCGAGACCGTTCAGATTGCCCAGGCGCAGGCTGGGTTGATCTACCTGCGCGAAAGCGATGGCAACCGGATGGAGCCTTACGGACTGGTTATTGATGGCGCCTCGCACGAGCCGGGCGAGTTCGCTGTGCTGGGCCGGGATCTCCTGGCCGATCAAGGGCCGGCGTGGTTCCAGCAACTGATCAACGCTGACAACGTGGTCAGCAGCCTTGGCTTCGAACAGGCAGGGGACTTGCAGAAAGTCTTGCTGGCAATGGCGTCGCCGCGCATCCACCTGATTGGAATCCGCCTGCGCAACCGCCACAACGAAACCATCGGCCTGCTGCTTTTGCTGATCAACGACAGCGGCAGCGCTCAGGATCTGGAGAAACTGCGTCCGGATCGCATCGCCTTCCTGCAAGCAGTCTCTGGCGCGGCGGCGGTGAGTATCGAAAGTCAGCGCCTGCAGGCGAAGCAGAAGCAGTTGCTCGACGCGTTCATTCAGTTGCTGGCCGGCGCCATCGACGCCAAGAGCCCCTACACCGGCGGCCACTGCCAGCGCGTGCCGGAGCTGACCCTGATGCTCGCGCAGGCCGCGGCCGCCAGCCAGGCGCCGGCGTTCCAGAGCTATCAGCCCAGTGAAGACGAATGGGAAGCCCTGCACATTGCGGCCTGGCTGCACGATTGCGGCAAAGTCACGACGCCGGAGTATGTCGTCGACAAGGCGACCAAACTGGAAACCCTCAACGATCGCATCCACGAAATCCGCACCCGTTTCGAAGTGCTCAAGCGCGATGCCTGGATCAGTTACTGGCAGGCGCTGGCGCTGGGCGGCAACGAGGTGCAACTGAGCGAACTGCGTGACGCTACGCTGACGCAACTGGACGATGACTTTGCCTTCGTTGCCCGCTGCAATCTGGGTGGTGAAGCCATGGCACCCGCTGATCTGCAGCGCCTTGAGCGCATCGCCGAGCGCCGCTGGACGCGCACCCTCGATGATCGTCTGGGCGTGTCATGGGAGGAAAACCGCCGTCAGGCGCAAACGCCGGCGCCGAATCTGCCGGTCAGCGAGCCACTGCTGGCGGACAAGCCCGAACACCTGATCGAACGTGCCGACAGCGAGCTGATTCCGGAAGACAATCCGTGGGGGTTCAAACTGGATGTACCGCGCTATAAATACAATCGCGGCGAGCTGTATAACCTGAGCATTACCCGAGGCACGCTGACTCGCGAGGAGCGCTACATCATCAATCACCACATGGTGCAGACGATTCTGATGCTCAGCCACCTGCCCTTCCCCGGGCACCTGGACAGCGTTGCGGAAATTGCCGGTGGGCATCACGAAAAGATGGACGGCAGCGGCTACCCAAAACGCCTGAAGCGCGAGGACATGAGCCTGCCGGCGAGGATGATGGCGATTGCCGATATCTTCGAGGCACTGACAGCGGCGGATCGGCCGTACAAGAAGGCCAAATCCTTGAGCGAAGCCTTGGGAATCATGGCCACCATGTCCCGCGAGGCGCACATCGACCCCGAGCTGTTTGCACTGTTCATCAACGACGAGGTGTACATGCAGTACGCCACGCGGTTTCTCGATCCGCGCCAGATCGATGCGGTGGATCCGGCCAGCCTGCTAAGCAAGGCTGGCCTGAGCGCCTGATCAGCAGTCGGTCAGACGCAGGAAGATCGCCGCCAGTTGCTCGATACCGGCCTGATCGGCGGTGCCGAAACGTGCGAGTTTCGGGCTGTCGAGATCGAGTACGCCGATCAACCGACCGTCCTTGACCAGTGGCACGACCAGCTCGCTGTTGGAGGCGCTGTCGCAAGCGATATGACCGGGGAACGCATGCACGTCTTCAACGCGCTGGGTCTGCCGACTGGCCGCTGCCGCGCCACATACACCGCGACCGAACGGAATGCGCACACAGGCGATCTGCCCCTGAAACGGGCCAAGCACCAGCTCCTCGTTGCGATTGAGGTAGAAACCGGCCCAGTTCAAATCGTCGAGCTGGTTGAACAGGAACGCCGAAAACTGCGCGGCGTTGGCGATGAAGTCGCGCTCGTCCGCCAGCAGCGATTCCAGTTGTGCGGCTAACATGCCATAGCCTTCGAGGCCCTGGCCGCTTTGTTGCAAATCAATCATGCCTTGTGCTCCAGCAATTTCAGTCCCACCCAGTAACGGGCGAATTGGTACGCGCAACGTCCGTTGCGATTGCCGCGCCCGGTGGCCCAGCGCACGGCGAGGATGTCCAGTGCTTCGTCGCGCTGCCAGCTCAAGCCGGCCTTGGCCGCCAACTGGCCGATCCAGTGTTCGACGACGTTGAGGAAATGTTCCTGGGTAAACGGATAAAACGACAGCCACAGACCGAAACGGTCCGACAAGGCGATCTTGTCTTCCACCGCCTCACTCGGATGCAGTTCGCCGTCGACGCGCTTCCAGTTTTCGTTGTCGCTTTCCTTTTCCGGCACCAAGTGACGGCGGTTGGAAGTGGCGTACAGCAGAACGTTTTCCGGAGCCTGTTCGAGCGAGCCGTCGAGCACGCTTTTCAGCACGCGGTAATCGCCCTCCCCGGACTCGAACGACAGGTCATCGCAGAACAGTACGAAGCGTTGTGGCAGTTTGGCGATCTGCTCGACCACGCGCGGCAGGTCGGCCAGATGGTCGCGCTCGATTTCGATCAAACGCAGGCCGGCCTTGGCGTGTTCGGCCAGCAACGCCCGCACCAGCGAGGATTTTCCGGTGCCGCGCGAGCCCCAGAGCAGCGCATGGTTGGCCGGCATGCCGTCGAGAAACTGTTGAGTGTTGCGGCCCAGTTGTTCCAACTGACGGTCGACACCGATCAAGTCGGACAGGCGCATGTCGAGGCTGACGTCCAGCGGCAACAAATAGCCACTGCGCCCGTCACGCTGCCAGCGCGCGGCCAGGCAGGTTTCCCAGTCGATCAGCGGACGCGGTGCCGGCAGCAAGGGTTCGATCCGCGCGAGAACCGACTCGGCACGTTCAAGAAAAGCATTCAATCGGGAATCCACGTCTTCTCCTCGGGCACGTTCAAAGTGATGATGGTGCTTCAGCGACGACAATCAGATCAACAAACCCCGCTCAGGCCTTGTTACAAGGCGATTCGGGAACCTCGGTATCCATACATGATCGACTATGCTTGAGCAGCGAAGGGAAACGGAAGTGGTTCAACACCCCATGGATATCAAATTCACCCACCGGCTGTCTTACAAGCAAGCCAGATTCACTGTGCTGGTCGGGTTCATTCTGGGCACGCTGCTCAGCCTGCTGCAGATCGGCATCGATTATGCCAGCGAAGACGCCTCCATCAACCGTGAAATCCTGTCTTTGCTGGAAATCAGCCACAATCCGGCGTCGCGTATCGCCTACAACATCGACGCGGAACTGGCGCAGGAACTGACCCTGGGCCTGTTGCGTTCGCCGGCGATCATCTCGGCGCAATTGACCGACAACAACGGCAATGTCCTGGCCAACGTCAAACGCCCGGAGCTGCAAAGCGGTTATCGGGTGATCAGCGACTTCCTGTTCGGCGCCAAGCGCCAGTTTGAAGACCGCCTGTACCTCGATCACCTGCCCGAAGAATCACTGGGCACGCTGAGTCTTGAAGTCGACACCTACGCGTTCGGCAGCCGCTTCCTGCGCCGCGCCGAAGTCACCCTGCTCAACGGCTTTGCCCGCAGCCTGATTCTCACCGGGATCCTGCTGGCGCTGTTCTACGTGATGCTGACCAAGCCACTGGTGCGCCTGATCCGGGAACTTAGCGCGCGTGACGCACGCAGTGCGGAACCGACGACCCTGGAATGTCCGGCCGGCCACGCCAATGACGAGATCGGCGTACTGGTCAAAGTCGCCAACCAGCAGTTCGACAACATCGCCACGGAAATCCAGCAACGCCGCAACGCGGAAAACCGCCTGACCGACTACCTCGGGCAACTGGAACACATCGTCTCGGCCCGCACCGCCGAGCTCAAGGCCATCAATACCCGGCTCAGCCAATCCAACGAGGAACTGGAGGTGGCCCGCAGCACCGCACTGGACATGGCCGAAGCGCGCTCGGCATTCCTCGCCAACATGAGCCACGAGATTCGCACCCCGCTCAATGGCCTGCTGGGAATGATCGCCCTGTCCCTCGACGGACCGCTGAACGCCGAGCAACAGCAACAGCTGTCGATTGCCCATGACTCGGGCAAGGTGCTGGTGGAGCTGCTCAACGATATTCTCGACCTGTCCAAATTCGACGCGGGGCAACTGGAGCTGGAACACATCCCGTTCGACCTCGGCTCGCTGATCGAGGACACCGCCAACCTGCTGTCGCAGAACGCCGCGCCCAGCGTCGAACTGACCTGCCTGATCGACCCGCACTTCCCGGCGCTGGTGCTGGGGGATCCGACCCGGGTACGGCAGATTGTCAGCAACCTGTTGTCCAATGCGCTGAAATTCACCCGTTTCGGCCGGGTCGATGTGCGTTTGTCAGCGCATAACGACGGGGTG
This sequence comes from Pseudomonas sp. NPDC088414, assembly GCF_044753325.1. NCBI lineage: Bacteria > Pseudomonadati > Pseudomonadota > Gammaproteobacteria > Pseudomonadales > Pseudomonadaceae > Pseudomonas > Pseudomonas sp. NPDC088414. Next base: position 8,486 of record NZ_JBIVMY010000021.1, on the reverse strand, counting down.
CGCATCGAGGTCTGTGACACCGGCATCGGCATCGCCCAGGAAGCCCAGGTGAAAATCTTCCAGCCGTTCACCCAGGCCGGTGCCGGCATCACGCGGCAGTACGGCGGCACCGGCCTCGGCCTGGCACTGACCTACAACCTGTGCGAGGCCATGCAAGGCCGGCTGACCATCAGTTCCGAGGCCGGTTTCGGCAGCCAGTTCTGCGCTGACCTGCCGCTACCATGCCATACCCGAGCGGTCATGCCGCCGCCGCTGCACGGCAAGGTCTTGGCAATCACTGCGGCCAGCAGCGGCTTGGCGGAACTGCTCAAGACATTGTTGCCAGTGTGGGGCGTGACTTATGAACAGCGCACGATGGACGACCCGTTGCTGGGCCTGTCACCCGATCTGCTGATCACCGATTGCCCGGAATGCCTGTTCAGTCTGCGCCCGACCCTCAGCGCGCCAATTCTCGTTGTCACCGCTTATGGCAGTTTCATGCCCAGCGAAGAGGCCGCCGCGCTGGCGCCATTGCAGCAACAGGCCCGACCACTGGCGCGCAACGCGCTGTATCAGATCCTGCGGCGCATCCTGCTGGCGGACGTCACCACGATCAACGATGCGCAGCTCGAGAGCCTGCCGGTTCGGCGGCGCGCAAAGGTGCTGCTGGTGGAAGACAACCCGGTCAACCAACTGGTGGCCAAAGGCATGCTCGGCAAGCTCGGTTGCGATGTGGTGGTCGCTGCCCACGGCGCCGAAGCGCTGGATCAACTGGAGCACGATGAATTCGATCTGGTACTTATGGATTGCAACATGCCGGTGATGGACGGCTACGAAGCGAGCCGGCAGATTCGCCAGAGCGGGCGCTGGCCGCACCTGCCGATCGTCGCGCTGACTGCCAACGCCATGTCCGAAGAACGCGAGCGCTGCCGTGCGGCCGGCATGAGCGATTACCTGGCCAAGCCGTTCCGCCGCGAAGAGCTGGCGGCCCTGCTCGACCAGTGGATTCCGGCTACGTCAGCGCTTTGATCTGCCCCAGCAGCTGATCGAGGCCGTTACGCAAATCGTTGAGCCGATCAAGGTCCACCCCGCTGTCGCACAACAACCGCGCCTTGAGCGGCCCGACCTGCTCGCGCAACGCCTGGCCTTGCGCGGTCAGGCTCAGGTGCACTTCACGCTCGTCGCGCGCCGAGCGCTGTCGCTGCACCCACTGCAATTGTTCAAGGCGCTTGAGCAACGGCGTCAGGGTGCCGGAGTCCAGCGCCAGACGCTCGCCCAAGGCCTTGACCGTCGGTTGCGCCGGCGCACTGTCCTGCCATTCCCACAGCACCAGCATCGCCAGGTACTGCGGATAGGTCAGGCCGAGCTGATCGAGCATCGGCTTGTAAGCACGAATCACCGCCCGGGACGCGGCATACAACTTGAAGCACAACTGACTGTCGAGCTTCAGCGAATCGTCGGGCAGGCTGTTCATTTGAGCAGGGCTTCGATCTCGCCGCTGATGTCCTGCGGTTTGGTGGTCGGGGCGAAACGCTTGACCAGTTGCCCGTCCTTGCCGATCAGGAACTTGGTGAAGTTCCACTTGATGCCCTCAGAGCCGAGCAGACCGGGAGCACGCTTTTTCAACTGCACGAACAGTGGATGCGCGGCAGAACCGTTGACGTCGATCTTCTTGAACAGCGGGAAACTCACGCCGTAGTTCAGCTCACAGAACTCGCTGATCGCACCCTCGTTGCCCGGCTCCTGCTTGCCGAACTGATTGCACGGAAACCCCAGCACCACCAGGCCCTGATCCTTGTAGGTCTGCCACAACTCTTCCAGGCCTTTGTATTGCGGGGTGAAGCCGCATTTGCTGGCGGTGTTGACCACCAGAACCGCCTTGCCGGCGAAATCGGCGAGGGTCTTTTGTTCACCCTTGATGGTGGTGACGGGGATATTCAGCAGGTTGTCGCTCATGAGACGGCTCCTCGGGTATCGGGAAAGGCCAAACATAGCGAGCAATTAAATTGTGTGCAATTTAATTAATTGCACATACCCGTGTAGGAGCTGCCGAAGGCTGCGACTGTTGATCTTAAAATCAAAAGATCGCAGCCTTCGGCAGCTCCTACACGGTGGATCAAGCGATCCGGTCGAGCGGGCAATTCATTCGCGCGGCTCGAGATCCAGGCACACCGAGTTGATGCAATACCGCAGGCCGGTCGGTGGCGGACCATCGGGGAACACGTGGCCCAGATGCGCGTCGCAGCGGGCGCATTTGACCTCGGTGCGGATCATGCCGTGGCTGGTATCGCGGATCTCGGTCATGGCGCTTTCGCCGATCGGCGCGTAGAAGCTCGGCCAGCCGCAGCCGGAATCGAATTTGGTCGTGGAGTCGAACAGCGGCTCATTGCAGCAGACGCAGTGATAGACACCGTCGGTTTTGGTGTCGTTGTATTTGCCAGAGAACGGTCGCTCGGTGGCGCTCAGGCGACATACGTTGTACTGCTCGGGGTCGAGCATCGCCCGCCATTCTTCCAGGGTTTTTTGCAACTTTTCCATCATCACACCTCAGCGGCTGAAAAAGCCCGATCTGTACCTTTTCCACGGATCGGGTGGCACGTATGATTGCGCCTCGTCACACGCCAGTCTGGCAGCCAGACCGGGCGCATTCAAACGGATTCTCGGCGCCACGGCGCAAGACTCCGCCTGTGCGAAGACGCAGGAATCCCAGTACGGTTGGCCATCCGCCGTCTGGATCGTTCATTTTCGGGATCACATCGCCATGCAGTTCAGCAAATCGAACAAGCTCGCCAACGTCTGCTACGACATTCGCGGCCCGGTGCTCAAGCACGCCAAACGTCTGGAGGAGGAAGGCCAGCGCATCCTCAAGCTGAACATCGGCAACCCGGCGCCGTTTGGTTTCGAAGCGCCGGACGAAATTCTTCAGGATGTGATCCGCAACCTGCCGACCGCACAAGGCTACAGCGATTCCAAAGGCCTGTTCAGCGCCCGTAAAGCGGTGATGCAGTATTACCAGCAAAAAAATGTCGAAGGTGTCGGCATCGAAGACATCTACCTCGGCAACGGCGTGTCCGAGCTGATCGTGATGTCGCTGCAGGCGCTGCTCAACAACGGCGACGAAGTGCTGGTACCGGCCCCGGACTACCCGCTGTGGACCGCTGCCGTCAGCCTGGCCGGCGGTAATGCCGTGCACTACCTGTGTGACGAGGGTGCCGACTGGTTCCCTGATCTGGCCGACATCAAGGCCAAGATCACCCCGAACACCAAGGCCATGGTGATCATCAACCCGAACAACCCGACTGGCGCGGTGTATTCGAAGGAAGTGCTGCTGGGCATGCTGGAAATCGCCCGCGCGCACAACCTGGTAGTGTTCTCCGACGAGATCTACGACAAGATCCTCTACGACGACGCCGTGCACATCTGCACCGCTTCGCTGGCCCCGGACCTGCTGTGCCTGACCTTCAACGGTCTGTCGAAATCCTACCGCGTGGCGGGTTTCCGCTCCGGCTGGATCGCCATCTCCGGGCCGAAACACAATGCCCAGAGCTACATCGAAGGCATCGACATGCTGGCCAACATGCGCCTCTGTGCCAACGTGCCGAGCCAGCATGCGATCCAGACTGCCCTTGGCGGTTATCAGAGCATCAATGACCTGGTGCTGCCGCAAGGTCGCCTGCTGGAGCAGCGCAACCGTACCTGGGAGTTGCTCAATGACATTCCGGGGGTCAGCTGCGTCAAGCCAATGGGCGCCCTGTATGCGTTCCCGCGGATCGATCCGAAGGTCTGCCCGATCTACAACGACGAAAAATTCGTCCTCGACCTGCTGCTCTCCGAGAAGCTGCTGGTGGTGCAAGGCACGGCCTTCAACTGGCCGTGGCCGGATCACTTCCGCGTGGTGACCCTGCCCCGTGTCGACGATCTCGAGATGGCCATCGGCCGCATCGGCAACTTCCTCAAGTCCTACCGCCAGTAACCGGTCTACGGTGCGCAACGGCCGAACGTTGCGCACTGTCTGATTCAGCAACACTTCTGCTCTCCCCGCCTCGCTGCGCCTTCTACACTTGCGATTCGTATGGCCCACACGCCTCTGGCGTAGTGGCGGCGGGTGGCGGCTGACTGTCAGCCCTTTCGGTTTCGCTCGTGGGCAATGACCTGCAGACCAGGGAATCCGCTGTAGGACACAGTTTGAAATAGTCACTCGGTTGAATCACCCGGTGCCGCACCTTATATACCCCGCAGTACGCTACATCTTTAGCTTGAGGAGATTTCTACAACCATGATGCGCATCCTGCTGTTTTTGGCCACTAACCTGGCGGTCGTGCTGATAGCCAGCATCACCCTGAGCCTGTTTGGCTTCAACGGGTTCATGGCGGCCAACGGGGTTGATCTCAACCTCAGTCAGCTGCTGGTTTTCTGTGCGGTCTTTGGTTTCGCCGGTTCGCTGTTCTCGCTGTTCATCTCCAAGTGGATGGCGAAGATGAGCACCAGCACCCAGATCATCAGCCAGCCACGTACCCGGCATGAGCAATGGCTGCTGCAAACCGTCGAGCAACTGTCCCGCGAAGCCGGGATCAAGATGCCCGAAGTCGGTATTTTCCCGGCCTACGAAGCAAACGCCTTTGCTACCGGCTGGAACAAGAACGACGCGCTGGTCGCGGTCAGCCAGGGCCTGCTAGAACGCTTTTCGCCGGATGAAGTGAAAGCCGTTCTGGCCCACGAAATCGGTCACGTGGCCAACGGTGACATGGTCACCCTCGCGCTGATCCAGGGCGTGGTGAACACCTTCGTGATGTTCTTCGCGCGGATCATCGGCAACTTCGTCGACAAGGTGATTTTCAAGAACGAAGAAGGCCAGGGCATCGCCTACTACGTGGCGACGATCTTCGCCGAACTGGTACTGGGCATTCTCGCCAGCGCCATCGTCATGTGGTTCTCGCGCAAACGCGAATTCCGCGCCGACGAAGCCGGCGCACGTCTGGCGGGCACCAACGCGATGATCGGTGCGCTGCAACGCCTGCGCGCCGAACAGGGCCTGCCTGTGCACATGCCGGACACCCTCAACGCCTTCGGCATCAACGGTGGCATCAAACAGGGCTTTGCCCGCATGTTCATGAGCCACCCGCCGCTGGAAGAGCGTATCGACGCGCTGCGTCGTCGCGGTTGATCGGTTTGGCACAGTAACGAAAAGGCCCGCAGTGATGCGGGCCTTTTTTGTACTCGGGGGTTATGCGCTGCCTGTTCTGGCCTCATCGCTGGCAAGCCAGCTCCCACAGGGTTTTGTGGTGTTCTCTGGATTTCTGATACAACGGGGATCACTGTGGGAGCTGGCTTGCCAGCGATGAGGCCGGCCCTGCCAATAAAAACCTATCGGCCAGAAACCCGATAAACCCGCTCCTCCAACCGCGTCACTCCCGCCTGCAGAAACTTCCAGCTCTCCCCCAGCACATCCTGCTCTTCCAGCATCCGCACCTGCCAGACATCACCCAGCAACCGCTGCACTTCATCATCCCCCACCGCAAACGGCGGCCCTGGCATCTGCGCCTGATTGTAATCCAGGGTAATCAACAGACCTTGCACACTTTGCGGCAGGATTTGCTGCAGATGCGCCGCATAGCGCTCACGCATCGCTGGTGGCAAGGCGATCAGCGCGGCGCGGTCGTATAACGCGGTGCAATCGGCTACATCGCTTGCTGTCAGCGCAAAAAAGTCACCGCACCACAACTCGATGGCGTCACCGCTATAGACCTTGAACGCACCCTTCTGGCTGATCTGCGGCTGCACCTGATGCTCCCTGAAAAAGTCCTCAATAGCCTTTTCCGACAGTTCGATCCCGAGCACCTGATGACCGCGCCCGGCCAGCCACGCCAAATCCAGACTTTTCCCACACAACGGCACGAGCACTCGCGCCGTTGCCGGTACCGCCCAGTGCCGCTGCAGATACGGGTTCACCTCAGGCAGATGAAAGCCGATCTGATTGGATTCCCACTTCTTGTGCCAAAACTCAGGCTGCATGCATCACCCCAAAAAATTCGATCAAAAGGCGTTAAAACTTATATTAGATTTAGATCAATGATCTGACTGAAGATGAGGCCATCTTACCGCTCAGGAACCTTTCCATGTTTCCCAGCCTGTTTATCTCCCACGGCTCACCGATGCTGGCCCTGGAACCCGGTGCCAGTGGCCCGGCTCTGGCGCGCCTGGCTGCCGAACTGCCGCGGCCGAAAGCCATCGTGATTGTCTCCGCGCATTGGGAAAGCCAGGAGTTGCTGGTCAGCAGCAACCCTCGTCCAGAAACCTGGCACGACTTCGGCGGCTTCCCGCGCGCCCTTTTCGAAGTGCAGTACCCGGCACCGGGGGATCCGCAACTGGCGGCCGAAGTGGCTGAATTGCTTGACACCGCGCATCTGCCGGCACGCCTCGACCCGCAGCGTCCGTTCGATCACGGCGTTTGGGTGCCACTGTCGCTGATGTACCCGCAAGCGGATATTCCGGTGGTGCAGGTGTCGCTGCCGAGTCGCGGCGGCCCGGTGTTGCAAACCCGTGTCGGACGAGCGCTGGCGACGCTGCGCGAGCAAGGCATTCTGCTGATCGGCTCCGGCAGCATCACCCACAACCTGCGCGAGCTGGACTGGCATGCCGGCCCGGACAGTGTCGAGCCATGGGCCAGGGATTTTCGCGACTGGGTCATCCACAAGCTTGCAGCCAACGACGAAGCGGCTCTGCACGACTACCGTCAGCAGGCACCCAATGCCGTGCGCAGCCATCCGAGTGATGAGCATTTGTTGCCGTTGTATTTCGCACGGGGTGCGGGGGGTGAGTTCAGCGTGGCGCACCGGGGGTTCACCATGGGTGCGTTGGGCATGGATATCTATCGCTTCGGTTAAAGGCAGATCAAAAGATCGCAGCCTGCGGCAGCTCCTACATTTGGAATGCATTTCTCCTGTAGGAGCTGCCGCAGGCTGCGATCTTTTGAGCTTGAAAGACAGGCAAAAAAAATCCCCGAACCAGTCGGGGATTTTTCATGTGCGATCAATCAGCCAAAGGGCGGATCAATCTTCGCGGTAGCGACGCAGTTTCAACTGCTTGCCAGCGACGCGAGTGTCCTTCAGCTTGGTCAGGAGTTTGTCCAGACCATCTTCCGGCAGCTCGACGAGGCTGAAGCTGTCACGCACCTGGATGCGACCGATCGCTTCGCGGGCCAGACCACCTTCGTTGAGGATCGCGCCCAGCAGGTTCTTGGCGGCGATACCGTCACGCGCACCCAGCGCGGTACGGCAACGGGCACGGCCTTCGCCCAGAGGCATTGGCGCGCGACGCTCGCGGTCACCACGATCAGGACGATCACCGGAACGCTCAGGACGGTCGCCACGCGGTGCGTTGTTCGGCACCAGTGGACGTTCCTTCTCGATCGCTGCCAGGTTCAGCGCCTGACCATTAGTGGCCTTGCGCAGCAGAGCAGCGGCCAGTGCACGCGGAGTGCAACCGATGTCGGCAGTCAGACGATCCAGCAGTTCGCCGTGAGTCGACTCGGCATCAGCGACCAGCGGCGACAGGCTGTTGGTCAGTTTCTTGATGCGTGCATCGAGAACAGCCTGAGCGTCCGGCAGACGCACTTCGGCAACCTTCTGACCGGTGACACGCTCGATCACTTGCAGCATGCGGCGCTCACGTGGAGTCACCAGCAGCAGCGCACGACCTTCGCGACCGGCACGGCCGGTACGGCCGATACGGTGCACGTAGGATTCCGGATCGTACGGCATGTCCACGTTGAACACGTGGGTGATGCGCGGAACGTCCAGACCACGGGCAGCCACGTCGGTCGCGACAACGATGTCCAGACGGCCATCTTTCAGCGAGTCGATCACGCGCTCACGCTGGTTCTGGGCGATGTCACCGTTCAGCGCAGCGGCTTTGTAGCCTTTGGCGTCGAGGGCACTGGCCAGATCCAGGGTCGCCTGCTTGGTGCGCACGAACATGATCAGAGCGTCGAAGTCTTCCACTTCCAGCAAGCTGAGAACGGCAGAGGTCTTCTGGTCAGCGTGAACCAGCAGGTGAGCCTGCTCGATCGCGGTAACGGTCTGGGTCTTGCTCTGGATCTTCACGTGCTTCGGATCGCGCAGATGACGCTCGGCGATGGCACGGATCGACTGCGGCAGGGTCGCCGAGAACAATACGGTCTGACGGGTTTCCGGCATGGCCTTGAAGATGACTTCCAGGTCGTCCATGAAGCCCAGTTTGAGCATTTCGTCTGCCTCGTCCAGAACCAGGTGGTTCACGGTAGCGAGGACTTTTTCGTCGCGACGCAGGTGGTCGCACAGACGGCCCGGAGTGGCGACAACGATCTGTGCGCCATTACGGATTGCCTTCAATTGTGGGCCCATCGGCGCGCCGCCGTAGACAGCCACAACAGTTACGCCCGGCATTTGCTTGGCGTAGGTTTCGAAAGCGGTTGCAACTTGTAGCGCCAACTCACGAGTTGGGGCCAGGATCAGTGCTTGCGGCTCGCG
>NZ_JBIVMY010000020.1:40125-98786 GCF_044753325.1 Pseudomonas sp. NPDC088414 | reverse complement strand
TCATGGTTTGCACTGCATCAGTAGTCATATCAGTCGATTCCGCCCGTCAGGGTCGTCTGCTCAGCATAGTCGAGGTGTTTGACGAGCTGCGCGCGCAGCCGGGCACTTACCTCGGCAAATTCAATCGATCCTGCGTGATCGCTCAGCTGGGTCATCGCCAGCCCGGCATAGCCGCAGGGATTAATCCGTCGAAACGGCTCCAGGTTCATATCCACGTTCAGGGCCAGGCCATGAAAGGAACAACCGTGGCGAATCCGCAAACCCAGAGAAGCGATTTTCGCTCCGTCGACGTAGACGCCGGGAGCATCTGGCTTGGCTACAGCGGTCACGCCGTAGCTGGCCAGCAGTTCGATCAGGCAGTGTTCCATGCGCGTGACCAGATCACGCACGCCAAAACCCAGCTTGCGTACGTCCAGCAACAGGTAAGCCACCAATTGGCCGGGGCCATGATAAGTCACCTGCCCGCCGCGATCGACCTGTACCACCGGGATATCCCCCGGCAGCAACAGGTGTTCGGCCTTGCCGGCCTGGCCCTGGGTGAACACCGGAGGGTGCTCGACCAGCCAGATCTCGTCGGCGGCATCGTTGCCGCGTTCGTTGGTGAAGCGTTGCATGGCATGCCAGACCGGCTCGTAAGGCATCTGGCCAAGTTCGCGAAAGCCCAGCGTGCCCGGCATCACAACACCATGTGTACGAAACCGGTCGCCCGCAGTTCGCTGTTGATGTTGTACAGCTGATCCTGATCGGTCGCGACGATGTGCAGCTGGATGGTGGTGTACTTGCCGTTGCTGCTCGAGCGTTCGTCGACACGCTCATCGTTGATGGTCGCGAATTTCTTCACGATCTCGATGATCTTGTCTTTGTGCCCGACGCCCGTATCGCTGATTACCTTAACCGGATAATCAACCTGGGGGAATTCGATCTTTGGCGCCTTTACTTCGGTATCGGTCATGGCGTAACGGCCTCGTAAGCGTAAGCCGTGGTAACGCACATGGCCCCGAACCGGACAGGAACGGGGCCATGCAGGTCAACACTCAATCAGTTGAACAAGCCGTAGAAGAATAGACGGATGCTATCCCACATGCGGCGGAAGATACCACCCTCCTCGACAGCGTCCAGGGCGATCAGGTCGGCGCTGTGCACGACCTTGTCGTCCAGTTTCACTTCGACTTTACCGATCACGTCGCCCTTGGCGATTGGCGCGGTCAGTTGCGGGTTCATGGTCATGCTGGCAGCGAGCTTTTTCAGCTGGCCTTTTGGCAGGGTCATGGTCAGGTCTTCAGCCAGGCCGGCCTTGACTTGACTGGTGGTGCCTTTCCACACCGGGGCCTGAGCCAGTTCGGTGCCCTTCTGGTAGAAGGTCTGGGTTTCGAAGAAACGGAAACCGTAGGTCAGCAGCTTCTGGGTTTCAGCGGCGCGAGCCACTTCGCTGTTGGTGCCGAACACCACGGCGATCAGACGCTGGCCATCACGTACCGCCGAGGACACCATGCAGTAGCCGGCTTCGTCGGTGTGACCGGTTTTCAGACCGTCAACGGTCTTGTCGCGCCACAGCAACAGGTTGCGGTTAGGCTGCTTGATGCCGTTCCAGAAGAACTCTTTCTGCGAGTAGATCGCGTAGTGAGCCGGGTCTTCGTGGATGATCGCACGGGCCAGGATTGCCATGTCGTGAGCCGACGAGTAGTGCTCAGGGTTCGGCAGACCGGTCGGGTTCATGAAGTGCGAGTTGGTCATGCCCAGATCGGTAACGGTCTTGTTCATCAGGTCGGCGAAAGCATCTTCGCTGCCGGCGATGTGCTCGGACAGCGCCACGCTGGCGTCGTTGCCGGACTGGATGATGATGCCGTGCAGCAGGTCGCTGACGGTCACTTGCGAGCCGACTTTGATGAACATCCGCGAACCGCCGGTACGCCAGGCGTTTTCGCTGACGGTCACCGGATCGTTTTCACCGATCTGGCCACGACGGATTTCCAGCGTAGCGATGTACGCGGTCATCAGTTTGGTCAGGCTGGCTGGCGGCAGACGCTGGTCACCGTTGTTCTCCACCAGCACGTTGCCGCTGCTGGCGTCCATGAGCACGTAGGCTTTTGCAGCCAGTTGAGGTGGCGACGGCATCATCTCGGCCGCGAAGGCGGCTGGCGAGAGGAGCAGCGGGACTAGCAGACACAGGCGTTTGGCAAAGGTGGTGATGTTCATCCGTCTCTCGAAATCGCTAATGGAAACTTGCCCGAGGGCAAAACTATTCAGACAGCCTTCTGACGGGCCATCGCGTGTTCAGTTGCTCACTCCAGTCACCCTTGCCGGGCTTTTGTTCTTCGACGAGCCAACAACCTGGTTCACCCCCCAAAACCGCAAGTGAACCGTCAATCAAGTGCTACGTATATTACTCGGTGACCACGCTCGGCGAACCGAGATTGGCCAGGCGCACGCTGTTCTGCACCTGGGCGATTTCACCCGGCGAACCGATCGGCCCCAGGCGTACCCGGTGCAGGGTCTGCTGATTGCGCACGATCGAGCTGATGAACACCGGAGCGCTCACCATCCCGCTGAGCTTCGACCTCAGGAGTTCTGCAGCGTCCGGGTTGGCGAACGCGCCCACCTGCAGATACTGGCCAGACGCTGGTGCAGAAGCGTTTTTTTTTGCGCTGATCTGTACAGGTACAGTGTCAGAGGCATGTTGCTGCGGCGGCGGCGTCCACTGCTCGATGGTACCGGCCGACGCCGTGATCACCGGGGCGCTATTCTGCGCGACTTGCGGCTCGTTGAGCATCAGCGGCGCCGGACGGCCTTTCGCGGCCCACCATTGCTGCGGATCGATGCCCTCGACCTTGACCCGTGCAGTGCCGATTTCGGCATAACCGAGCTTCTTCGCGGCCGCGTAGGACAGGTCGATGATCCGGTCCGAATAGAACGGCCCGCGATCGTTGACCCGCAGGATCACGCTCTTGTTGTTGTCCAGGTTGGTCACCCGAACGTAACTTGGCAGTGGCAGAGTCTTGTGAGCGGCACTCATGCCGTACAGGTCATACACTTCGCCGTTGGCGGTGTTTTGCCCGTGGAACTTGGTGCCGTACCAGGACGCCGTGCCCGAGGCAACGTAGGTCTTGGATTCCTGCAACGGGAAATAGGTCTTGCCCAGCACCGTGTACGGGTTGGCCTTGTACGGGCCGGTGTGCAGGGTCGGCGTGGCGTCGGGGATGCGCGAAACATCGACATCCCACCACGGCGCGCCGTCTTTGTGTGCGCGATTGATGTCCAGCCCCGGCTGTGCACGCACGGCGGTGGACGAGGTCTTCTGGGTTGGCGCGCGGCTGGTCGAACAGCTGGCGACCAGCACCGCCAACGCGGCGAAAGCCACCAGCTTCAGGGGTTTATTGATAGGCAATGCCCGCATTACTTGACGCCCCGTGCTTTTACCAGCTCTTCAGACAGTTGATGTACGGCCATGGCGTACATCACGCTGCGGTTATAACGCGTGATCGCGTAGAAATTCTTCAGGCCCATCCAGTATTCAGGGCCGTTGTCGCCTTCGAGGCGAAATGCAGTAACCGGCATATCATCGCGCAGCGCATCATGACTTGACCAGCCCAGCGCCCGCAACTCTCCGACCGTTTTCGTCGGCTCGATGCCGGTGGTCAGGCCTTCATCGACCTGCTCGCCGCGCACATCGGCGCGACTGACCACCGGTTCCCCGGCGACCCAGCCGTGGCGCTTGAAGTAGCTGGCCACGCTGCCGATCGCATCGTCCGGATTGGTCCAGATATTGATGTGGCCGTCACCGTCGAAATCCACCGCATAGGCGCGAAAGCTGCTCGGCATGAACTGCGGCAAGCCCATCGCCCCCGCGTACGAGCCTTTGAGGGTCAATGGATCGACTTGTTCTTCACGGGCCAGCAGCAGGAACTCACGCAATTCCTTGCGGAAAAATTCGGCACGGGGAGGATAGTCGAAACCGAGCGTGGACAGCGCATCAATCACCCGGTAATTGCCGGTATTACGTCCGAAAAAGGTCTCGACGCCGATGATCGACACGATGACTTGTGCCGGTACGCCGTATTCCTGCTCGGCACGGGCCAGCACGGCCTCGTGCTGGCGCCAGAAGTCCACACCACGGGCGATGCGCGCGTCGGTGATGAACATCGGACGATATTCTTTCCACTGCTTGACCCGCTCGGCGGGTTTGGAGATGGCGTCGAGAATCGCCTGCTTGCGCTGCGCTTCGCGGAACACCGCCATCAGTTGCTCGCCAGCAAAACCGTAGTCGCGGGTCATTTCACCGACGAATTCGGCCACCTGCGGTGAACCTTCGTAATCGCCGGCCAGCGTTTCCTGCGCGCTGCCAAGGATGCCGACCAGGCCGACCCACGGCGCGTAACGAGTCGCCCAGCTGCGCATGACTTGCATTGAACTCTTCACCTTATTCAAACCTGTGCGATCCACTTGCGATGCGTATGAATCGACATCAAAACCCCAAACGCTGACAGCAGTGTCACCAGCGAAGTTCCTCCGTAGCTAATGAAGGGCAACGGCACCCCCACCACCGGCAACAGGCCACTGACCATACCGATGTTGACGAAAACATAAACAAAAAACGTCATGGTCAGCGCGCCGGCGAGCAGTTTGCCGAACAGCGTCTGCGCCTGGGCGGTAATCACCAGGCCGCGACCGATCAGCAACAGATAGATCAGCAGCAGCGCGCAGATGCCTACCAGACCGAACTCCTCGCCGAGTACGGCGATGATGAAGTCGGTGTGGCTTTCCGGCAAAAAGTCCAGGTGCGACTGGGTGCCCAGCAGCCAGCCCTTGCCGAACACACCGCCGGAACCGATCGCGGCTTTCGACTGGATGATGTTCCAGCCGGTGCCGAGCGGATCGCTTTCCGGGTCGAGGAACGTGAGGATCCGCTGCTTCTGATAGTCGTGCATGATGAAGAACCACATGGCGATCGCCACCGGTACGGCGGCGGCCAGCACGCTGAGGATCCAGCGCCAGCGCAGCCCGCCCATAAACAGCACGAACGCGCCGCCGGCCAGAATCAGCAGCGACGTGCCGAGGTCAGGCTGGCGCACGATCAGAATGAACGGCACACCGATCAGCATCAGGCTGATGCCGACGTGCTTGAGCTGCGGCGGCAGCGTGCGTTTGGACAGATACCAGGCAATCGTCGCCGGCATCAGGATCTTCATGAACTCCGAAGGCTGGAAGCGGATCACCCCGGGGATGTTGATCCAGCGCGTCGCGCCCATGGCGTTGTGGCCCATGATGTCCACCACCATCAGCAGCACCACGCCGACCACGTAACCGAGCGGCACCCAACGCGCCATGAACCGCGGTTCGAACTGGGCGATGACGATCATCGACACCAGACCGATGCCGAACGAAGTGGCTTGTTTGCCCAGCAGATCCCAGCTCTTACCACTGGCCGAATACAGCACGAACAGACTGCCCGCCGCGAGGATCAGCAGCAGGATCAACAGCGGGCCATCGATATGCAAACGTTGCAGCAGCGTCGCCCGGCGACGCATCACATCCTCGCTGGAGAGCATGCGATCAAAATTATTCATCACGGGCCGTAGCCTCCGCACTGATAGGACCGGCGTATTCAGCCTTCAATCGACCCTCCTGATCCAGAAGCCAGGCGTCCATGACCTGACGCACCACTGGCGCGGCGACCCCGGAGCCGGACTCACCGTTCTCGACCATCACCGAGACCACGATTTTCGGGTTGTCGGCCGGGGCGAAACCAACGAACAAGGCGTGGTCGCGGTGGCGCTCCTGAACCTTGGAACGGTCGTATTTCTCACCTTGCTTGATTGCGACGACTTGTGCCGTACCGGACTTGCCGGCGATGCGGTATTGCGCACCGATCGCCGCCTTGCGCGCGGTCCCTCGGGCGCCGTGCATCACCTGCTGCATGCCGTGGTTGACCTTGGTCCAGTCGGACGGATCACGCAGGACAATGTCCGGCATCGGGTTCTCGTCTACCGGTTTGGCGCCTTCGATGGTCTTGGCCAGGTGCGGGCGGTTCCAGATGCCTTTGTTGGCGACCAGCGCCGTGGCCTGCGCCAACTGCAACGGTGTGGACTGCATATAACCCTGGCCGATCCCCAGAATCAGGGTTTCGCCCGGGAACCACGCCTGTTTGCGGGTCGCGCGCTTCCACTCGCGGGATGGCATCAGGCCGGGGGATTCTTCGAACATGTCCAGCGAGACCTTCTGGCCGATGCCGAACTTGTTCATATAGGCCGACAACCGATCGATGCCCAGCTTGTGCGCCAGGTCATAGAAGTAAGTGTCGTTGGAACGCATGATCGCCGTGTCGAGATCGACGAAGCCGTCACCGGTGCGGTTCCAGTTGCGGTATTTGTGATCGTAGTTGGGCAGCATGTAGTAACCGGGGTCGAACACCCGGCTAGACGCCGTCACTACGCCAGAATCGAGACCGGCAATCGCCACTGCCGGCTTGATCGTTGAACCCGGCGGGTACAGACCGCGCAGCACGCGGTTGAACAGCGGACGGTCGATGGAATCGCGCAGCTCGGCATAGGCCTTGAAGCTGATGCCGGTGACGAACAGGTTCGGGTCGAAGCTCGGCTGACTGACCATCGCCAGCACTTCGCCAGTCTTCGGATCGAGCGCCACCACCGCGCCACGCCGCCCGCCCAGCGCAGCTTCGGCCGCCTCCTGCAGTTTGATGTCCAGGCTCAGGACGATGTCCTTGCCGGGAATCGGATCGGTACGCTTGAGCACGCGCAATACGCGGCCGCGGGCGTTGGTCTCGACCTCCTCGTAACCCACTTGGCCGTGCAGTTCCGGCTCGTAGAAACGCTCGATGCCGGTCTTGCCGATGTGGTGGGTGCCGCTGTAGTTGACCGGGTCGAGGCTCTTCAGCTCTTTCTCGTTGATGCGCCCCATGTAACCCACCGAGTGCGCAAAATGCGCGCCCTGCGGGTAATGGCGCACCAGTTGCGCAACCACTTCCACCCCAGGCAGGCGGAACTGGTTCACCGCGATCCGGGCGATTTGCTCTTCGGTCAACTCGAACAGGATCGGCACGGGCTCGAATGGCCGACGCCCCTGACGCATGCGTTTCTCGAAGATCACCCGGTCCTCGGGCGTCAGTTGCAGCACTTCGACGATCACGTCGAGCACTTGCTGCCAGTCGCCGGAACGCTCGCGCGTCATGCTCAGGCTGAAGCTCGGACGGTTGTCCGCCACCACCACGCCGTTGCGGTCGAAGATCAGCCCGCGGGTCGGCGGAATCGGCTGCACGTGGACGCGGTTGTTTTCCGAGAGCGTCGAGTGGTACTCGTACTGGATCACCTGCAAGTAGTACAGCCGCGCAATCAACACGCAGATCAACAGCATGACCGCAATGGCCCCGAACACGACGCGGCTGCGCACCAGGCGGGCGTCCTTTTCGTGGTCCTTGATGCGGATCGGCTGAGACATGAGGGCAGGACTACTTGTGGTAAGGGTGACCGGACAGCACGGTCCAGGCACGGTACAGCTGTTCGCCGATCAGGATCCGCACCAGCGGGTGCGGCAAGGTCAGCGGCGACAACGACCAGCGCTGATCGGCGCGGGCGCAGACTTCCGGCGCCAGCCCTTCGGGGCCGCCGACCATGAAATTGACCGTGCGCGAATCCAGCCGCCAGCGGTCGAGTTCGACCGCCAGTTGCTCGGTGCTCCAGGGCTTGCCGTGGACTTCCAGCGTGACGATCCGCTCGTTCGGCCCGACCTTGGCCAGCATGGCTTCGCCTTCCTGGCGGATGAAACGGGCCACGTCGGCGTTCTTGCCACGGGTATTGAGCGGAATTTCCACCAGTTCCAGCGCCAGCTCGGACGGAAGACGCTTGGCATATTCATGCCAGCCTTCTTCCACCCACTTGGGCATGCGTGAACCGACGGCGATCAGTCGCAGTCGTACATCTATTGCTTTGTGCTGGTCTTTGTTGAGCTTGGTGAAATGCTCGTGGGTGTTTTCCGGGCTGTGGTGCTTGGCGTCCGCCGCACGGCTTTGCTCGGCACCGGCCCACAGGCGCTCCAGGTCGTAGAACTGACGTGCCGAGGCAGTCATCATGTGCACGATCACCAGGTCGAGGTCGAGCAGCACCCAGTCGCTGTCGCCCTTGCCTTCTTCGCCCAGCGGCTTGGCGCCCTGCTTTTTGACTTCCTCACGGACCTTGTCCAGCATCGCGTTGATCTGGCGATTGGACGTACCGGTGGCGATGATCATGTAGTCGGTGATGCTCTGCTTGTCGCGAACATCGATGATCTGGATGTCTTGTGCCTTGACGTCTTCCAGGGCTGCCACGGCAACCTTGACCAGCTCGTCGCCCTTCAGCGGCTCGTTGGTGTTGGCGACTTCCGGCAGCGGCGCGCTCTTGAACGTGCCTTTGCGCTTGACTTTGCTTACATCTTTGTCGGTCATATAAAACTCGTTTTGCTCATGTATTCGGCGGCTTGGCGATACGTGGATTCGTATCAGTGAAGCACGCCTTGTTCAGTTCGACGCACGGTACAGACCGTGCGCATCGATGTAGGCCAGGACCGCGTCGGGCACCAGGAAACGTACCGACTTACCGCTGGCCAGCAGTTGACGGATCTGGGTGGCGGAAACCGCGAGCGGTGTCTGCCAGACGAATGCAATCTGTCCGCTCGGCCCGTTCAGGGCCAGCGGGTCGCTCACCGAACGCGCTGCCAGCAGGTTGCGCAAGGCATCCGGCGGTTCGCTGTCGGCGTCCGGGCGCTGTAGCACCAGGATGTGGCAATGCTGGAGCAACTCTTCCCAGCGGTGCCAAGTGGGCAGGCCGCAAAATGCGTCCCAGCCCAAAAGCAGAAAAACCTGGGTCTCGGCGGCCATTTCAGCACGCATCAACTCCAGGGTATCGATGGTCCAGGACGGTTTGTCCCGCTGCAATTCGCGGGCGTCCACCACCAGCGGCGGCACTCCGGCCACCGCGCACTCAACCATTGCCAACCGATCCTGCGCCGACACCTGCGGCGTATCGCGGTGCGGCGGCCGGGCGCTGGGCATCATGCGCAACTCGTCGAGCGCCAGCGCTTCGGCGACTTCCAGCGCACCGCGCAAATGGCCGATGTGCACCGGGTCGAACGTGCCGCCCAGCACGCCGATGCGTTGCGGGCGAGACTCGCTGCCGGGTTGCGGCGCTGTCAGGTCGAGGTCGGTCAAGTCAGACCGTCGCCTGGCCGCGCAACTGGCCATCACCGACCACGATGTACTTCTCGCATGTCAGTCCTTCGAGGCCCACCGGACCGCGGGCGTGCAGCTTATCAGTAGAAATGCCGATCTCGGCACCCAATCCGTATTCGAATCCATCGGCGAAGCACGTCGGGGTGTTGATCATCACCGATGCCGAGTCGACTTCCGCGACGAAACGCCGAGTGTCGGCGAGGTTTTCGCTGACGATCGAGTCGGTGTGATGCGAGCCGTAATGGTTGATGTGTTCGATGGCCTGGTCCAGTCCGTCGACCACGCGGATCGACAGGATCGGCGCCAGATACTCGGTGCTCCAGTCGTCTTCGCTGGCCGCCACCGCGTCGATGCTCGCCCGGGTGCGTTCGCAACCACGCAGCTCGACGCCTTTTTCGCGGAACTGGGCAGCCATCGACGGCAGGAAATCCTTGGCAACACTTTGATCGACGAGCAAGGTCTCCATCGCGCCGCAGATGCCATAACGGTAAGTCTTGGCATTGAAGGCGATGCGCTGGGCTTTCGCCAGATCGGCATGGGCACTGACATACACGTGGCAGATGCCGTCCAGGTGTTTGATCACCGGCACCCGGGCGTCACGGCTGATACGTTCAATCAGGCCACGGCCACCGCGTGGCACGATCACGTCGACGTACTCGGGCATACTGATCATCGCGCCGACGGCGGCACGGTCGGTGGTTTCGACCACTTGCACCACGGCTGCCGGCAACTCGGCCTCGGCCAGACCGCGCTGGATGCACGCGGCAATCGCCCGGTTGGAATGAATCGCCTCCGAACCACCACGCAGGATGGTCGCGTTGCCGGACTTCAGGCACAGACTGGCGGCATCGATGGTCACATTGGGCCGGGATTCGTAGATGATCCCGATCACGCCCAGCGGTACGCGCATCTTGCCGACCTGAATGCCGGACGGGCGAAAGCTCATGTCACGGATCGCACCGACCGGGTCCGGCAGTGCCGCCACCTGACGCAGGCCGACGATCATGCCGTCGATGCGTGCCGGGGTCAGTTCCAGACGCTCCAGCAGTGCCGGCTCCAGACCGTTGGCGCGACCGGCCGCCAGATCCTGTTCATTGGCTGCGGCCAGCTCGGCGCGCGCAGCGTCCAGCGCATTGGCAGCAGCCTGCAGGGCGCGGTTCTTCTGCGCGGTGCTGGCACGGCCGATGACCCGGGAGGCTTCGCGGGCGGCGCGACCCAATCGGGTCATGTAGGCAAGAACGGACTCAGTCATGGTCTGCTGGGGTCTTGGCAAAGAGGAAAGCGGCAGATTATAGCTGTCGCGTCCCGGGACTAACAGCGGTGACAGGCGGATGGTCGAAATGGACTGCAATTTGCCGACGTTCAGCCGTAATTAAGCCGCGGATTGTTATCATCACGACCTCCTTCGCCTGGATAAACACCGTTTGCCATGTCCAACCTGACCGTTCGCGCTACCGCCGGGCGCCTGCCACTGGGCCTTCCGGACGCTTTCTTTGACCGTGACGCGCAAATGCTGGCCCGCGATCTACTGGGCAAAGTCATCCGCCACCGGGTCGGCGATCTGTGGCTCAGCGCCCGGATCATCGAAACCGAAGCGTATTACTGCGCGGAAAAAGGCAGTCATGCGTCTCTCGGCTACACGGAAAAACGTAAGGCTTTGTTTCTGGACGGCGGGCACATCTATATGTACTACGCCCGCGGTGGCGATTCGCTGAACTTCAGCGCTCAGGGGCCCGGCAATGCGGTGCTGATCAAGTCCGCCTACCCGTGGGTCGATGAAATCAGCGGACCGGCGAGTCTGGCGCAGATGCTGCTGAACAATCCTGATGCTCAAGGCCGACCGCGCCCTTCGCAAAAGCTCTGCGCCGGGCAGACGCTGCTGTGCAAGGCGCTGGGGCTGAAGGTGCCGATGTGGGACGCCAAGCGTTTCGATCACGAGCTGATGCTGGTGGAAGACACCGGGCCGGCGCCGACCCAGATTATCCAGACCACCCGCCTGGGTATCCCCCAGGGCCGCGACGAGCACCTGATGTACCGCTTCGTCGACGCCACGTATGCCCAGTGGTGCACGCGCAACCCGCTGCGCCGGGGTCAGGTAGAAGGTCGCGATTATTTCCTGCTGTAAATACAAGCCTGTGCAGGAGCTGCCGCAGGCTGCGATCTCTTGATTTTGTTTTAAAGCATCAAGATCAAAAGATCGCAGCCTGCGGCAGCTCCTACATGAGGTGATCAATAAAATGGAGTTATTTGTATGGGCCCATGGCTCGATAGCGTGACCGGTTGGCTGGCGGCCAATCCACAGTGGCTGGCCGCCGCCGTATTGATTGTCGCCTTCGTGGAGTGTCTGGCGATTGCCGGGCTGATCGTGCCCGGCACGGTGTTGCTGTTTGCCGTCGCGGTACTGGCCGGCAGCGGCGCGTTGTCGCTTAGCGAGACCCTGCTGCTGGGCTTTCTCGGCGGTATTCTCGGCGATGTGATTTCGTATTTCCTCGGCCGCCACTTCCATCAGAACATCCGCCGCTTGCCCGGCCTGCGCCATCACCCGGAATGGATGGCCGGGGCCGAAACCTACTTCCAGCGTTACGGCATCGCCAGTCTGCTGGTCGGGCGCTTCATTGGCCCGCTGCGGCCGATGCTGCCGATGGTTGCCGGAATGTGCGACATGCCCTTCCCGCGCTTCGCCGCAGTCAGCCTGCTGGCCGCTGCCGGCTGGAGCATCGCCTACCTGCTGCCGGGTTGGGCCACCGGCGCGGCGATCCGTCTGCCGCTGCCGGAAGGTTTCTGGCTGCAAGCCGGCATCGTCGCCGCCAGCATTGCAGTGATGGTCGGCCTGAGCGTCAACAGCAGCTTGCGCCAGCATCGCCGGGCGACGATCTGGATCAGCAGCATGAGCCTGTTGATTCTGATCGGGCTGTTTATTGGCTATCCGTACCTGCACGCCCTCGACCAGGGCGTGATGACTTTGGTGCAGGAACATCGTCAGCCGATGCTCGATGAAATCGCCGTGACGTTCACCCTGATCGGTGAATTCCGCAACATGCTGCTGTTCAGCGCCCTGCTCACCGGTCTGTTGCTGCTGTGCCGGCAATGGCGTCAGGCGATTTTTGCCGGCGGTACGCTGCTGTGCACCGCGCTGCTGAATACCGTCACCAAACAGTTTTTCGCCCGGGTTCGCCCGGACGTGCTGACCGATCCGCTGACCAGCTACAGCATGCCCAGCGGCCATGCCTCGGGTTCGTTCGCCTTGTTTCTGGTGCTGGCGGTTCTCGCCGGTCGCGGCCAACCGCCGCGCATGCGTCTGACCTGGCTGTTGCTCGGCTGTATTCCGGCGCTGTCGATTGCCTTGTCGCGGGTGTATCTGGGCGCGCACTGGCCGACGGATATTCTGGCCGGCGCAATGCTCGCAGCGTGCGTGTGTGCGGCGGGGTTGTGGCTGAGCCAGCGCAAGGCGCCGCTCAACGCCATGCCGTTCAAGGTCTGGTGGCTGATCCTGCCGGCGCTGCTGGCGCTGTTCAGCCTGTTCGTTCTGCGGCATTTGCCGGACACGATGTTGCGTTACGCTTATTGAGAAGCAAAAGATCGCAGCCTGCGGCAGCTCCCACACGGGATTTCGTTTACACCTGCGCCATCGTGCGCATGTGAACAAACCCCTGTAGGAGCTGCCGCAGGCTGCGATCTTTTTCGATGGCTCAGGCGAACAATTCGCCCTGAAGCTCATCGAGCAGCGCCTGGATCGCATCCAGCCGCTGCTGCGGATCGTCGAGTTGCAGCAGGTCGATCTTGTCTTCTTCGGCGAACGGCAGCAGATAGGCCAGTTGATTGGCCAACGACTGCTGCCCCAGCGCTTCGGTGCCCATGTTCAGCGCCTCGACCATCGGGTGCTCGGCCAAGGCCTTGAGCAGCGCCACCAGATCGGCGTCTTCGTCCTGCAACGGTTGCTCCGGTTCATCGTCCAGCCATTCGATGTCGGCGAGGATCAACTGATCGCGCTGCACCTCAGTGCGCAGCACCTGAAAGCGCCGCCCGCCCTGCACCCGGATCCCCAACAGACCGTTGTCCTGTTGCTGGAAATCGGTGATCCGCGCCTCGCAACCGACCAAGGCAAAGCCTTCTGGCGCAACGCCGACTTCATGGCCGTCGAGGATGCACACCACGCCGAAACCGCCGCCCTGTTTCATGCAGCGGCCGATCATGTCCAGGTAGCGCGCCTCGAAGATCTGCAAGTCGAGGTTGCAACCGGGAAACAGCACTGTGTTGAGCGGAAAAAGCGGCAGACTCATAGACATTTCCTTACACCACCATCGACACCGCCAACGGCAGGAACACCGCCGTGGCCACGCCCATCAGACTCATCGCCAGCGCCGCGAAGGCGCCGCACTCATCGCTTTCCTGAAGCGCCACCGAGGTGCCGACCGCGTGCGCGGTCATGCCCAGCGCCATGCCGCGCGCCTCGGGGCTGTGCACGCCGAGCCGGGTCAGCAGCGCCGGACCGAAGATCGCGCCGATCACCCCGGTGATCAGCACGAACACCGCCGCCAGCGCCGCCACGCCACCGATCTGCTCGGCCACCAGCATGGCAATCGGCGAGGTCACCGACTTGGGGGCCATGGTCATCAGGATCATGTGCTCGGCACCGAACCACCAGCCCAGCAAAACACCCATGCCCGTGGCGACCACCCCACCAATCACCAGCGTAGTAAAAATCGGCCAGAACAATTGGCGGATGCGCTTAAGGTTGAGATACAGCGGCACCGCCAGCGCCACCGTCGCCGGCCCCAGCAAAATGCTGAGGATCTCGGTGCTCTTGCGGTACTCGGCGTAAGTCAGGCCGCAGCCGACCAGCACGCCGATCACCAACAGCATGGAGACCAGCACCGGTTGCAGAAAGATCCAGCGGGTTTTCTCGAACGCCGCCAGCACCAGTTGATAGGCGCCAAGGGTGATGCCGATGCCGAACAGCGGATGATGAATGACCGAAGCCCAGGCGCCTTGCCAATCGAAGAGCATCAAGCGTCCTCCGATTTCGGTGCGTGACGCTTGACCAGCCGTTGCATCAACACGCCGGCGAAGGCCATCGACAGAATCAACGACAGCACCAGCGCACCGACAATCGCCCAGAAATCGGCGGCAATGTCGCTCGCATACACCATCACGCCCACGGCCGGCGGCACCAGCAGCAACGGCAGATAACGCAGCAGGCTGCCCGCCGCGAGGTTCAGCGGCTCGCCGACTTCACCGCGAATGATCAGGAACACCAGCAACAGCAGCAGACCGATGATCGGCCCCGGCAGCACCGGCAACAGCAAATGGTTGAGTGCCGTGCCGAGCAATTGGAACAGCACCAGCATGGTCAGGCCGCGTAGCAACATCCGACATCTCCGTCTTACTTTTTCACCCTGCAAGTGGTCGGCATTATAAGCACGGCTGCGCTATGGATCGGCATTCGCCAAAAGCATGGCAGGTTGACCGGAGCAAATCGCCATGTTGATCTACAGTGGTTCGCAGGGCGGTCAAATCCCCCACCTGAAAAACTATAAAACCGATGAACCCAAGGAGAGTCTCAATGCCCTATGTTCCCGTTGCAGAGCTCAAAGATTATGTCGGCAAGGAACTCGGACGTTCCGAATGGCTCACCATCGATCAGGAGCGCATCAACCTGTTCGCCGAAGCCACCGGGGATTATCAGTTCATCCATGTCGACCCGGTCAAAGCCGCGCAAACGCCTTTCGGCAGCACCATTGCTCACGGCTTCCTGTCGTTGTCGCTGATCCCGAAACTGATGGAAGACATCCTCGTGCTGCCGCAAGGCCTGAAGATGGTGGTCAATTACGGTCTGGACAGCGTGCGCTTCATCCAGCCGGTGAAGGTCAATTCAAAAGTGCGCCTGAAAGTCGATCTGGCCGAAGTGACCGAGAAAAAACCCGGTCAATGGCTGCTCAAGGCCACCGCGACGCTTGAGATAGAAGGCTCGGACAAACCGGCCTATATCGCCGAACCGTTGTCGCTCTGCTTCGTTTAAGTGCCCCGGATGCGAAGCGGCTCACGCTGTTTCGCATTCCCTCTCTATATATGCGACACATAGCTGCGGCATACTCGGTCGCCTAATTGCCCGGATCCCGCTATGCGCCCACTCGCTTCCCTTGCACCCCTTGCCCTGACCCTGATGCTCACCGCGTGCGGCGACGGCGAATCGCTGTTGCCCCCGGATGCGCGCCTGCCGGACGGCGGACGCTATCGCGGCGAACTGGTCAACGGCTTGCTGCAAGGCCAGGGCCGGGTCGACTACCCCAATGGCAGCTGGTACGCCGGGCAGTTCGACAAGGGCCAATGGCATGGCCAGGGCGAGTGGCACGGCAGCAACGGCGAGGTCTATCGCGGCCAGTTCCAGCAAGGCCTGTTCGATGGCCAGGGCAGCCTGACCACCAACGCCAGCAGTTACACCGGCGGCTTCAAGCAGGGCCGGCGCGACGGTGAAGGTACGCTGAAAGAAAACGGCATGACCTACCGTGGCGAGTTCAAGGCTGACCAGTATTCCGGGCTGGGCCGCCTGGAAATGGACGACGGCAGCTCCTATCAAGGCCAGTTCGCCCACGGCAAACCCAACGGCGAAGGCCAGCGCGGCGATGCCAGCGGCAACACCTTCAGCGGCCATTTCGTCAACGGCCAGCTCGAAGGCAATGGCACCTTCAACAGTGCCGATGGCGACATCTATGTCGGCGGCTTCAAGAACAGCCAGCTGCACGGCAAGGGCCGCTACGAGAACGCCGACGGCGACGTGTGGCTCGGCCAGTTCAAGGAAGGCGCGCTGACCGGCAAGGGCGAATTGATCGGTGCCGACGGCAGCCACTACATCGGCTTCTTCAACGACTGGCGCTTCAGCGGTCAGGGCCGCTTGAACCTGTCTGACGGCAGCTTCTACATCGGCGGGTTCGACAGTGACAGCTACGCCGGGCGCGGCACCCTGGTGCTGACCGACGGCACCGTGCTCAGCGGCACCTGGATCAACGGCCAGCGCGTACGTGACGCCGACGGCAAGCTGTTGCCCGACACCCTCGAACTCGGCTTGCTGGCCCAAGGGCGTCTGCTCGATGACGCACTGGCCGCCGTGCCCGCCTCGACGCCAGCAGTCGAGCTGTACACCCTGACCCTCGGTGGCGACGGCAAACAAAGCGTGTTCCTGCGCGAGTCCGACTACGTCGCCAACATGCTCACCACACGCTTCGGTGCCTACGGCCAGATTCGTCTGGTCAACCACCGTGACCACCTCGTCGACCGACCGATGGCCACCCGCGAAAACCTGCGCCGCGCCGCGCAGACCCTGGCCGAACGCAGTGGCCCGGAGGACCTGATCTTCATCTACCTGACCAGCCACGGCACCGCCGAACACGAACTGGTGCTCGACCAGCCGCGCATGGAGCTGGCGGACCTGCCCGCCGACGAGCTCGCCACAGTGCTGGCGCCGCTGAAAAACCGCGACAAGGTGATCGTGATTTCATCGTGCTATTCCGGTGGTTTCATCCCCGCGCTGAAAGATGAGCGCACCCTGATCATGACCGCCTCGCGTGCCGATCGGGTGTCGTTCGGTTGCTCGGAAGAAGCCAACTTCACCTACTTCGGCGACGCCTTGTTCGCTCAGGCACTGAACCAGACCGACGATCTGGAGCAGGCCTTCAAACTGGCCAAGGCCACCGTCGCCGAGCGCGAACTGGCGGACAACTTCGAAGCTTCGGAGCCACAGATCTGGGCACCGAAAACCGTGCTGGCGCACTGGCAACTGCTGCGCAAACAGCAGGCAAGAAAAGCGTTGCAGAGTGCTGCATTGAACGACGGCGCAACAAACAGCAACTAAGCTGAACAGTATCAAGGGAGAAACACTATGTACTTGACGCCTCAGCACGTATTGCTTGCCGGAGCCACCGGACTGACCGGTGAACATCTGCTCGACCGTTTGCTCAACGAGCCGACGATCACCCGCGTGCTCGCCCCGTCCCGTCGTCCATTGGCGGAGCATCCGCACCTGGAAAACCCGGTGGGCGACCCACAGGCGTTTCTGCCGCAGCTCAGTGGTCGCGTCGATATCGCCTACTGCTGCCTCGGCACCACCATCAAACAGGCCGGCTCGGAAGCGGCGTTCCGCGCGGTGGATCTGGACATGGTCGTGGCGTTCGCCAAACGTGCGCGGGAGATGGGCGCGCGGCACTTGATCGTGATCAGTGCACTGGGCGCCGATCCGAAATCATCGATTTTCTACAACCGGGTCAAAGGTGAGATGGAGCAGGCGTTGCGCGCGCAGGACTGGCCGCAACTGACCATCTGCCGGCCATCGCTGTTGCTGGGTGATCGTACCGAACCGCGCCTGGGCGAACAGCTGGCGGCGCCGTTTTCCAAACTGATTCCCGGCAAGTACCGCGGCATCGAAGCCTGCCAACTGGCCCGGGCGATGTGGCGCCTGGCGCTGGAAGAACAGGATGGGGTGCGGGTGGTTGAGTCGGATGAGCTGCGCAAGCTCGGCAAGTAAACACCGTACTTTGTGGCGAGGGAGCTTGCTCCCGCTCGACTGCGCAGCAGTCGCCAGCCCTGAATTATGCGGTGTATCTGAAGGATTTAGTCGCGGGGTTTGGGGCCGCTTCGCAGCCCAGCGGGAGCAAGCTCCCTCGCCACAGGTGTGCGCAGCACTCCCCTACAATCCACCCGTCGCCTGAAACCCCACGCCAATCACCGTAAGTAACGACAACGGCAACAACAGCGTATCGAGCAACGCACTCGCCGGCAGATCCACGCCCGGATAACTCGGTGCCTCAGCGCCGAAGCGATCCATCGCACAGCACCCGCCATTCATCGCGTACAAATCCAGGCGCGTCCCGGAATACACCACCGGCGCGCCCGGTTTGGCCGCATCCAGCGTACGCGCGGTGGCGCAGCCGGCCAGTTGCAGCGCCAGCACAATCGTCAGCAGCTTATTCATCGCTGCTCAGATGATGCTCGCCCCAACGCGGCAGCATGTCCTGTGGAATGCCCAACAGATTGAGAATCCGTGCGACGACAAAATCGATCAGGTCGTCGATGGTCTGCGGCTGGTGATAGAAGCCCGGCGAGGCCGGCAGAATGGTCACGCCCATGTTCGACAGCTTGAGCATGTGCTCCAGATGAATGCTCGAATACGGTGCTTCGCGCGGTACCAGGATCAACTGGCGGCGCTCCTTCAAGGTGACGTCCGCCGCGCGCTCGATCAGATTGTTGCAGGCACCGGTGGCAATCGCCGACAAGGTGCCGGTGGAGCACGGCACCACCACCATCGCCGCCGGCGCGCCGGAACCCGACGCGACCGGCGACATCCAGTCTTCCTTGCCGTACACACGAATCTGCCCGGCGGCCGCCCCGGTGTATTCGGTAAGGAACGCCTGCATCATCTGCGGCTTGGCCGGCAGCGTGACATCGGTTTCAGTGGCCATCACCAGTTGCGCGGCTTTGGAAATCAGGAAGTGCACTTCGCGATCTTCACGCACCAGGCAATCGAGCAGGCGCAAACCGTACTGCGCGCCGGACGCGCCGGTCATCGCCAGCGTGATGCGTTCCGGGCCGCCGCTCTGGGCAAAAGTGTTCATTGCAGCGCCTCGGCCAGTTTGCCGTGCAGACCGCCGAAGCCACCGTTGCTCATGATCACCACATGGGTACCGGGCTGGGCCTGGCTCTTCACGCGCTCGATGATGCCTTCGAGCGAATCGCTGACAATCGACGGCATGCTGCACAGTGCGGCAGTGGCGCCCAGATCCCAACCGAGGTTGGCCGGGGCGTACCAGATCACCTGATCGGCATCGACCACGCTGTCGGGCAGGCCATCGCGGTGCGCGCCGAGCTTCATCGAGTTGGAGCGCGGTTCGATGATCGCGATCAGCGGAGCATCGCCGATGCGCTTGCGCAAACCGTCGAGGGTGGTGGCAATGGCGGTCGGGTGGTGGGCGAAGTCGTCGTAGATGGTGATGCCGCGCACTTCGGCGACTTTCTCCATGCGGCGTTTGACGTTCTTGAACGCGCTCAACCCGGCGATGCCCATCGATGGCACCACACCGACATGCCGCGCCGCTGCCAGCGCAGCCAGGGCGTTGGCGACGTTGTGCTGACCGGTCAACTCCCATTCCACGGTGCCCTGGCACACGCCTTCGAACATCACTTCGAACGCCGAGCCATCGTCCTTGAGCAACTTGACCTGCCACTGACCGCCGACACCGGTGGTTTGCACCGGGGTCCAGCAACCCATTTCGATCACGCGCTGCAAAGCAGGCTCGGTGGTCGGGTGAATCACCAGACCTTCACTCGGAATGGTTCGCACCAAATGGTGGAACTGCCGCTCGATGGCCGACAGATCGGGGAAGATGTCGGCGTGATCGAACTCAAGGTTGTTGAGGATCGCGGTGCGTGGACGGTAGTGGACAAACTTCGAACGCTTGTCGAAGAACGCGCTGTCGTACTCGTCAGCCTCGATCACGAAAAACGGCGTACCGCCCAGACGTGCGGAAACCGAGAAGTTTTGCGGCACGCCGCCGATCAGGAACCCCGGGCTCATGCCGGCGTGTTCCAGGACCCAGGCGAGCATGCTGCTGGTGGTGGTCTTGCCGTGCGTACCGGCAACCGCCAGCACCCAGCGCCCTTGCAACACGTGATCGGCCAGCCATTGCGGGCCGGAAACGTACGGCAGGCCTTTGTTCAGCACATACTCCACCGCCGGGTTGCCGCGGGACATGGCGTTGCCGATCACCACCAGATCCGGTGCCGGATCGAGCTGGGCCGGGTCGTAGCCTTGGGTCAGCTGAATGCCCTGGGCCTCAAGCTGCGTGCTCATCGGCGGATAGACGTTGGCGTCGGAGCCGGTCACGTGATGGCCCAGCTCTTTGGCCAGAACCGCCATCGAGCCCATGAAAGTCCCGCAGATACCCAGAATATGAATGTGCATAGTCGACCTCGTAAAACATGGCCGCAGGTTAGCGCAGGGAGGGGGAAATCGCACTCTTTAGCTGATCACCATCACCCCACGATCACCACCCCGCCTGTAGGAGCTGCCGAAGGCTGCGATCTTTTGATCCTGTAAAGAACAAGATCAAAAGATCGCCGCCTTCGGCAGCTCCTACAGGGGGGGTTATGCGGTTCGGGCGATGCCGTGTTTGCGCAGCTTTCTGTAGAGGGTGTTGCGGCTCACGCCGAGTTGCTCGGCGGTGTGGGTCATGTGCCAGCGCGTTTGCTCCAGCGCATTGAGCAACGCCAGTCGCTCGGCGTCTTCCAGCGGATGCTCGGACTCAACCGACGTCAGCGCAAGCGTCGGACGCCCCTGCCGAATCATCGCCGGCAAATCCTCAAGGCCGATTCGCCCGTCATCACACAACGCCGCCAGCGTGCGCAGGACATTGCGCAACTGCCGCACGTTGCCCGGCCAGTTGAAGGCCAGCAACGCTCGCCGCGCCGGTTCGTCGATCACAATCACTTCGCCGCCCGCCTCCTCGGCCAGCAGAAAATCCAGCAACTGCGATTTATCACTGCGTTCGCGCAGCGCCGGCAACGCGACTTCGAGGCCATTGAGCCGGTAATACAGATCTTCGCGGAAGCTGCCGTCTTCGACCCGTTCCAGCAGATTGCGGTGCGTGGCGCTGATAACCCGCACGTTGACCGCCTCCGGTTCGCCGCCAATCGGCACCACCTGCCGGTCTTCCAGCACTCGCAACAAGCGAGTTTGCAACGCCAGCGGCATGTCACCGATTTCATCGAGAAACAGCGTGCCGCCATCGGCCTGCTGCAACTTGCCGCGCATGCCGTCCTTGCGTGCGCCGGTGAAACTGCCGCCGCGATAACCGAACAGTTCGCTCTCGATCAGGCTTTCCGGGATCGCCGCGCAGTTGAGCGCGACAAAGGCTTTGCTGGCGCGCTGGCTGGCGTGATGCACAGCCTTGGCGAAGGCTTCCTTGCCGGAACCGGTTTCGCCATTGATCAGCAGCGGCACGTCGCGCTCGAACACCCGTAGCGCCTTGCGGAAATCCGCTTGCAGCGCCGCGTCACCGAGGCAGATGCCCGCCAGCGGTTGCGGCTTGGCCACCACCGGGGCCGGCATGATCGGTGCCGGTTTGCGCGATTCGCCGCGCAGCAAGGCAAACAGATGCCGGCCCCCGCGGGTGCGCAGCGGCCAACTGGCGCTGGCATTGGCGCTGGCACGACCGAGCAACTCGTCCAGCGAGCAATCGAAAAACGCCTCGACCGGTTTGCCGAGCAAACCACCGCGAATATGCCCGAGCAGGTTCAGCGCACTCTGGTTGACCGCGCTGATCCGCCCTTCGCCGTCAAACGCTAGCAGCCCTTCACTGAACAGTCCGACCGATTCGGCCTGCAAATGAAAACGCAGCAGCCACTGGTTATCGAAGCAGCGCAGGAAATAGCAGCTCTCGATCATCTTCGCCGACAGATTGACCAGCGCCATGGTGTGGAACTGGCTCTGGCGCGAGACATCGTGGCGCGCCGAGGACACGTCGAGCACTGCAAGCAATTCGCCATGTGGGTCGAACACCGGGCTCGCCGAGCAGGTCAGGCCGGTGTGGCGGCCGCGAAAGTGTTCGTCCTGATGGATGGTCAGCGCCTGACGCTCGACCAGACAGGTGCCGATGCCGTTGGTGCCTTCGCAGGCTTCGCTCCAGTCGGCGCCGAGCCAGAGCCCGGCCCGTTCGAAAATCTTGCGCTCGGCAGGTGCGGTGACGCAGTTGAGGATCACCCCGCGCGCATCGGTCAACAGCACCGCATGACCGGCGCCGGACAGTTGTTGATGCAGGCTGCTCATTTCATTGCCAGCAATCTGCAACACCTGTTGCAGGCGTTCGCGGCTTTCGAGCACGCGCCCGTGTTCAAGCACAGTCGGCGCCATGGTCAGGGCCGGATCGAGGTGATAGTCCTCGAGACAGCGCAGCCACGAGCGGGCAATCGACGGATCAGCACCGGGTCCGTGCAGGTGCGGCTTGCCCTGACTGACGGTGAGCACCTGCTGGGCATGGCGACTCAAATGGTTGTCGTGCATTTCTTATTGTTCTCCCCGAAAGGTCGCCCCTTCCAGACTACCAACACTGACCTGTGGCGAGGGAGCTTGCTCCCGCTCGAGTGCGAAGCGCTCGCCAAAGTATATGAGCGGTAAACATTTCAGGGCTGCTGCGCAGCCCAGCGGGAGCAAGCTCCCTCGCCACAATAATCAACCACTGGGCGATTGGCAGTCAGCATCCTCCAGCCATCGGCGCATTGCAATGCTGGCAAGACCACCCGGTCACGGTCTGTGCCGAAAGCGGTACAAACTGTCACCCCGTCTGTACCGAAACCATCACAGGCTGCGCCCGCCCGTCCGACAAAAACCACGCAAGGCCTTGATTTGCCTGCCCTGTACGGCAGTGGCCCGACCTTTGCTCTACGCTTATAGCAAGCGCACTTGCGCGTTTCTCTAATAAGTACAAAGCCAAGGAGAACACATCATGCGTTACGCTCACCCCGGTACTGAAGGCGCCAAAGTCTCGTTCAAGAGCAAGTACGGTAACTACATCGGCGGCGAGTTCGTCGCGCCTGTCAAAGGTCAGTACTTCACCAACACCTCGCCAGTGAATGGCCAGCCGATTGCCGAATTCCCCCGCTCCACTGCCGAAGACATCGACAAGGCACT
Source organism: Pseudomonas sp. NPDC088414 (assembly GCF_044753325.1). NCBI lineage: Bacteria > Pseudomonadati > Pseudomonadota > Gammaproteobacteria > Pseudomonadales > Pseudomonadaceae > Pseudomonas > Pseudomonas sp. NPDC088414. Next base: position 75,894 of record NZ_JBIVMY010000020.1, on the reverse strand, counting down.
GGACGCCGCCCACGCCGCTGCCGATGCGTGGGGCGCGACTTCGGTGCAGGCGCGCTCGCTGACCCTGCTGAAAATCGCCGACCGCATCGAACAGAACCTCGAACTGCTGGCGATCACCGAAACCTGGGACAACGGCAAAGCCATCCGCGAAACCCTCAACGCCGACATCCCGCTGGCAGCAGACCATTTCCGCTACTTCGCCGGGTGCCTACGCGCCCAGGAAGGCAGCGCAGCCGAAATCGACGGCAACACCGTGGCCTATCACATCCATGAGCCGCTGGGCGTGGTCGGGCAGATCATCCCGTGGAACTTCCCGCTGCTGATGGCCGCGTGGAAACTCGCCCCGGCGCTGGCCGCCGGCAACTGCGTGGTGCTCAAGCCGGCCGAGCAGACCCCGCTGGGCATCTGCGTGCTGATGGAGCTGATCGGCGATCTGCTGCCACCGGGCGTGCTCAACGTGGTGCAAGGCTTCGGCAAAGAAGCCGGCGAAGCCCTGGCCACCAGCAAACGCATCGCCAAGATCGCCTTCACCGGCTCCACCCCGGTCGGCTCGCACATCATGAAATGCGCCGCCGAGAACATCATTCCATCCACCGTGGAACTGGGCGGCAAGTCGCCGAACATCTTCTTCGAAGACATCATGCAGGCCGAACCGACCTTCATCGAGAAGGCTGCCGAAGGTCTGGTGCTGGCGTTCTTCAACCAGGGCGAAGTCTGCACCTGCCCGTCCCGCGCGCTGGTGCAGGAATCGATCTACGACGAATTCATGCAAGTGGTAATGAAGAAAGTCCTGCAGATCAAACGTGGCGACCCGCTGGACACCGACACCATGGTTGGGGCCCAGGCGTCCGAGCAGCAATTCGACAAGATTCTTTCGTACCTGGAAATCGCCAAGGGCGAAGGCGCCGAGCTGCTGACCGGCGGCAAGGTGGAAAAACTCGAGGGCAATCTGGCGACCGGCTATTACATCCAGCCGACCCTGCTCAAGGGCACCAATAAAATGCGCGTGTTCCAGGAAGAAATCTTCGGCCCGGTGGTGAGCATCACCACCTTCAAGGACGAAGCCGAAGCCCTGGCGATCGCCAACGACACCGAGTTCGGCCTCGGCGCCGGCCTGTGGACTCGCGACATCAACCGCGCCTACCGCATGGGCCGGGCGATCAAGGCCGGTCGTGTGTGGACCAACTGCTACCACCTGTACCCGGCGCACGCCGCGTTTGGCGGGTACAAAAAGTCCGGCGTCGGCCGTGAAACCCACAAGATGATGCTCGATCACTATCAGCAGACCAAAAACCTGCTGGTGAGCTACGACATCAATCCGTTGGGCTTCTTCTAAAACCCGGGGCAACACAGGTTTCTGTGTTGCCCTCCAAATAGCTATCGCTGGCAAGCCAGCTCCCACAGGGATCTTTGCAGATCTCGATAACGGGAACACCACAGATACCTGTGGGAGCTGGCTTGCCAGCGATGGCGTCCTCAATGACACAACCCCAAGGCCTGGCCGCTCTGGCACGGCCCTTGCGTACCCGTCATTCAGGTTTTGCACGAAAACTGCCGCTGCGTGAACAGCATCCATCCACCTTAACCGCTGCACCCGAAAGTCCAACAGATCGAACAATAAAAAACAGAGAGGACTTATGACTTCCACCACACAGCTCAAACCCACACTCGGCACCCTGCACCTCTGGGGCATCGCCGTCGGCCTGGTGATTTCCGGCGAATACTTCGGCTGGAGTTATGGCTGGGGCACCGCAGGCACCCTCGGATTTCTGGTCACGGCGCTGATGGTCGCGACCATGTACACCTGCTTCATCTTCAGTTTCACCGAACTGACCACCGCGATTCCTCACGCGGGCGGGCCGTTTGCCTACAGCCGCCGGGCGTTCGGCGAGAAAGGCGGATTGATCGCCGGCATCGCCACGCTGATCGAATTTGTTTTCGCCCCACCGGCAATCGCCATGGCCATCGGCGCCTACCTCAACGTGCAGTACCCGGAGCTTGATCCGAAGGTCGCGGCGGTCGGCGCGTACTTCGTGTTCATGACCCTGAACATCCTCGGCGTCAGCATTGCCGCGACTTTTGAGCTGGTGGTCACCGTGCTGGCGGTCGCCGAACTGCTGGTGTTCATGGGTGTGGTCGCGCCGGGCTTCAGCTTCAGCAATTTCGTGCTCAACGGCTGGTCGGGTGCCAACGAGTTCACGATGGGCTCGATCCCCGGAATCTTTGCGGCGATCCCGTTTGCGATCTGGTTCTTCCTCGCCATCGAAGGCGCGGCCATGGCGGCCGAAGAAGCCAAGGATCCGAAACGCACGATTCCCAAGGCTTACGTCAGCGGCATCCTGACCCTGGTGTTCCTCGCCATCGGCGTAATGGTGATGGCCGGCGGCGTCGGCGACTGGCGCCAACTGTCGAACATCAACGACCCGCTGCCGCAGGCGATGAAAGCGGTGGTCGGCAACAATTCATCATGGATGCACATGCTGGTGTGGATCGGCCTGTTCGGTCTGGTGGCGAGTTTCCACGGGATCATCCTCGGCTACTCACGACAATTCTTCGCCCTCGCCCGCGCCGGGTACCTGCCGAAGAGCCTGGCCAAGCTGTCGCGCTTCCAGACCCCGCACCGGGCGATTCTGGCCGGTGGCGTGATCGGTATCGCGGCGATTTACAGCGATGGTCTGGTCAACCTGCAAGGCATGACCCTGACTGCCGCGATGATCACCATGTCGGTGTTCGGCGCGATCGTGATGTACATCATCAGCATGCTCAGCCTGTTCAAACTGCGCAAAACCGAACCGAACCTGGAACGCACCTTCCGCGCCCCGGGCTATCCGGTGGTGCCAGCGATTGCGCTGTTTCTGGCGGTGGTGTGCCTGGTGGCGATGGCGTGGTTCAACACGCTGATCGGTTGTGTGTTCCTGGGGTTCATGGCCGCTGGTTATCTGTATTTCCAGCTGACCGCCAAACAACGCGCCGACGCCCCGGCAGACGCTATGCTCGAAAGTATCTAGTTGCCATATAACAGTGCGTAGCGCCCCATGTAGGAGCTGCCGAAGGCTCGGGCCGCGTTCGGACGATCTTTTGACTTTGATTTTCTAAAAACAAGATCAAAAGATCGCAGCCTTCGGCAGCTCCTACAGGGGGTGTATCAATTACAGGAGGACAGCATGGCCGCATTTGCCCATTCCGTCGGCGCCCAGACCTACCGCTTCGACAGCCTCAAGGACGTCATGGCCAAGGCCAGCCCGGCGCGCTCCGGTGACTTTCTGGCCGGCGTTGCCGCGCTCAATGACGGCGAACGCGTGGCTGCACAAATGGCGCTGGCCGACATCCCGCTCACGCATTTTCTGCAGGAAGCGCTGATTCCCTATGAGACCGATGAAGTCACCCGACTGATCATCGACACCCACGACAAACAAGCCTTCGCCGTGGTCAGCCACCTCACCGTCGGCGGCTTCCGCGACTGGCTGCTCAGCGACGCCGCTGACGAAACCAGCCTGCGCACCCTCGCCCCCGGTCTAACGCCGGAAATGGTCGCCGCCGTGTCGAAGATCATGCGCGTGCAGGATCTGGTGCTGGTGGCGCAGAAGATCCGCGTGGTCACAAAATTTCGCGGCACCCTCGGCCTGCGCGGGCGCTTGTCGACCCGGCTGCAACCGAACCATCCGACCGACGAGCCCTCCGGCATCGCCGCGAGCATTCTCGACGGTCTGCTGTACGGCAATGGCGACGCGATGATCGGGATCAACCCGGCCACCGACAGCATCGCCTCGATCTGCGCGATGCTGGAAATGCTCGACGCGATCATCCAGCGCTATGACATCCCGACCCAGGCCTGCGTGCTGACCCACGTCACCACCTCGATCGAGGCGATCAACCGTGGCGTGCCGCTGGACCTGGTGTTCCAGTCGATTGCCGGCACTGAAGCGGCCAACGCCAGTTTCGGCATCAACCTCAACGTATTGCAGGAAGGCTATGACGCGGGGCTGAGCCTGAAGCGCGGCACTCTGGGGCAGAACCTGATGTATTTTGAAACAGGGCAAGGCAGCGCCTTGTCGGCCAACGCCCACCACGGTGTCGATCAACAGACCTGCGAGACAAGAGCCTACGCCGTGGCGCGACACTTCAAGCCGTTTTTGGTGAACACCGTCGTAGGATTTATCGGCCCGGAATACCTCTACAACGGCAAACAGATCATCCGCGCCGGCCTCGAAGACCATTTCTGCGGCAAGTTGCTCGGCGTGCCGATGGGTTGCGACATCTGCTACACCAACCACGCCGAAGCCGATCAGGACGACATGGACACCCTGCTGACCCTGCTCGGTGTGGCCGGGATCAACTTCATCATGGGCATCCCCGGCTCCGACGACATCATGCTCAACTACCAGACCACCTCGTTTCACGACGCGCTCTACGCGCGCCAGACCCTGGGCCTGAAACCGGCGCCGGAGTTCGAGCAATGGCTGGCGAACATGGGCATTTTCACCCAGGCGGACGGCAAGGTTCGCTTTGGCAACAACCTGCCGCCGGCCTTCCGCCAGGCGCTGGCGCAACTGGGATGAGTGTTATGGAAAAACCGCCTGTCGACCCGCAAAACCCGTGGCTGGAGCTGCGCCGCCTGACCCCGGCGCGCATCGCTCTGGGCCGCACCGGCACCAGCCTGCCAACCCGCGCTCAACTGGACTTCCAGTTCGCCCATGCTCAGGCAAGGGACGCGGTGCATCTGCCGTTCGATCATGCCGGACTCAGCGCGCAGTTGAGTGAACGCGGGCGCGAGAGCCTGTTGCTGCACAGCGCGGCGGTAGATCGAAACAGCTATCTGCAACGGCCGGATCTGGGGCGCAAGCTCGGTGATGCGTCGGCACAAACCCTGCGAGACTACGCGCAGGCCAACCCCGGCGGGGTCGATCTGGCGATCGTGGTGGCGGACGGACTGTCGGCACTGGCCGTGCATCGGCATACCTTGCCGTTTCTGACCCGCCTGGAGGAGCAAATGGCCGCCGACGGCTGGTCGATTGCCCCGGTGGTGCTGGTGGAACAGGGCCGAGTGGCCATTGGTGACGAAATCGGTGAGTTGCTGGGTGCAAAAATGGTCGTGATGCTGATCGGCGAGCGTCCGGGCCTCAGCTCACCCGACAGCCTCGGTTTATATTTCACCTACAATCCAAAAATCGGGCTGACCGATGCCTACCGCAATTGCATCTCCAATGTGCGGCTGGAGGGCTTGAGTTATGGCATGGCGGCGCATCGCCTGCTGTATCTGATGCGTGAGGCCTGTCGGCGGCAGTTGTCGGGGGTCAATCTGAAGGACGAGGCACTGGTTCAGACGCTGGAGTCGGACGCCGGTGCGGACATGAAGGGAAATTTCCTGCTTGATCCGCCCACAACCTGAACCGTTTCCGCATTGCGTTTCTGCGCCGCTTTCAGGCAGGATCGACGCACGGCCGCAGGGTTTCCCATCGCCGTCAGAGCAGTTGAAGACAGCCACTTGAAGACGAGACCTATCATGCGGATTATTCAAGCGACCCTCGAACACCTGGATTTGCTGACCCCGTTGTTCGTCAAATATCGCGAGTTCTACGGTTCCCTGCCTTACCCGGATTCATCCCGCGCTTTTCTCGAAAAACGCCTGCGCCGCAAGGAATCGGTGATTTATCTGGCCCTGGCCGATGATGACGACAAGAAACTGATGGGTTTTTGCCAGCTCTACCCGAGCTTTTCCTCGCTGTCGCTCAAGCGCGTGTGGATCCTCAATGACATTTATGTTGCCGAAGATGCCCGCCGCCAACTGGTGGCCGACAACCTGATCCGCACCGCGAAGAGAATGGCCAAGGAAACCCAGGCCGTGCGCATGCGCGTGTCCACCAGTGCCGACAACGAAGTGGCGCAGAAAACCTACGAATCCATCGGTTTCAAGGAAGACACCGAGTTCAAGAACTACGTGCTGCCGATCAGCGACGAGCTCTAGCGCTCATCAAGGGCCTGTTGTGGCGAGGGAGCTTGCTCCCGCCGGGCTGCGAAGCGGCCCCACCTCAGTCATCGCAACAGGTCAGGCAGATCAAGGCTTGGGAGTGCTCCGCCCTCCAGCGGGAGCAAGCTCCCTCGCCACACCAAGCTTGCCGCCACCATCAATACCTGCCTGACATTTATTCACACCCCGACATCCCTCGCTACAAAACCAACGCGCTTTTCACCTCTCAGACCGTATAATCCCGAGCTTTCCGGCTTGTAAGAAAAACTACACCCCGCTGTAGGCTTACACCCGAATCATCCGCACAGGCCTGCCGAGTCGGGCCGTCACCACAGGTGCCCCCATGGATTTCAACCCGCTCGACCTTATCCTGCATCTCGATGTGTACCTCGATTTGCTGGTGACCAACTACGGGCCGTGGATCTACGCGATTCTGTTCGCTGTCATCTTCTGTGAAACCGGTCTGGTGGTGATGCCGTTCCTGCCGGGTGATTCGCTGTTGTTCATCGCCGGAGCCGTGGCGGCGGGCGGTGGCATGGATCCGGTGCTGTTGGGTGGACTGTTGATGCTCGCGGCGATCCTCGGCGACAGCACCAACTACGTGATCGGACGAACGGCGGGCGAAAAACTCTTCAGCAACCCGAATTCGAAAATCTTCCGTCGCGACTACCTGCAAAAAACCCACGATTTCTACGACAAGCACGGCGGCAAAACCGTGACCCTGGCGCGTTTCCTGCCGATTATCCGCACGTTTGCACCGTTCGTCGCCGGCGTCGGCAAAATGCCCTACCCGCGCTTCTTCGCTTTCAGCGTATTCGGCACCATCCTCTGGGTCGGTGGCCTGGTGACGCTGGGTTACTTCTTCGGCAACGTGCCGTTCATCAAGAAGAACCTGTCGCTGCTGGTGGTCGGCATCATCCTGCTATCGCTGATTCCCATGATCATCGGCGTGGTGCGCAGCCGTTTCGGCGGCTCCAGCTCCAAAGCCGAAACCCACTGATCCGATGTGGTCACTGAGCGCCTGGCGTCGCCGGCGCATTCTGGCCAGGCACCCGATTGCCGACGACCTGTGGCAACGGGTGCGCCATCACCTGAGCTTTCTCGACGGTATCAGCGCCGCCGAAGACCAATGGTTGCGTGAAGCCAGCGTCCTGTTCCTCGAAGAAAAACACCTGACCGCCCTGCCCGGCGTCGAATTGCATCAGGAACAACGTCTGCTGCTTGCCGCGCAAGCCCAGTTGCCGCTGCTCAATCTGGGCGATTTGAACTGGTATCAGGGCTTCCACGAAATCGTCCTCTACCCTGACGACTTCCTCAGCCCGCAACGGCATCGCGATGCCAGCGGCGTCGAGCACGAGTGGGACGGCGAGCACAGCGGCGAAGCCTGGCAACAGGGGCCGATCATCCTCGCCTGGCCGGGAGTGATGGCCAGTGGTGGCTGGGAAGGCTACAACCTGGTTATCCACGAACTCGCGCACAAACTCGACATGCTCAACGGCGACGCCAACGGCCTGCCGCCGCTGCACGCCGACATGCGCGTCAGCGACTGGGCCGAGGTCATGCAACACGCCTACGATGACCTCAACCGCCAGCTCGACCGCAACCCCGACGCCGAAACCGCCATCGACCCGTACGCCGCCGAAAACCCGGCGGAGTTCTTCGCGGTCACCAGCGAATACTTCTTCAGCGCTCCGGATCTGCTGCACGCGGCTTACCCACAGGTCTACTTGCAACTGCAGCTTTTCTATCGGCAGGATCCGTTGGGCAGGCTGCGGCAACTTCAGGCCACAGACCCGGTCTATCAGGCGCACGAGTAAGCGCTGCACGACTTCTGGTACGTGGCGTCGGCGTAGGAATGTGCCTATAATCGCCGCCACTTTTTGGTCAATCCGGCCAAGTGTTTTTGGTCAACTACGGGGGCAACGCCCAATGAGCTACAGCAAGATTCCGGCTGGCAAAGACCTGCCAAACGACATCTACGTCGCGATCGAGATCCCGGCCAACCACGCGCCGATCAAATACGAAATCGACAAAGACAGCGATTGCCTGTTCGTTGACCGTTTCATGGCCACCCCAATGTTCTACCCGGCCAACTACGGTTACATCCCGAACACCCTGGCTGACGACGGTGATCCCCTCGACGTGCTGGTTGTGACCCCTTACCCGGTTGCTCCAGGCTCGGTGATCCGCGCACGTCCGGTCGGCATTCTGAACATGACCGACGACGGCGGCGGCGATGCCAAAGTCATCGCAGTCCCACACGACAAGCTGTCCCAGCTGTACGTCGATGTGAAGGAATACACCGACCTGCCACCGCTGCTGATCCAGCAGATCGAGCACTTCTTCGCGAACTACAAGGATCTCGAAAAAGGCAAGTGGGTCAAGATCGAAGGCTGGGCTGGCGCTGACGCCGCTCGCGAAGCGATCACCAAGTCGGTTGCCGCCTACAAGGGCTAAGCACCTGTTTGCTGCATGACGCTTGAAGAAAACCCCGGTTGATCCGGGGTTTTTTGTGTCTGCAAAAAGTCGTCTTAAACAGTGTGTTTATCGCGGACTACAGAAAAGTTTCGAAGCGAGTGATTTCCCACAAGCACGTCTTACATCCAGTCGCAAAATACAGCCTTTTTTTGAACGCCCGGTTTATTCAAAGCGCTCTGGCACGGCCGTAGACTCCGTGTTTATGAGAAAGAACACTAGCGGTCCAAGATTCAAGGCACTCCTGGAAGCAGCGAACATCACCACCACGGGATTCGCAAAGTTCTGGGGCACGGAAGCCCAAAACATTCATAACTGGTACACCCGGGGCGTCCCGGCGTATCGCATGGAGGAAGTCTCACGCCTGCTCTCGGTCAACAGCGACTGGCTGAAAACCGGTGAAGGCAGCAAAGAATTACCCCGTCTGCATAGTCCTGCCAGCAACGGCGACACCTTTGACGCGCAGTCCGTCAACGGCGTCTATTCCATCATCGACCCCAACGACATCGAACTGCCGTTTTTCAAGGAAACACCGCTCACCGCCGGCGCCGACAAGACCCACGTCGTCCTCGACCCCGAGCAAACCGTCCGCCTGCCGCGCGCCCACCTCGCGCAACTGGAAATCCGCCCAAGCGACGCCATCTGTGCACACATGATCGGCAACAGCATGGCCGAACGCATCGAAGACGGCTCCATCGTCGGCATCGACCGCGGCCTGACCCAGGTAGTCGACGGCGAAATCTACGCCATCGAACACGACGGCATGTTGCGCATCAAATACCTGCACCGCATGCCCGGCAACGCCCTGCGCCTGCGCAGCCACAACAGCGCCGAGTACCCGGACGAAATCTTCCGTGCAGCGCAGATCGATGAGCAGCGGATCCACATTCTGGGCTGGGTATTCTGGTGGTCGACCCTGGGCAAACGCCGGCCGGTGGTGCCTTTTCTCTGATCCTGCGCCACTCCCCGGCCCAACACAGAACCCTGTGGGAGCGGGCTTGCCCGCGAAGAGGCCCTGAAAGTCAGTACAAAACCCGAATTTCTACCGCCGCCGCCGCTCTATTGCGCACTTGAGACTGGGAATCCCCAACAAAACTCAGTATCCTGCGCCCCACATTTGCGCATCGCCCCGCTCCCGCGGCTCAGATGACGCCTGACGCGGCAGACCAACGTCTGACCAAGTCCCACAGCCGGACGCAGATCCGGGTGTACATTTTGAAGGCTGACGCGGTTTACCAAAAATAAACCAAGCCAGTCCCCGAGAAGCCGGCCACAAGCCGGCTTTTTAATGCCTGCCTGAAAGCAACGTTATCTTGACGAGCTCGACAGATTAACCGGGTAGTGCTTGTCACTCAGGCATCGCAATAAGCCATTAGCACATCCGCCCTAATTGCCCCACGCCCAACCTCACCACTAAATTTCCATTCTGTTTTTTTGCATTACAAAAGCGCCAAGGAATGGAGCAACACCATGTCGTCGTTTTTCAAACTCACTCAATCCGCTGTTCTGCTGACCGCACTCCTGACCGCTACCAGTTCAGCCTTGGCCGAGGAGCCGAAGCTCGTCGGTGACTGGTGGATCATTTACGGCAACGGCGTTCCCCACAAGAACATCATGTATGTCGCCGACAGCACGTCAGTCGTGCCGTCGAAACACACCAAAGGCGCCAAGTTGGTCGCCGTGACGCTGGTGTACGAAGAACCGGGCAAGCCGATGATCGATGCCTACAACCTCGAGGTTCAGTGTTCGACGAACAAGGTCCGAATGCTCAATGGCCAGTCGGTTGATCGCATCGCCTACATGATGCGCAACCTGAAAGTTAATGACCAATGGCAGCAGCCGAAAGAGTTCTGGGTGCAGCGCACCAGCGAGTTCGTTTGCTCACCTGCCAAAAAGGACATGATCGCGCTGGGCAAGATGGAGTACTTGCAGATGATTCAGGGCCTGCAGCAGATGTTCTTCAAACTGGCGCCGATTCAGGAGAAAGGCCAGATGATGGATAACCTCGACTCGATCCTGGGCAACAAGTAAGCGGCGGGCATCACGATGAACCCATGGACTAAAACGTTATTGGCGCTGCTGATAACGCCCGCTGTTTTGCTGATCAATGGTTGCCACTTGATTGCCCAGTCGCGCTGGGAAGGACGCGATGTTCAGGAAGCGCTCGATCTGTTTGGCAAACCCGACTCGATGAAAAAACAGACCGGGGCCAACGGCGAGAATCTGGCTGTGCTCACCTGGTACAAATCGTCCAGTTGGACCACCACGGAAGCGGCCGGTACTTCAATGAATCACACCGGTAACGGCATGGTTTACACCGAGTACTACGAGACGGTCGGTCACAGTTCCGATTGCAAACTCGAAGCCACCGTCAACAAGGCGAAAAAGATCGTGCTGTTCAGGATCGAGGACGGAAAGATCATTCACGGCAAGTGCATCAACGTGCCGTTCGTACCTGGTTACATTCCGCCCGGTTTCTAGTGCAACCCTGAGCAGGCTGCTGCTCAGGGATAGCTGAACGACTTCACCAACGTCAGTTCACCCACCGCCCGCATCGGCACCACAAACGTCTCCATCTTCTCGCTTGGCGTGCCTTCCTCGGTAATCACCGTCACCTGCGCCGTGGTCAGCGGCTGCACCGCCTCCTCCCCGCCTTCATCATCACCGCGATAACCACCGCCGAAGTAGTTCACATACACCAGATACTGGCCCTTGATCGGTGCCGGCATGGCAAAGATTTCCGGGCCGTAGCCGGTGGTGACGTCGACGTCGAGTGCGGCGCCATTGGGTGCGACGCGGTCGCCGTACCAGATGTGCGCGCCATCAGGGGTGATCAGGTGCAGGTCGAGGTCGGTGCCGTCGCTGTCCCAGGCCAACAGCACGCGCAGTTTGGCCGGGGTGGCGCCGCCGCTGGCGTTGAGGAACTGCGTGCGGTGGCGTTGCTGGCCGTCGGGGCTGCGCACTTCGACGCTGTTGCTACCGTTAGGGAAGGAGAACGGGCGGTCGAAGCGGCCACTGTCGTCGATTTTCAGCGGCATGCTGACACCGTTGACGATCAGCCGGCCGGGATCCTTGCTCTTGGGGGTGGCTTTGATTTCGCCGCTGATGCGCGCGGTGTTGGCCTGGCCGACCGGGGTGTTGACCGAAGAGGCCGGGTAGTTGACGGTCTGGCGGAAGTTCTCGCCTTCGCCCTCGGGCGCGCCGGTGCGCCAGCCGCCGACCGGGGTGTCGAGTTTGACGCTGTCAGCGGCCATTGCCATCGGCCATGCATTGAACGCGCAGAGCAACAGCAAGACCTGTGGATAACGGAGTGTCATGGTCTATTCCAGCAAGAGGTGACGGGCGAGCCCTTCGATGTAGGTTTCATCCTGGCCATTGGGATGTGCTTCAAAGGCCAGGTGCAGGTATTCGTGAGTCAGGTCGAGGCGATCCTGCAAAGTCAGCACGCCGCGCACATAAATGCGCTGGCGTTCGCGATCGACAAACGGGCGGCCGAACGCCAGTTTGCACACGGCGAACGAGCTGACTTCGTTGTAGCCGGTTTCGCTTTCCAGCGTCGGACGCCAGCCGCGACGCTGCTTTTGCAGCCAGTCCTGTGCGGCGGGCAGTGCTTCGCAGGAAGCAACCGGGTTGTCCCAACGGCTGAGGCTGGCGCGCGGATAGGCGTGCAGCAGAATCGCGTCGTAGCGCTGGCCGGCGTTGGCCTGCTCGACGGCTTGTTGCCAGGCCAGTTTGTCCGGGCCGGGTTGATCGGAGTGATAGGTGACGGTGCTGCCGGCCAGCACCAGATCCGCTGTCCATGCGGCGATGGCGCGCGACTCGGCGGAGGCCGGGCGTGGGGCGACGCGCTGACGGTTGCTGCTGTCGTCGATGCTCAGGCAATCGCCGTTGCGCGTGGCGTTTTGCAACAGATAGGTGCGGATCGCCACGGCCAGTGCCTTGGCAGCTTCGGCGGGTTCAGGTTTGGCTTCGCGCTCAAGCACACGGGCGACGTATTCTTCGCGATCGAGCCGTGCAACGAGTTTGCCGTTGAGCAGAAACAGTTCCCCGGCGCTGTGGATATCCAGCGCATTGCCGTTGGCGAATTCGACGCGGTAGTCGCCCTGCAACGAGCCGGAAGTCACCACCCGATCCCCCGCCAGAACACGCGACAGCGGATAACGCGAGAACAGTTCGACCTCGACACAACGCCCTGCTTCCGCCGGCCAGGAAGAAGGCAACACCGTCGCCAGTGCTTGGCCGTAATGGCGCAAGACCATCTGACTGGTGCCGCGCCCACCGGCCCAGATCGGCGAGCCGTCCGCCGTCCATCCGGCAAACCCGCCCTGCCGCGACTGCGGATCCTGATCACCGAGCCAGCTCCAGGTTTTCACCCGCAGGCGCCCGCCCAGCTCACCGACGACATTGCCGTCCGCCGCGTTCAGCACGACGTCAAGCAACACGCGGCGCATCTGCTCTTGCGCCGGCAGCACCGACAACACCTTCAGCAAGTCAACCACGGAAACCCGCGTGGCCGGTTGCACGGTTGGCAAATCCAGCAACCACGACGGCGCCTGCCGCGCCTGCCAATACGTGCGCCAATCGGCAGCAGCAATGCCCAACCGCGCCGGCTCGAAGTACAAGCCGCAGGATTTGACCAACGCCTGATCACGCTCGATCCTGCCACCCGCCGAGCAGCAATAAACCTCCTCCTTCGACTGCCCGCGACATTCGTACGCCGGCTCGCGCGCACCGGTATCTACCAGCCACGCATACACGAACAATTTCCACAGACTGCCCAGCGGCGTATCCAGCGTCGGCGGCAATGGCTCGCGAGCGATCAGTTGCGTGTGATTCAACGCCAGCAACTCGCCCTTGTACGCCAGCCGCAACGGCTCATCCTGCGCCGTCGCCAGCGCAGGCATCACACACATCAGCAGCCACAGCAGCGGCCGGTTCATGTCAGTTGACCGTGACCTGACCGAGGGCGGCTTTCGCTTCCTGGGCCTGATGCTGCGGCGCGTACACCTGAGTGAAACGCACCGGCGGCAGGTTGAACTGACCCTTCTGCGAGAAACGCACCAGATGGCGCAGACGCAATTCGCCGCTCAGCGCATCCACCGGCACCGCGTAGGCCAGTTGCCCCGGCTCGAAGCGCGCCTTCTCCAGCGCGGTCGGTTCAGTGCCGTCCTTGCCCTGCAACTTGATGCCCCAAGTGGTGCGCTCGACATCGGCGCCCGGTGGCAACGGCACTTCGAGCATGCCGTAGCGCAGCGGTTTCGGTGCCTTGCTGGTGATAATCACTTCGTCCAGGTACAGGCTATCGCTGGACAGCGGTTTGTTGCCGACCGGTTCCAGTTTGAAGGTGAACGCTTCGTCGCCCGGCACCAGTCGCGACAGGCGCCGGGTGATGGTCACGGCCATTGGATCGACGGCCGGTTGCTGGGTCTGGAAGCTCAACGCCGCCCGCAGCGGACGCTCCTGAATGCCGGACACCGACAACACGCTCGGCACCGGTGTCGCACCCTGCCAGGTCCAGAACATTTCACCGGTCGCGCCGTAGTTTTTCTTCCAGCCTTCACCCGGCAGCAGCGCGATGGTCGGCGACGCCTGAGCGATGCTGCGTTGCAACCAGCTCAGCGCCAGGGCGCGTTCGAGGGTCGATTGCTGTGGCAGCAGACGTTGCAGCAACGCCGTCGCGCGAGTCTGATCGAACGGTTGCAGCGACAGGTTCAGCGCTTCGGCAAACGGCTGCGAACTGACCGCCAGACGCTGTTGCGCAGCGCCGACCTGACGGTTGAATGCGTCCGGCAACGCGACTTTCGACTGGGTCGCCAGCGCCGCAGTCAACACCCGCGCTGCCGCCAGACCGAGCGCCGAATCCGGGTCGCTCATCACCAGACTGTCTTCGCCATCGTCCATCAGGGTTTCGGCATTGCCCTCACCGGCCTTGGCCAAATCGTCCATCAAACCGCTGAGCAAGGTGTTCACCGGCAAATGCATCTGTTTGGCGAACGACAGGATCAGCGCCCGCTGCAGTAACGGCGTGTTCGGCGCTTGCTTGGCGTAGACCTCCAGCACTCGCTGCCAATGCTCCGGCGGCAAGGTCAGTTCCAGCACCTGACTGGCGTTCCAGTCGGCGTAGTAGGCGTAAGCGGTCAGGAATGCATCCGGCTCACCGTCGAAACCCCACCAGGTGAAACTCGCCGACGGCCCGGCCATCTGCACCAGACGCAAGCGGCTGTTCTGCATGATCAGGCGCAGACGATCGCGGATCTGCGGGTTCGACGCCAGCGACGGATAGGCGATGCTCAGCGGCAGCAAACGGCTGGCAGTCTGCTCGACGCCACCGTACGGGTAGCTCAGCAGATCATCGAGCGCGGAACGGAACAGCGCTTGCGGGCTGTCATCCAGACGCAGGCGAATGTCGGTGGCGTCGGCCGGCAGACTCAACGGGGTATCGCCGCTGGCGACGTCGATGCTCTGGGTTTGCGTCACTTGCCAGCCGTCGCCGGTGGCGCTCAGGCGCGCAGCGAGAGAGTCCGCGGTTTTACCATCCTGCACCAGCTCGGCAGTCCACTCACCCGAGGCCAGGGCGAACGCTGGCAGCGGCACGTAGTTGATGCCGTTGTTCAGGGTTACTGGCAGGCGTTGTTCGGCGCCCGCGTAATGGGTGACCAGTTCAGCCTTGACCGGTTTTTCGGCCTGACTGAAAGCGAATACGCCGAGTTGCGGCTGATCGCCTTTGCGGAATTTGCTCGGCCCGCTCCACTTCAGGTACAGCGGTTTTTCCGAACGGACGAACTGCTTCTTCTGCCCGACCTGGCCGTCATCGGCAATGGCCCGCGCAGTGATGCGCCAGCGGGTCAGCGAGTCCGGCATCTTGAAGGTGAAGCGGGTTTTGCCGTCAGCACCGGTCAACAACTCTGGCTGCCACGCGGCGGTGTCGACGTCTTCACGACGCGGACGCTCCAACACTTTCACCCCACGCTCGCTGCGGTTGGCCTTGCCCGGCGCGCCGGGGCTGCCCGGCAGCGCCACGTCGTAACTGATGAACGCCAGGCTGGCGCTGGTGCGCACGTTGTTGCGCCGTGGGTGGTAGAAGAACTGGTCAATGGTCGGCGCGACTTCCGGTTGCAGCGCATAGACCATTTCGTCGACGACGCTGACGGTCAGATGTGCCGGCACCGCTTTGCCGGCGAACTGCGTGGTCAGGTCAACGGTAACGGTATCGCCCGGCTGATACACCGCTTTGTCGGTGCTGATCGCCACATCGATTTGGGGCGCAATCACCTTGATCCCGGCGTTCTGGAAGCTGTACTGCCCGCCTTTGGTGTACAGCACGGAGAAGGTCAGGTTCGGCGCGAAATTGTCCTTCACCGGAATGCGCGCGCGGTATTGGGTGTCGCTGAGTTTTTCCAGTTTCAGCCAGTCGCCGCCCTTGGCCAGCAGCGCGGTGGCTTCGACCTTATCGCGCTCCAGCGACAGCAGTGCATCGCTGACTGGCTCCGGGAAGGTGATCAGCGCCAGTGCTTCATCGCCAGCCTTGTACTCGGGCTTGTCGAGGACGATTTCCACAGTGCCCGGCACCGCTTTGACACCGTCACCGGTGACCGAATGGCCGGTGGCGCCGAGGACGCGACCGTGCTGATCCTTCAGCGTCAGGTTGTAAGTACCCGGACGTTCGAAGGCAATGCTGAAGCCCTTGTCCGTCGCCGCCAGTTTGCCTTCGCCGGTGCTCTGGTCTTCCAGACGCACCCAGCTGTAGCTGCTCGGGGTCACGGCTTTGCTCTGCTCGCTGCCGCCCTCGTTGGCGTACCTGAACGCGACTTTGTCGTTGACCGCGCTGAAACGTTGCGGCGCGCTCAGACGGAAGCTTGCAGCGCCACGGTCGATGAGGATTTCCTTGGTGGTCTTGACCCGATACGCCGCGCCGTCGCTGGCAAACACGGTGAGCATGTAGCGGCTCGGTTTGTCGGCGGCCGGCAGGTCGAGGGTCGCGTTGCCCTTGCTGTCGGTGGTCAGTTCGGTGCTGGTCAACTCCACCGGGAATTGCCCGAGGTATTGCAGCTCGTTGTCGACCATCGACAGTTGCTGGGCGCGCAGGCTCAGGCTCAGTTTGGCGTTGGCCACCGGTTTGCCGTCCGGGTACAGCAGCACCAGACTGCCCTTCACCGGCTCACCGGTGCGGTAATCCTGCTTGGCCAGGTTCAGCGAAATCTCGAAGTGCGGCTTGATGTACTCAGCGACGCGGAAGGCGCTGCTGTAGGCCTGATCCTTGTAGTTGAAGCGGATCTCGTAACCACCGGCCACGGCGTTGTCCGGCAACTGGAAACGGCCCTGAGTGCCAGCCTTGGAATCGAGTTTCAGGTCGAGGCGCTGCAGCTCGGTGCCGGTGGCATCAAGCACGCTGACGTTGACGTCAGCAGCGCCCGGCAATACCGAATCCCGCGCATTCTTGAACTCGCGACCGACGATTTTCAGCGACACCCAATCCCCCGGGCGATACAGCGGCCGGTCGGTGAATGCGTAGAGTTTGGTGTCGTAGATTTCGCTGTCGTAATAGAAGTTTTCCGAGACGAACACCCCGCCCTCTTCGTCCTCGCCGATCACGAACGAGCGCTCGGGGCTGACGTGTTTCAGGCGCAGCAAACCATCGGCATCGGTGGCGCCGCTGCTCATCACGCCGAGGCCGTCGGTCCACAGCACATTGACCTTCGGCACAGAACTGCCTTGGTGTTTGCGCGCGGCCCAGACCAGCAGTTCATCGCCGGCAATCTTGCTCACCGCCACGGTGTTGGAGACGAACACCATGGTGGTCGCGCGGTACTTGCCGATCAGCGCTTCGACCAGGTACAGGCCCGGTTTGAGGTTGCCCAACGGGATGTACACATTACCCGGTGCAACGCTGACGAACTCGCTGGAAGACCCGGCCAGATTGACCCCGGCCGGCGGCTGGATCGGTTTGGCCTGCCACAGCGGATAACGGAACTGACTGACCACCGGCAGGCCCGGGATCAAGGCGAATTGCGGTTGCGCGTCGTACGGCGTCGGCGCGGCGATGGCGTTGCCCATCTTCAGTTCCGGCACTTCTTCGGTGACCTGCTTGCGCGACTCGTAGGAGAACGCACGCTGCATCACCCGCCGCGATTTGCGGTACCAGTTGTCCCACAGGTACGCGAGGGTGTTGGACAGGCCTTCGCCCTTGAATTGACCGTCGCTGACCACGCGGTGCAGGTTCTTTTGGCGCTTGAGGAAATCCAGCGGTTTGTCGATGCGGTATACGCGAATGTCGGCACCGCCATAGGGTTCCATGCGGAAGCGGCGGTAGTCGCGACCGGGTGCTTCGAGACGCACCATCGCCTGCTCGTCGGCGGCGAAACTGCTGTCGGCCAGCAGGAAGAAGCTTTCACCAGAGACCGGCGTGTAGCCGCTCGGCTCCACCGAATCTTCAGCGTTGACGGTCGCCAGTGGCAGCAACAGCGCCAGCAGCAGAGGAATTCGAGCGCAGAGTCGCAGCATGCGGGCACCGGTCATTGGGAGAGAAAGTTCAGTCGATAGACGCCGATGAAGTTGGGGTTGGCTGCGTCGGGTATCCATCGGGTGTCCTTCCATGTCATGAGTTGCTGCAGGCTTGCCGAACGCATGCCGTTGTCAGTGGGGGTGGTGGTGCCGGTGTGATAGGCGATGTAGCGGCCCATCCAGATCATCAGGTGCTGGTCGTCGCCCTGATCGAAAAACATCAGGTCGCCGGGGCGTGCCTGGGACACGTCGCGGCTGACCAGATGGCTGTTGAACTGAATCAGTTTGATCGCGTTGACGTACGGCCCGACCTTGCCGCCGCCCTGCTGCCATTGCCGGGCGAGCTTGCGCTGCTCGTCGCTGAGCGTCAGCTCCGGCGGCAGGTAGCGATTGGACAGGCCATTGCTGCGCAGCCATTTGTCGTCGTGGATTTTCAGCGCTTCGTTGGCGGCGAAACGCACAAGGCCTGCGCAGTCCTGCTGATACCAGCGCGGGCTCGGGCCCTGGCTCAGTTGCTCCTGAGCGATGCGCACGAACCAGGCGCGGAACACCTGGGACTGCGCCGGATCCAGCGCCGGTGCTTCAACCGCTCGGGCACCGGCGCTGAGCAGCAGCGCGAGCAAGCCGAGGCTGCGGATCAATGCCGTCACAGCGCTTTCCATTCCAGCGGCAGCCATTGCCAGTGGCCGTCAGGCTCGCTGCCTTCGGGCAGGGTCAGCGCGTATTTGCCGTAGCCACCAAGGGTGCGCAGTTTCGGGATCAGGTAGGTTTGCGCGGCGTTGTAGAACACCGGCTCCATGTCCTGCGGCAGGCTGTCGAGGGTTTCCTGCTGCATCAGTTGCGCCATCGAATCCGGGCCGAAGTAGATCGGCATCAACACGTCTTTGGGCAGCACGTCGGCCATCGGCGGAAAGCGTTTGTCGAGAGTACCGAGGGCCTTGTCGACCAGTTTGTCGTCGAGGGAAAACAGCAGCGTCGAACCGTGGCGGGCGAGGCTGACTTTCATGAACGCTTTACCGCTGATCGCATCCGGATTCTCGGCAGTCTTGGCGGCGTACGGGCCGAAATTGGAGCTGACCTGACGCTGCCAGACATGGCTCTGGCCTTCCTGTTTCTCGACCACCGGGAACGCGTGCTCGTCGACATTCGTCTCGTAGGCGCCCACCATCGAACCGAACAGCGTGCCCAGGTCGCCATCGAGCTTGCTGCTGTCCTCATCCTTCAGGCTGGCGACCAGCAACGGCGTGTACAACCGCGAATCGGCGTACCAGCACAGGCCCGCCGCGCCGGCCACGTGCTCGGTGAGCTTCTGCGCCACCGCTTCGTCGGCACCGAGTTTCACCAGCAGCGGTTTCTGCGGTTCGGCCGCCACCGGCAGGGTCACGCAGGCACTGGCGCCCAGCGGCATGGCTTGCCACACCGGTTTGAAATCGAAGTCCGGCTGGTTATCCAGTTCATCCATGGCCAGGTAGCTGTGCCAGCCCTTGTCGTCCATGTCGAAACGCAGCCCGGCGAAGTTCGGGATGAAGCGCTGATAGCCCATCGCAAGGACGCTGGAATTGACCGACAGACGCTGTTTGATTTCCGGCGCCTTCGCGGGCAGACCGAAAGCCTCGGCGAACAGTTTGTCGCCGTTGAGCAGCGCGGCCAGCGCCTGCGGCGAGACGTGTCCGGACTCTTCCGATTCACCGTTGGCCGGGTCGTAATACTTGTTCGGGTTGGACAGCACCACCAGCTTGTCGCCGCGCGACGCGAACAGCAGCGATTTGCTGGCGTTGTAGCTGAGCTGGTACAGCGGTACTTCGTCGCTGCCAACCTTGAGGCTGCCGAAGACGCTGAGCTGCGAATCATCCAGCGCGACTTTCGCCAATGGCTCCAGAAGCTTCGCCAATCCACCGCGGTCCATCACCAGCAGGAAATCCTTGAGCCGGCCATCGGCGCCACGCCACAGCGCGACGTCGGCCGGTTGATCGAAAAGCTGCTCGATCAGGCTGTCCTGCAGCTTCAGGTCGTGTTCGTAGATGATCCGCCGCAGGCTGCCGATCAGCCCCAGGCGGTCGGCGTGGGTTTCGTAATAGAAGACGAAATCTTCGGTGAGCGTGGCCTTGAGAAACGGCACCGTCAGCAGGTCCTTGGGCAACTGGCTCAGGGAGCGGGTTTCCAGCAGCGCATCCGGACGACTCAGGCCGAGTTTGTCACTGGCCAATGCCGCCGCCGGCACCTTGGGCTTGTGCAGCAGCCAGCCGAGACCACCGGCCACCCCGGCCACCAGGACCAGGCCGATCAGCAGCGCTGGCCAGCGCCGGGAAGGTTGGCCGGCAGGTGTCGGGACGACCGGAGAAGCAGCGTTATCACTCATGTTCACAAAACCCGAAGTTCATCCGTGGAGCGGGATGCTTAATAGTTGAAAGTCTTGACCAGCAGCAGATCACCGATCGCCCGCAGGGGCACGATGAATGTTTCGCGTTTTTCGTCGACCGTGTTTTCGTTGAGCACCAGCGTGATTTGCGAGGTGATGACCTCGTTCTGATTGCTGGCCTCCTCGAAGTTATAGCCGCCGTCGCCGAAGTTGCCCCAATAGTTGACGTAAACCAGATAGGTGCCATGCAGCGGCGCGGTCATGGTGAACATTTCCGGGCCGGGGCCATCGACACCGTCCGGGTCCAGACCGCCGCCGTTGGTCAGCGCCGTGTGGGCGAAAAACGCATGCTGGCCGTCCGGGGTAATGATGTGCAGGTCGAGTTCGGCCTTGGGATCGTCCCAGCCGAGCACCACACGGATCTTCGCCGGGGTGCGCAGGTTATTCGCTTCATAGAACTGCACGCGCTTGAGCGACTGCCCCTCGGCGCTGCGCACTTCGACACTGTTGGAGCCGGCGCCGAACGCATACGGCCGGGCGAACCGCCCGTCATCGTCGGTGTACAGATTCAATGGATTACCGTTGACCGCCAGGGTGTGCGGCCCGCGCTGATTGCCGATGGCCTTGAGCTGGCCCTGAATCATCGTGCGATTGCGCTGAATGCCGCGATCGATCGGCGGCGTGGGGTAAGCGACTTGCGGATTTTCACTGCGGTCGAGCAGACCGTTGTAACGCCAGCCACCGGATGGCTCAGACAGCTCGGCAGTCGGCGCCGCCCACAGCGCAGGCGCGCAGGCCAAGCCGATCAGCAGCCAAAGAAATGAACGCATGTAATGCCTCCTGCCATGCCTGAACGAAACCTTGCACCCGATCCTCGGTACTTCACAGCGGTGGAAACTGCGTTTCGTCTGAAAGACCCCGTGACTAGCGGGTCGTAGAAGGCGCGAAGATTAGCGATTCGGCAGTTTTTTAACAATCGGATACATCTGGATTTGCGGCGAGAATCACGCAGGGGTGTTGGGCGTGAGCCGAATAGAAGCGTTATTCGGCTCACAAAATGAGCCGAATAAGCTCCAGCCTTCATGAGTCATCACAAATACTGTGGCGAGGGAGCTTGCTCCCGCTGGACTGCGCAGCAGGCCCAAACCGGTCAATGCAATCTGCCTGAATAACTGCGATGGCGAGTTTTGGGGTTGCTGCGCAACCCAGCGGGAGCAAGCTCCCTCGCCACAGTAAAATGAGGTCGTCCGGGGAGGCTCATTTGCCCATAAACCCCCTATCTGCTAGTGTCGCGCCGGTTTAACGTCAACCGGAAATCGCCGCCATGGCCCGCAAAAAAGCTGCACTGGATTTCGAACAGTCCCTCGCCGACCTGCAAACACTGGTCGAGCGTCTGGAGAACGGTGAATTGTCGCTGGAAGACTCGCTGACCGCTTTCGAGCAGGGCATCGGTCTGACCCGTGACTGCCAGGCGGCGCTGGCCCAGGCCGAGCAGAAGGTGCAAGTGCTGCTGGAGCGCGATGGCGAACTCGCCGAGGAACCCTTCGACGCGGAACAGCCAGAATGATTGCAGCGTATTCGGCGACCAGCCAGGCGCGGGTCAATGCGGCGCTGGAAATGCTCTTCAAGGCGCCGCTGCCAGAGTTGTCGCGCCTGTATGAGGCGATGCACTACAGCGTGATGATCGGCGGCAAACGCGTGCGTCCGCTGCTGGCCTACGCCGCGTGCGAAGCGCTGGGCGGCAAGGCTGAGCAAGCCAACGGCGCGGCCTGCGCGGTTGAGCTGATCCACGCTTATTCTCTGGTGCACGACGATTTGCCGGCGATGGACGACGACGATCTGCGTCGCGGCCAGCCCACCACCCACAAGAAATTCGACGAAGCCTGCGCGATTCTCGCCGGTGACGGCTTGCAGAGCCTGGCCTTCAGCGCCCTGCTCGACCCGCGTCTGAGCAACCTCGACGCTGACATCCGTCTGCAACAGGTCACGGCGCTGGCGCACGCGGCCGGCCCGGCAGGCATGGTCGGCGGTCAGGCCATCGACCTCGGCTCGGTCGGCCTGAAGCTGGATCAGCAAGCGCTGGAGCAAATGCACCGGCACAAGACCGGCGCGTTGATCGAAGTCAGCGTCAAGCTCGGCGCCCTGGCCAGCGGCCGTGCCGAGCAGAATGAGCTCAAGGCCCTGCAGACTTATGCACAGGCCATCGGTCTGGCCTTTCAGGTGCAGGACGACATTCTCGACGTCGAAAGCGATACCGAAACCCTCGGCAAGCGCCAGGGCGCCGACATCGCCCGCGACAAGCCAACCTACCCGGCCCTGCTGGGGCTGGACGCGGCCAAGGTCTATGCGCTGGAACTGCGCGATCAGGCGCTGCACGCGCTGCGACCGTTTGACGCGGCAGCCGAGCCTTTGCGCGATCTGGCCCGGTATATCGTCGAGCGGCGCAACTGAACGCCAACCTGCCAAAAAAGACCAACGCGTGGGCAGGGGGCGATGCATCAGGTAAACTGCCGCATCTTTTATACCTATAACGATTCGCCTGATGCCCACGACGTTTCATGAGATTCCCCGCAAGCGCCCGACCACGCCCCTGCTCGACCGCGCGAACACGCCGGACGGCCTGCGCCGGTTAGGCGAAGCCGAGCTGGAAACCCTGGCCGATGAGTTGCGCCTGGAATTGCTCGACACGGTCGGCCAGACCGGTGGGCATTTCGGTGCCGGCGTGGGCGTCATCGAGCTGACCATCGCGTTGCATTACGTCTTCGACACCCCGGATGACCGGCTGGTGTGGGACGTCGGTCATCAGGCGTATCCGCACAAGATCCTCACCGGTCGTCGCCAGCGCATGGAAACCCTGCGCCAGAAGGACGGCATCGCTGCCTTCCCGCGTCGCGCCGAGAGCGAGTACGACACCTTTGGCGTCGGCCACTCCAGCACCTCGATCAGCGCCGCGCTGGGCATGGCAATTGCCGCCCGCCTGCAAGACAGCGATCGCAAGGCGATTGCGGTGATCGGTGATGGCGCGCTGACCGCCGGCATGGCCTTCGAGGCGCTGAACCACGCGCCGGAAGTCAACGCCAACATGCTGGTGATCCTCAACGACAACGACATGTCGATCTCGCGCAACGTCGGTGGCCTGTCCAATTATCTGGCGAAGATTCTTTCCAGCCGCACTTACGCGAGCATGCGTGAAGGCAGCAAGAAAGTCCTGTCGCGCCTGCCCGGCGCCTGGGAAATCGCCCGTCGCACCGAAGAATACGCCAAGGGCATGCTGGTTCCCGGCACCCTGTTTGAAGAGCTGGGCTGGAACTACATCGGCCCGATCGACGGCCACGACCTGCCGACCCTGATCGCCACCCTGCGCAACATGCGCGATCTGAAGGGCCCGCAGTTCCTGCACATCGTCACCAAGAAAGGCAAAGGCTTCGCCCCGGCGGAAGTCGACCCGATCGGTTACCACGCCATCACCAAGCTCGAACCGCTCGATGCCCCGGCCACTGCGCCAAAAAAGGCCAGCGGGCCGAAATACTCGGCGGTGTTCGGCGAATGGTTGTGCGACATGGCGGCAGCTGACCCGCGCTTGGTGGGCATCACCCCGGCGATGAAGGAAGGCTCGGACCTGGTGGCGTTCAGCGAACGCTTCCCGCTGCGCTACTTTGACGTGGCGATTGCCGAACAGCACGCCGTGACGTTCGCCGCCGGCATGGCCTGCGAAGGCGCCAAACCGGTGGTGGCGATCTACTCGACGTTCCTGCAACGCGGCTACGACCAGTTGGTGCACGACGTCGCGGTGCAGAACCTCGACGTGCTGTTCGCCATCGACCGCGCCGGTCTGGTGGGCGAAGACGGCCCGACCCACGCCGGCAGCTTCGACCTGTCGTACCTGCGCTGCATCCCGGGCATGGTCATCATGACCCCGAGCGATGAAAACGAATTGCGCAAGATGCTCACCACCGGCCACCTGTACAACGGCCCGGCGGCGGTGCGCTACCCGCGCGGCACCGGCCCGAACGCGACCATCGACAAGGATCTCGAACCGATCGAAATCGGCAAGGGCATCGTCCGTCGTCAGGGCAGCAAAGTCGCCCTGCTGGTGTTCGGCGTGCAACTGACCGAAGCGCTGAAAGTCGCCGAGAAGCTGGATGCGACCGTGGTCGACATGCGTTTCGTCAAGCCGCTGGATGAAGCGCTGGTGCGCGAGATCGCCGGTAGCCACGAGTTGCTGGTGACCATCGAAGAGAACGCGATCATGGGCGGCGCCGGTGGCGCGGTCAGCGAATTCCTGGCGCGCGAGAATATCCTCAAGTCGATGCTGCACCTGGGCTTGCCGGACATTTACGTCGAGCACGCCAAACCGGCGCAGATGCTGGCCGAGTGCGGGCTGGATGAAGCGGGAATCGAAGCGGCGGTGTGTGAGCGCCTGACTCTGCTTAACAAGTAATCACCATCCCTGTGGGAGCGGGCTTGCCCGCGATGAGGTCGGCCCAGTCAACATTGATGTTGGATGTACCGACGCCATCGCGGGCAAGCCCGCTCCCACAGTGTTTTGTGTCGCTAGAAATTTTGTGCACACCAGAAATACCAACGGAATACCGATGAACCTCTCGCGCCTCGCCCTGCCCCTCCTCCTGCTGCCAGCCACCAATGCCCTCGCCGACACCTTCGAACGCGACGAAGCGCTGAAGCTGCCCGACACGCTGATCAGCGCCAACCGCCAGGTCGAAGCACGCAACGACAGCAGCGCGGCCAACACTGTGTTCACCCGCGAAGACATCGACCGCCTGCAACCGGGCAGCGTCACCGACCTGCTGCAACGGGTACCGGGCGTACAAGTGGCGCAGGCTAGCGGACGCGGCAGTCTGCCGGGGATCTACATTCGCGGCACGCAGTCGGCGCAGAGTCTGGTACTGGTCGATGGCCAGCGCATCGGCAGTTCGACCTCCGGCGACAGCAACCTGCAGCACCTGAACATCGACCAGATCGAGCGCGTGGAAGTGCTGCGCGGTTCGCGCTCGGTGATTTACGGCAGCGATGCGATTGGCGGGGTGATTCAGATCTTCACTCGGCGCGGCACCGAGCAAGGCCTGCAGCCGCGCTTGCACGTCGGCTTCGGCAGCAACCAGACCTGGGAACGCAGCCTCGGCCTGTCCGGTGGCGACGAGAAGACCCGCTTCAACCTTGGCGCCAGCCTCGATGACACCGCCGGTATCGACCGTACCCACGAGTCGTACCCGAGCGACAGCGATCACGATGCCTATCGCAATAAATCCGTCAGCCTGAGTCTCAGCCATGCGCTGACCGACGACGTCGAGGTCGGCGCCAACCTGTTGGATAACCGTGGCAAAAGCGAGTTCGATAACCCGTTCGGCCGCTTCGACACGACCACTTTCGAGTCGGTGCAGCAGCAGCCCTACAGCGACTTCAACGTCAGCAGTGTCAGCAGCTACGTCGATGCGCGGGTCAACGAAACCTGGAAAACCCGCGTCGAACTCGGTCATACCGAGAACCGCGAAAAAACCTTCGACAAGCTCAGCGACGAGCGCACGGTGTTCAACACCTATCGCGACTCGGTGACCTGGCAGAACGACCTGAGCCTGGATGCACGTAACAGCCTGATCCTCGGCGGCGACTGGTATGAAGACCGGGTCAACAGCAGCACCGCATTCAACGAAGACAGCCGCTGGAATCGCGCCGCGTTCATCCAGCATCGTTATCAGGCCGACAGTTTCTCCACGGAACTGGGTCTGCGTCACGACGACAACCAGCAGTTCGGCAGCCAGAACACCTGGAGCGGCACCTTCACCTTACCGCTGAACCCGGACAACGATCTGCTGCTGAGCTACAGCGAAGGCTTCCGCGCGCCGACCTTCAACGACCTGTACTACCCGGATTTCAGTAACCCGGATCTGAAACCGGAAATCTCGAAAAGCTATGAGCTGCAATGGCGCAGTCAGTTGAGCGATAGCAGCCGCCTGGAAGCGTCGATTTACCGCACTGATCTGCAAGACGCGATCATCTTCGGCAGCAACTCACGCCCGGAGAACGTGGCTTCGGCACGGATCAATGGTTTTGAAGCGGCGCTGAAGCAGGACCTGTTCGGCTGGCAAAGCAACCTTGGTGTGGCGATTATCGACCCGCGTGATCGCGAAACAGGGCACACGTTGGCCCGTCGTGCGCGGCGTACTGCCAGTTGGGATCTGGATCGCCAGTTCGATCGTTTGGGGCTTGGGGCCAGTTGGCAGTTGGTCAGCGGCAGTTACGACGATCTGAACAACACCCAGCCGCTGGGTGGCTACGGTACCGTCGGCTTGCGCAGCAGCTGGGCGCTGAACCGCGAGATCAAACTGGATCTGAAGGTCGATAACCTGCTGGACAAGGGTTACAGCCGTGCGTTGTACAGCTATGACGGCAGCCAGTACGGCTATCGCGAGGAAGGTCGTGCGTGGATGTTTGGCGTCACCTGGACCCCGGATATCCACTGATTTCAACTGTAGGAGCTGCCGAAGGCTGCGATCTTTTGATCTTGATCCTCAGCGACTCCAAGCCAGCCGAAAGCAAGATCAAAAGATCGCAGCCTTCGGCAGCTCCTACAGGGGTCAGCGGTGTGGCTGGATGAGTTGGCAGAGTTTGGCGGTGGCCTCGATCATTTGCCCGCTCGGGCGTTCCAGGCCTTTATCCGTGACCAACAGCAACTGCCCTCTCCTCACCGCATCAACCTGCGGCCAGGCTTTCCACGCATCGAGCTGGGCCTGCTCACCGGCCAGAATCACCTGTGGATCACGCTGCAACACCGCTTCGATACTCACCTGTGGCGCCGGCAAACTCAGGTCGGCAAACACATTGCGCGCGCCACAGACTTCGAGCGCATCGCTGATGATCTGCCCGCCACCGACGGTGTACAACGGCTTGTCCCAGACCTGATAGAACACTGTCAGCGGCGTATCCCGGCGATAGCGCTGGCGCAGGTCATCGAGTTTTTTGCGCAAATCCGCCGCCAGTTTCACCCCGCGCTCAGGCCGATCGAGTCGTGCGGCGATGGCTTCGATCTGTGCAGAGAGTTGTTCGAGACTGCGCGGTTCAGCAACGAATGTCGGGATGTTCAGGCGTTTGAGTTGATCGCGTTGCGCCGGGCCGACGCTGCCGGGCCACAGCAGCAACAAATCGGGCTTCAGGCTGAGCAGGCGTTCCATGTCCAACTGACCATAGCGCCCCACTGACGGAACATCCTTGAGCGAAGTCGGACGCTCACCGGCATCGAGAACACCGACCAGCAGATCGGCCGAATCAAGCTCAACAACGATTTCAGACAGAGAAGGCGCGAGACTGACCACTCGCAGACTCGCCAGCACCGGGCTGGCGCAGGCCAGCAGCAGAACCGCCAGCCACAGACGGCGCATCAGCCGAGTTGACGCGGGATACGGTAGAGGTAGAACAGCACGGCCGTGGACAGCGCCAGCAACATCAGCGGTACGGCTTCGAGGCCGACAAACACCGCCAGCGCACCGATCCACGCCGGAAGCGATGCTGCGAGGAACGCGACACGACGACGGGCCGCCAGCGCGATCCACGCCGCCGGTTCGGCAGGCGTATCGAGGGCTTTCTGGGTGGCGATCAGGGCGTGTTTGTAGCCACCGAAAAACTTCAGGCTGACAAACATCGAGGCCACGCCGGCAATGAACATCGGCATGGTCAGTACCGGCAGAAACGCTTCATATTGGCCGAACAGTGCGTTGAGCACGAACAGCGGCAGCAGCGCCAACGCCAGATACTTCCACCAGTCGACCGCCAGACGGCGACGCACCTGACCGCGGGTCACGCGCGGTCGACCTCGCCCTGATGCTCGTTACCCATCATGTGGTCGAGCTTGCTGGCCTTGGTCGCCAGGTACAGTTTGTTGTGCGGGTTGTGGCCGGTGTGCAGCGGCACGCGCTCGGCGACGACGATGTTCATGTCGGTCAGGGCTTTGACCTTGCGCGGGTTGTTGGTCATCAGACGCAACGACTTCACGCCCAGATGCTCGAGCATCGGCAGGCACATGGCGTAGTCACGCTGATCGGCGGCAAAGCCCAGACGTTCGTTGGCTTCAACGGTGTCGGCGCCGCCGTCCTGCAACTCGTAGGCACGGATCTTGTTCAGCAGACCGATGCCGCGACCTTCCTGGCGCAGGTAGAGCAGCACGCCACGGCCTTCACGGGCGATGGCCTTGAGCGCCGCTTCCAGTTGCGAGCCGCAGTCGCAGCGCTGGCTGAACAGCGCGTCACCGGTCAGGCACTCGGAGTGCAACCGGCCGAGGACCGGCGCACCGTCATCAATTTCACCGAGGCTCAGCACGACGTGCTCGCGGCCGGTGGCTTCATCGAGAAAACCGTGCATGGTGAATTGCGCAAAAGGCGTTGGCAGCTTGGAAGCGGCGACAAAAACGACAGGCACCGGTGTGCTCCTGATCTAAAAAGTCTGAAGATTCGCAGGCCGGCATTGTAACAGCAGGTTCCTGCAGACGCTTAGGCTGAATTGTCGGGCATAACGATCAAAAAGTTTGATGACTCCTCGGAGAACAGCGGCCCCTGTAGGAGCTGTCGAGTGAAACGAGGCTGCGATCTGTTGATCCGTTTTTTCAAGATCAAGATCAAAAGATCGCAGCGTGCCGCAGCTCCTACAGGGGGCGCGTCAGTTCGGCTCGAATGGATACGGTTGCTGCCACTGCTCGAAAATCGGCTTCAGCTCGCCACTCTTCACCAACTGCTCCATGCGCCGGTCGAACAGCGCCATCAGCGTGCGCGCTTGCGGCGTGTTGGCGAAGCACAGGTACAGCGGCAATTCGGCGATGTGGGTCTTGCGAAACTGTGTCGGATCCTTGGCCCGGCCGATCACGTAATCGATTTCGGTTTGCGCATCGATGTAATAGTCGGCGCGATTATGGGTGAGCATCGACAGGATCCCGGTGCGCCGCACGACTTCATTGTAGTTGCGCACATTGGGCAAATAATCCTGATAGTCGTAACCGCGCACCCAGGCCAGACGATAGCTGCCGAGGGTTTCCGGGGTCGGTGACGGGTTGCTCGCCAGCCCCAGGGCATAGATGTGATCGGTGTCGAAGTTCCAGCGCGGGTATAGCAGGTCGCTGGCCTCGTTTTTATACGAACCGACGCAGGCATCGACTTCGCCGCGCTCGGCCAGGCCCACGGAGCGCGTGTAAGGCTCGGTGCGGATGTCGAGTTTCACCCCGGCCGGCTCGAACACCTTGCGCAGCACGTCCCAGCCCAGGCCATGGCCGTCGGCGGCGGTGTAGTCTTCCCAGTCTTCGCTGGCCAGATGGATGACCGCGGGCGTCGACGCAACTTCCTGCGCACTGGCGACAGTGCCCAGCAGGGTCAGAAACACCAGCGCCAGCCAGCGTCGAGCCATCCTTAGTCTCCTCACTTAACCCTGACGATCCGGGTCAGGCGAAAATCCACACCAGCCCCTGCATCGCCAGCCAGGCAAACACACCGGCCAGCACGTCGTCGAGCATGATGCCGACGCCACCGTGGACATGCCGGTCAATCCAGCGGATCGGCCACGGCTTGAGAATGTCGAAGAAGCGGAACACCAAAAACCCCGCGAGCAACCAGTACCAGCCTTCCGGCACCAGCCACAGGGTGATCCACATCCCGACCATTTCGTCCCAGACGATGCCTTCGTGGTCGTGCACCCGCAGATCGTCGGCGACCTTGCCGCACAGCCAGAAGCCGAACAGCATGGTGATTCCGAGCATCAGCCAGTAACCCCAGTCGGGCAACATCTGCCACAACGGGATAAAGGGTAGCGCAACTAACGAACCCCACGTGCCCGGCGCTTTCGGCAAGGTGCCGGAACCGAAGCCGAACGCGAGGAAATGCCAGGGATTGCGCCAGACCGACGGCGGAACGAATTCGGCCGGAACCTGTTTCGGGTGATCTGTCACGGTGTCTCCTGAAAATGTTGATAACCCCGGATTTGCGGGGTGATGTCGTGTCCTTCGCGATCCAGCAGCACCACACCCTGGCCCTGCTCCACACGCCCGATCACATGGATCGGCCAACCATCGGCCAGCAGCGCCGGCAACTCGACGGACGGTAGCGTGAACGCCAGCACATAGTCATCGCCGCCGCTCAACGCCGCCCGCTCGGCACCGCGCTGGCCGAGAAACGCCACTAAAGCATCGGACAACGGTACACGCTCACGTTCAACTTCGAGGCGAACCTGCGAGGCCAGGGCGATATGCCCGCAATCGGCGAGCAGGCCGTCGGAGATGTCCAGCGCCGCAGTGGCCTTGCCACGCAGTGCCTGACCAAGGGCCAGTTGCGGCTGGGGCGACCAGTAATGATCGAGCAACGGCTGAGCGATATCCGCCGCGGCCTCGCGCTGACCAAGCACCAGCGGCAAGGCACCGGCGGCATTGCCCAACTCGCCGCCGACACAAAGCAGATCGCCAGGTTGCGCGCCACTGCGGGTCAGGGCCTGCCCGGCCGGCACCCGACCGAACACCGTGACCGTCAGGCTCAAAGGCCCGCGCGTGGTGTCGCCGCCGACCAGCGCGACGCCGCAGCTCTGCGCCATGCGGTTCAAACCGTGGGCATAGGCTTGCAGCCAATCGGCAGTCACCGTCGGCACAGTCAGGGCAAGGGTAAAGGCAACGGGCGTGGCGCCCATGGCGGCCAGGTCGCTGACCGCGACGGCCAGCGAGCGCTGACCGAGCAGAAACGGATCGCAGGGATCGGCGAAATGCACGCCGGCCACCAGCGTATCGGTGGAGATCGCCAGCTGTTCCCCGGGGGGAACCGCCAGCAAGGCGCAGTCATCGCCAATCCCCAGGACAACGCCCTCGCCGCCCTGCGCACAAGGCGCGGCGGCGAAGAAATGGCGGATCAGCTCAAACTCGCCCATTGCGATATCAAGCGCTGATCAGCGCTTGAACGCCTTCACTTCAGCTTCACGCAGGCGCGGAGCCAGCTTGTCGAGTACGCCGTTGACGAACTTGTGGCCGTCGGTCGAACCGAAGACTTTCGCCAGCTCGATGCCTTCGTTGATCACAACGCGGTATGGCACGTCGACGCGCTTGAGCAGTTCCCAGGTGGACAGGCGCAGAACTGCCAGTTCAACCGGATCCAGCTCTTCGATTTCGATGTCCAGGCACGGCTTGAGCGCGGTGTCGATTTCAGTCTTGAACTGCGGAACCCCGTGCAGGATCTCGCGGAAGTAAGCGCCATCGACATCGGTGAAATCGTTATCAACGCGGAACTGCGCTTCGATCTCGTTCAGCGACGCCTTGGCCATGTGCCATTGATACAGGGCCTGAGTCGCGAGCTGACGGGCTTCGCGGCGCTTGACGCTTTTCGATGGCTTGCCGGCATCCGCAGGTTTCGGATCGCGCGGGTTGAAACGATCGCTATCGTCGCTAATCACTTGGCCTCCAACTGCGCCAGCAGGCTGACCATTTCCAGAGCGGACAGGGCAGCTTCAGCACCTTTGTTGCCGGCCTTGGTGCCGGAACGTTCGATGGCTTGTTCGATGGAATCCACGGTCAGGACGCCGAACGCGACCGGTACGCCGAATTCCATGGAGACCTGGGCCAGGCCCTTGGTGCACTCGCCTGCCACGTATTCGAAGTGCGGGGTGCCGCCACGAATGACCGCGCCGAGGGCGATGATGGCTGCGAACTCGCCTTTCTGGGCGACTTTCTGCGCAACCAGCGGGATTTCGAAGGCGCCAGGCGCGCGGATGATGGTGATGTCGCTTTCGCTCACGCCGTGGCGAACCAGGGCATCAACTGCACCGCTGACCAGGCTTTCAACCACGAAGCTGTTGAAACGGCCCACTACCAGAGCGTAGCGGCCTTTGGGGGCGATGAAGGTACCTTCGATGGTCTTCAGGGTCATTCGTCAGATCTCTTAAAGAGCCGGGACGCGTTTCGTACGCATCCCTCAGTGATATTTGAACCGCGAATACAGCGTCGGAAATCGCACTCGGTGTTCACTTGCACATCTTTGTGGCGAGGGAGCTTGCTCCCGCTTGGGTGCGCAGCGCCCACAAGAGGGGCCGCTGCGCAGCCCAGCGGGAGCAAGCTCCCTCGCCACAATAAATCAAATATGCCTTGAGCGAACAACGAGGCCAAAACCCGGCGTCTTATTCGGAGGGCACGTATTCTACAACTTCCAGATCGAAACCGGATATCGCATTAAATTTCATTGGCGCCGACATCAGGCGCATTTTGCGCACGCCGAGGTCACGCAGGATCTGCGAACCGGCACCGACGATGCTGTAGGTGGTCGGTTTTTTCACCGCCGCCTGATCAGCGGTTTCGCGGATGTGCGCCAGCAACACGTCGCCATCGAGCGGGTGACCGAGCAACAGCACCACACCGCTGCCGGCCTCGGCCACCGCGGCCATCGCGGCGCGCAGGCTCCAGCGGCCCGGTTGTTTGACCATGAGCAGGTCGCGCAGCGGGTCCATGTTGTGCACGCGAACCAGGGTCGGCTCTTCGGCGCAAACGGTGCCCAGCGTCAGGGCCATGTGCACGTCGCCTTCCACCGAATCACGATAGGTCACCAGGTTGAATTGGCCCAGTTCGCTGTCCAGCGGCTGTTCGGCAATCCGCTGAACGGTACGTTCGTGGATCATCCGGTAGTGAATCAGGTCGGCGATGGTGCCGATCTTGATGTTGTGTTCGGCTGCGAACGCTTCCAGCTCGGCGCGACGGGACATGGTGCCGTCGTCGTTCATCACTTCGCAGATCACCCCGCTCGGCTCGAAACCGGCCATGCGCGCCAGATCGCAGGCGGCTTCAGTGTGGCCGGCACGGGCCAGCGTACCGCCGGCCTGGGCCATCAGCGGGAAGATGTGGCCCGGGCTGACGATGTCTTCAGCCTTGGCGTCCTTGGCCGCAGCCGCCTGCACGGTGCGCGCGCGGTCGGCGGCAGAGATACCGGTGGTGACGCCTTCGGCGGCTTCGATCGACACGGTGAACTTGGTACCGAAACCGGAACCGTTGCGTGGCGCCATCAGTGGCAGCTTCAACAGTTCGCAGCGCTCGCGGCTCATCGGCATGCAGATCAGGCCGCGGGCGTGCTTGGCCATGAAGTTGATGTGCTCGGCCTTGCAGCATTCGGCGGCCATGATCAGGTCGCCTTCGTTCTCGCGGTCTTCGTCATCCATGAGGATGACCATCTTGCCTTGGCGGATGTCTTCAACCAGTTCTTCGATGCTATTGAGCGCCACAAGGCACCCCCTTCAGTCAGGATTTGAGGTAGCCGTTGGCGGCCAGAAAGCTTTCAGTGATCGTGCCGCCAGCGCTCGGCTCTGCGGCCTTGTCGCCGAGGAGCAGACGCTCCAGATAACGCGCCAGCAAATCGACTTCCAGGTTCACCCGGCGGCCCGGCTTGTAGGAAGCCATGATGGTTTCGCTCAAGGTGTGCGGAATGATCGTCAGCATGAATTCGGCGCCATCGACCGCGTTTACGGTCAGGCTGGTGCCGTCGACAGTGATCGAGCCTTTGTGGGCGATGTACTTGGCCAGCTCTTTCGGCGCGCGGATGCGAAATTCGACGGCGCGGGCATTGTCGCTGCGCGAGACGATTTCGCCGACACCGTCGACGTGACCGCTGACCAGGTGCCCACCGAGACGGGTGGTCGGGGTCAGGGCTTTTTCCAGATTGACCGGGCTGCCGCTTTTCAGGTCATTCATCGCGGTGCAGTCGAGAGTTTCGCGGCTGACGTCGGCGGCAAAGCCGTTGCCCGGCAGTTCAACCGCCGTCAGGCACACGCCGTTGACCGCGATGCTGTCGCCGAGTTTGACGTCGCTCAGGTCGAGCTTGCCGGTTTCGACATGCACCCGCACATCACCGCCCTTGGGGGTCAGTGCACGGATACTGCCGATGGATTCGATGATGCCGGTAAACATGGGGTTCTCCTTGAGAACGAAGCCAGCGCAAAGGCGATGGCCGGGAATTATACGCTCGCCGAAACGACTGGCGTCGCAGTGACTCGCCAGTCATCGCCAACCGCGCGGATTTCAGTGATTTTCAGCTCGGGAGCGTCCTTCATATAGGCCAGCGGCCAGTCCAGCAGCGGCCGCGCCGTGGAGCCGAGAAACTTGCCGGCGATGAAGATCACGAACTCGTCGACCAGACCGAGCTGAGCGAATGCACCCGCCAGACGCGGGCCGGCCTCGACCAGCACTTCGTTGACGCCACGGTTGGCCAGTTCGATGAGCAACTGATGCAGATCGACCTGACCGTCGTCACCCGGCACGATCAGGCATTCCGGGCCATTGGCGTATTGCTCTTCGACCGCCATGCAGGTGGCGACCAGCGCTGGGCCGGCCTTGAAGAACGGCGCATCCAGCGGCACTCGCAAGCGCCCGTCGATCAGCACCCGCAGCGGCGGACGGCTCATGACCAGTGCGGTTTGTTCGGCATTCAGACCCAGTTCGTCGGCGCGCACGGTCAGGCGCGCGCCGTCGGCCAGTACGGTGTCGGCGCCGGTCAGCACCACGGCCGCCTGCGCGCGCAAACGCTGCACGGCGGAACGCGCGGCCGGGCCGGTGATCCACTGGCTCTCGCCACTTCCCATCGCCGTGCGACCGTCGAGACTCATCGCCAACTTGACCCGCACGAACGGCAAGCCGTGCTCCATGCGTTTCAGGAAACCTTGATTGAGCTGGCGCGCCTCGGCTTCGAGCACGCCGCTTTCGGTGGCGATCCCGGCATCAGCCAGACGCTGCAAGCCACGCCCGGCGACCTGCGGATTCGGATCGCGCATCGCGGCGACCACCCGAGCAACCCCGGCAGTCACCAGCGCATCGGCGCACGGCGGCGTGCGGCCATGGTGGCTGCACGGCTCAAGGGTCACGTAAGCCGTGGCGCCTCGGGCCCGTTCACCGGCTGCGCGCAGGGCATGGACTTCGGCGTGGGGTTCGCCGGCGCGC
The DNA here is from genome assembly GCF_044753325.1 of Pseudomonas sp. NPDC088414. Taxonomy (NCBI): domain Bacteria; kingdom Pseudomonadati; phylum Pseudomonadota; class Gammaproteobacteria; order Pseudomonadales; family Pseudomonadaceae; genus Pseudomonas; species Pseudomonas sp. NPDC088414. The sequence goes on along the minus strand of NZ_JBIVMY010000020.1, from coordinate 40,647 downwards.
TCGTGAAAGCCTTCGCCGACAATCTGCCCGTCACGCACGATCACGCAGCCAACCCGTGGATTGGGATGGGTGGTGTAGTGGCCTTTGCGCGCCAGTTCCAGCGCGCGTGCCATGAAGTGGGCGTCGAGGATCGCCTGCTCGGCGGTGCTGGTCATTCTTTCACCGGTTCGCGGGCGAGGCGGTCGATCTCTTCACGGAACTCGTTGAGGTCCTGGAAGCGCCGGTACACCGAAGCGAAACGGATGTAGGCCACTTCATCGAGCTTTTGCAGCTCGGCCATCACCAGTTCGCCGACCACGAGGGATTTGACCTCGCGCTCGCCGGTGGCGCGCAGCTTGTGCTTGATGTGAACCAGAGAGGATTCGAGGCGCTCGACGCTCACCGGACGTTTCTCCAGCGCGCGTTGCATGCCGGCGCGGAGTTTTTCTTCGTCGAACGGTTGGCGGCTGCCGTCGGTTTTGATCAGGCGCGGCAACAACAGTTAGGCCGTCTCGAATTTCTTGAAACTTTCGACGCAGGCCA
>NZ_JBIVMY010000020.1:0-40115 GCF_044753325.1 Pseudomonas sp. NPDC088414 | reverse complement strand
GGTGTCGTTGGCACCGCAGAAGGGACAGTGCATGGTGGCTGGCAACAAAAAAAGGGAGGGCCATGGTAGCGCATCCCGGTGGCAAGACAAGCCATAGGGTTTGCGGTATACAGACTGGCATGATCGTTTGATCCACGGATTTCATTTTCTGGAGCTGCCAATGTCGCTACGACCGCTCGTTTTGCTCAGTCTTTTCGCCCTGCTGGTGGCTTGCGGCAGCGACAAGCCCAAGCCGCAACCGCCAACACCGGGACCAGCACCACAACAGGCGCAGAAAAAAGCCCGCGAGGCCGCTGACCTTGGCCCACTGCCGGCCTACCAACGGGAACTGAGCGGCACCCTGCAAGGCGTGCCGGCCGGGGCCGAGGTCGAACTGGCACTGCTGGTGATCGATGACAAGTCGCGCCCACAACAACTGCTGGCCAGTTCCAGCCTGATCGGCAACAACCAGATCCTGCCGTTTCGCCTGCGCTTCAATCCGGAAGCCTTTCCGGCCGGCGCGCGGGTCGAGCTGCGCGGGCGCGCCACGCAGTCGGGCCAGTTGATCCTGCATCTGCCGTCGCAAACCATCACCCAGCCGACCACTCAGGCGCTGGGCCAGCTGCAATTTGTCAAAGCACCATGACCGTACCGCTCGACCTGCAACAGGCGTTAGGTGAATTGCTCGGTGATGCGCGGCTCAAGGCCTGCGCATTGCCCGGCACCGATTTGCAGCTGTGGCTGATCGACGGCGACAACATGGATCGTGAGTTCAGCCCCGACGAAACCCGGCGCATCCTCCACGAACCGCCGTATTGGAGTTTCTGCTGGGCCAGCGGTCTGGCAGTGGCGCGCTATCTGGCGCAGTTCCCCGAGTGGGTTCGTGGCAAGCGGGTGCTGGATTTCGGCGCCGGCTCCGGGATCGCGGCGATTGCGGCGGTCAAGGCCGGAGCGCTGGAAGTGGTGGCCTGTGATCTGGATCCGCTGGCGATTGCCGCGTGCCGGGCCAACGCCGAACTCAATGATGTGCAGATGAGTTATTCGACGGACTTCTTTGCCGAAGCCGATCGCTTCGATCTGATTCTGGTCGCCGACGTGTTGTACGACCGCGAAAACCTGCCGCTGCTTGATGCGTTTCTCAGCCGAGGCCGTGAGGCGCTGGTGGCGGATTCGCGAGTGCGGGATTTTCGTCATCCGTTGTATGAGCGGATTGAAATGCTTGAGGCGATGACACTGCCGGATCTGGCGGAGCCGGAAGAGTTTCGGCAAGTGAGCCTGTACCACGCGCGGCGCTAACCAAAAGCATCGCGGGCAAGCCCGCTCCCACAGTGAACGAGTCGAACCAACATTTCGTCTACGACACAGAACCCTGTGGGAGCTGGCTTGCCAGCGATGGCGTCCTGCCTAGCGGTACACCTCTCAAATCTGCCCCGCTTTCGGCCACACCCCGCCAAGCCGTATAGTTGCCCCATCCACGCTTTTACGAGATCCCCCATGAGTCAGCAAACGCCGTACATCTTCGACGCCACGACTGCCGATTTCGACCAGTCGGTGATCGAAGCTTCCTTCAACAAACCGGTGCTGGTGGATTTCTGGGCCGAATGGTGTGCGCCGTGCAAGGCGTTGATGCCGATGCTGCAAGGCATTGCCGAGAGCTATCAGGGCGAACTGCTGCTGGCCAAGGTCAACTGCGACATCGAGCAGGACATCGTCGCCCGCTTCGGTATCCGCAGCCTGCCGACCGTGGTGCTGTTCAAGGACGGTCAGCCGGTGGACGGTTTTGCCGGTGCGCAACCGGAATCCGCGGTGCGTGCACTGCTTGAGCCGCATGTGCAGATGCCAGCGCCAGCCGCCGCCGATCCGTTCGAACAGGCTCAGGCACTGTTCGATGAAGGACGCTTCGCTGATGCCGAAGCGGCGCTGGTGGTGATGCTCACCGAAGACAACAGCAACGCCAAGGCGCTGATTCTGTATGCCCGCTGCCTGACCGAGCGCGGTGAACTGGACGAAGCGCAAACCGTGCTCGACGCGGTCAAGAGCGATGAGCACAAGGCCGCACTGGCCGGCGCCAAGGCACAGATCAAGTTCCTCGGCCTGGCCCGCGACCTGCCGGATGCCGCCGACCTCAAGGCGCGCCTTGCGCAGAAGCCGCAGGACGACGAAGCGGTGTATCAACTGGCGATCCAGCAACTGGCGCGTCAGCAATACGAAGCGGCGCTGGAGGCCTTGCTCAAGCTGTTCATCCGTAATCGCAGTTATGGCGAGGGCCTGCCGCACAAGACCTTGCTGCAGGTGTTCGAGTTGCTGGGCAATGATCATCCCCTGGTGACTGCATACCGCCGTAAGGTGTTTGCTGCGCTTTATTAAGATCAAAAGATCGTCCGATCGCGGCCCGAACCTTCGGCAGCTCCTACAATTTCATCCGCAAAACATGGGTGAACCTGTAGGAGCTGCCGCAGGCTGCGATCTTTTGCGGCTCACTCGACCCAGCTGTAGAGCGGCGTATCCCCGCCACTCACCACTTTTACATCCGGACTGTGGCGCAGGCGCACCAGCAAGCGTTTGCCCGCCGCTGCGCTACCGGTCAGCCCTTCCAGCTGATCAAGCAAATCCGGCCCGCTGAGCTGCCCGGCCTTGCGCAACAGATCTTTCGCCACCTGCCACAACGCCTCGTCCTGATTCAGCGGTTTGGCTGCCGGCATGCTCACTGCCATTTCAGGCTGATCGCCCTGCGGCTGCGCGCCAAGGGCTGCGCCGAGCTTCACCCAATCGCTGTCATCCAGCTCTATCGTCAAATCCACCGGCATCGTTCCGACGGTTCCGCGTATCCGCAACATCTGCATCGCTCCTGCACATTTCTGACCTGCATGCTCCCACGGGACTTGTGCAACGCCAAGCAGGCGGGCAAACTCTGCGGACTTTCGTTATAAGATTACATAACAAACTCTTCACTTTACTTTCCGGAGACCGCCATGCGTCGTCTGCTGCTCGCTTTGCCGTTTGCCCTGTTGCCGCTGGCCATCGCCCACGCTGCCGATGAGCACGATCATGACCATGAGCACGGCAGCCTCGGCGCCCATGAACACGGCGTCGGTCGTTTGAACGCCGCGCTCGACGGCCAGACCCTGGAACTGGAACTGGACAGCCCGGCGATGAATCTGGTGGGCTTCGAACACGCCGCCACCAGCGACACCGACAAAGCCAAAGTCGTGGCCGCGCGCACCAAACTGGAAAACCCGCTGGCGCTGTTCAGCCTGCCAGCCGCCGCCGGTTGCAAAGTGGCCAGCCAGGAACTGCAAAGCCCGCTGTTCGGCGACAAGCCGGATGCTGACGAGCATGACGATGACGACCACGACGAAGATGCCAAGGGCGGTGAAGCGCATCACCACGATCACAGCGAAATCCACGCCCACTACCAATTCACTTGCGCCACCCCGGGCGCCTTGAAGACCCTGGATCTGGCGAACATCTTCAATACCTTCCCGGCGACCCAGAAAATTCAGGTACAACTGATCGGCCCAAGCGGCCAGCAAGGCACCGAAGTGACCGCCAAGGCTGCCGCCCTGAAATTCTGATTGCCTGAAAAAATCCCCTGTAGGAGCTGCCGAAGGCTGCGATCTTTTGATTTTGCCTTTAAAAACAGGATCAAAAGATCGCAGCCTTTGGCAGCTCCTACACAGGCCCGTGATCAACCATGAAACTGGTGCCATGACCCAAGCACTCATCGAACTGTCCGACCTGGGCTTCAACTGGCCCGGTCACCCGCCGCTGCTGGACATCCCGGCGTTTCGCCTGGAACCGGGCGAAACCCTGTTCCTCAAAGGCCCCAGCGGCAGTGGCAAGACCACCCTGCTCGGCCTGCTCGGTGGCGTGCAGAAACCCGGGCGCGGCAGCATTCGCCTGCTCGGCCAGGAACTGACCGAACTCGGTGCCGGCGCCCGCGACCGCTTTCGTGTCGATCACACTGGCTACATCTTCCAGCAGTTCAACCTGCTGCCGTTTCTCTCGGTACGCGAGAACGTCGAGTTGCCGTGCCACTTTTCGAAGCTGCGTGCAGAGCGCGCGAAACAGCGTCACGGCAGCGTCGATCAAGCCGCCGCCACCCTGCTCGCCCACTTGGGCCTGAAGGACGAAAGCATCCTCGGTCGCCGCGCCGATTCGCTGTCGATCGGTCAGCAGCAACGGGTCGCCGCCGCGCGCGCCTTGATCGGTCAGCCGGAACTGGTGATCGCCGACGAACCGACCTCGGCGCTGGATTACGATGCCCGGGAAAACTTCATTCGCCTGCTGTTCGCCGAATGCCGTGAGGCCGGATCGAGCCTGTTGTTCGTCAGCCACGACCAGAGCCTGGCGCCGCTGTTCGACCGTCACCTGTCCCTGGCCGAGCTCAATCGCGCCGCCACGTCTGCCGAGGTCTGAGATGTATCTGTTTCGTCTGGCCATGGCCAGCCTGGCCAACCGCCGCTTTACCGCCCTGCTCACCGCGTTCGCGATTGCCCTGTCGGTGTGCCTGTTGCTCGCCGTCGAGCGCGTGCGCACCGAGGCCAAGGCCAGTTTCGCCAGCACCATCAGCGGCACCGACCTGATCGTCGGCGCCCGCTCCGGTTCGGTGAACCTGCTGCTGTACTCGGTGTTCCGCATCGGCAATGCCACCAACAATATTCGTTGGGACAGCTTCGAACACTTTGCCAGCAATCCGAAAGTGAAGTGGGCGATCCCGATGTCCCTCGGCGACTCCCATCGCGGCTACCGGGTGATGGGGACCACCGAAGCCTATTTCGAGCATTACCAATACGGTCGCCAGCAGCACCTGGAACTGGCTGATGGCCGGGCGTTTGCCAGCGATCCGTTCGAAGTGGTGCTCGGCGCCGAAGTCGCCGAAGCGCTGCATTACAAGCTCGGCGACCAACTGGTGCTGGCCCACGGCGTAGCGGCGATCAGTCTGGTCAAGCACGACGACAAACCGTTCACCGTGGTCGGCATTCTCAAGCGCACCGGCACCCCGGTGGATCGCACGCTGCACATCAGCCTCGGCGGTATGGAGGCGATTCACATCGACTGGCACAACGGTGTGCCGGCGCGTGGTAACGGGCGGATCACGGCGGATCAGGCACGCAACATGGACCTGACGCCGCAAGCGATCACCGCGTTCATGCTCGGCCTCAACAGCAAGATTTCCACTTTCGCCCTGCAACGCGAGATCAACGAATACCGAGGCGAGCCGATGCTGGCGATCCTGCCGGGCGTGGCGTTGCAGGAGTTGTGGAGCCTGATGAGTACCGCTGAAAAGGCGCTGTTCGTGGTCTCGCTGTTCGTGGTGCTGACCGGGCTGATCGGCATGCTCACGGCGATTCTCACCAGCCTCAACGAGCGTCGCCGCGAGATGGCGATTCTGCGTTCGGTCGGTGCGCGGCCGTGGCACATCGCAAGCCTGCTGGTGCTGGAAGCTTTCGCGCTGGCGCTGACCGGGGTGATCGCAGGACTGGCCTTGCTGTACATCGGCATCGCCGCCGCGCAGGGTTATGTGCAGGCCAATTACGGTTTGTATCTGCCGCTGGCGTGGCCGAGCGAGTATGAATGGACGCTGCTCGGTGGCATTCTGGCTGCCGCGCTGCTGATGGGCAGCGTGCCGGCCTGGCGCGCGTATCGCCAATCATTGGCCGATGGCCTGTCGATCCGTTTATGAGGATGTTCACCATGCCCCGCGCCGTATTCGCGCTGCTGTTGCTGGTTGCCCTGCCCGTGTGGGCAGCGGCGCCGAAAGACCTGACCTGGTCGGAGATGATCCCGCCGGATGCCGCGCCGGAAGTACCGAACATGACGCCGTTGCACGACCTGTCGAAGATGGGCGATGCGCTGTCCGCCGAGTCGGCGCCAGCCGCCAAGCAGGACATGCCCAACGCGCCGGTGGTACAGAGTCTCGACGGGCAGAACATCCGCCTGCCGGGCTACATCGTGCCGCTGGAGGTCAACGAAGAAGGACGCACCACCGACTTTCTGCTGGTGCCGTACTTCGGCGCCTGCATCCACGTGCCGCCACCGCCGTCGAACCAGATCGTGCATGTGAAAAGCGAGCTGGGCGTGAAGCTCGACGAACTGTATCAACCGTACTGGGTCGAGGGACCGTTGCAGGTCAAGGCGTCCACCAGCGAACTGGCGGATGCCGGGTATCAGATGGCGGCGGACAAGATTTATGTGTATGAGCTGCCGGAGTGAATTCCGGCGGCTCTGTGTTGTTTTCAATGGCCCCATCGCTGGCAAGCCAGCTCCCACAGTGATCGAGTCGTTCACCCATTTTGTGATCACCAACGAAACCTGTGGGAGCTGGCTTGCCAGCGATGGGGCCGGCCAAGGTTCCACAAAAAACCATCCCTTCACTGTTTCATTGAGCTGAGTCAAAAGACCGTATCAGTTGGCTTAATACCATAGGACATCAGAAACTTTTAACGTCCTTCTGGAGCCCCCATGAACAAGTCCTTGCTCAGCGCCTCGCTGTTTGCCCTCGCGCTCGCAGCCCCGCTCGCCCACGCCCACGAAGCCGGCGACATCATCGTCCGCGCCGGTGCGATCACCGTCAACCCGAAGGCCGACAGCTCAAGCGTCAAGGTCGATCAGGGTCCGTTGAGCGGCACCAACCTGGGCGGCAAGGCGACCATGAGCAGCGACACCCAACTGGGTCTGAACTTCGCCTACATGCTGACCAACAACATCGGGATCGAGTTGCTGGCGGCCTCGCCGTTCGAGCATGACGTAAAAATCAAAGGCACCGCGCTGCCAGCCGCCAACGGCAAACTCGGCACCCTGAAACACCTGCCGCCCACCCTCAGCGTCGTGTACTACCCGCTGGATGCGAAATCGCCATTCCAGCCTTACATCGGCGGCGGCATCAACTACACCTGGATCTACGACGAGCACGTCGGCAGCGAAGCCCAATCCAACGGCTTCGGCAACTTCAAGGCGAAAAACTCCTGGGGCCTGGCCTGGCAGGTCGGCGCCGACTACATGCTGACCGACAACATCATGCTCAACGCCCAGGTGCGCTACATCGACATCGACACCCGCGCGACCGTCGAGAACAACGCCGTGGCGCCGGGCACCCGTGCCAAGGTGAATGTCGATGTCGATCCGTTTGTGTACATGGTGGGTCTGGGCTACAAGTTCTAAGCAACAGTCGAACATTCGCGTGGTGGTGAATGCGGGCTAATGTGGCGAGGGAGCTTGCTCCCGCTGGGCTGCGAAGCAGCCCTGAACAAGGCAAAAGCGGTGCTTCAGAAAAACCGCGTTGACTGAATTTGCGACTGCTGCGCAGTCGAGCGGGAGCAAGCTCCCTCGCCACAGGGATTGCACCGAGCGTCAAAGCGATACCCCGCCCACAAAAAAGGCGCCTGCAAAGGCGCCTTTTTTGTTTTTTCGATTTAGCGTCCCAGCAACCGCGCCAGCCCCACACGCATCGGCGTCGGCTCTGGCAGCTTGAAGCGTTGCAGCAAACGCGCGTTGTTCGCCCGCGAGTGACGGATGTCGCCGGAGCGCGCCGGGCCGTAGCTGATCGGAGGCAGCTCGCCGACCACGTCTTGCAGCGCCTGCAGCATCTGCTTGAGGTTCATCGCCTGATTCCAGCCGACGTTCATCGCACCCACTTCCACTTCAGGCTTGTCGATTGCCTGCACCAGCACATCGACCAGATCCTCGACATAGAGGAAATCACGCGTCTGCTCGCCATCGCCGAACACGGTGATCGGCAGGCCTTTCTGTGCCCGCTCGCTGAAAATGCTGATGACCCCGGAGTACGGCGAGGACGGATCCTGGCGTGGGCCGAAGATGTTGAAGAAGCGAAAGATCACCGGCTCCAGACCATGCTGTCGACGGTAGAAATCGAAGTAGTGCTCGCCGGCCAGTTTGTCCGAGGCGTAAGGGGTCAGCGGGGCTTTTGGCGTGTCCTCGTCGATCGACTCGCCTTCGCCGTTGTTGCCGTAAACCGCTGCGCTGGACGCGTAGAGCACGCGCTTGACCCCGGCCTGGCGCATGGCTTCGCAGACATTCAGGGTGCCGATGAAATTGCTCTGGTGCGTCTTCACCGGATCGTCCACCGACGCCTGCACCGAGGCCACCGCCGCCAGATGCGCGACAGCGCTGCAGCCCTGCATCGCCTGCGCAACCAGCGCGGCATCGGCGACGTCACCGACGATCAGTTCGACCTGCGGGTTATCCAGTGGCAGGTTGGCGCGTTTGCCGGTCGACAGATCATCGAGAATCCGCACCGAATGGCCGGTCGCAAGCAACGCATCCGTCAGGTGCGAGCCGATGAAACCGGCACCGCCGGTGATTAAAACAGGGCCTTCAGCCATGACGATAAAACCTATCCAGTAAAGCCGGGAGCGCGGCGCGCCAGGCGCGGGGCTTGATCCCGAAAGTGTGCAGAATTTTCTTGCAGGCGAGCACCGCGTGTTGCGGCTCCTCGGCGGCGTCCGGCCGCGCGGCATGGGCCTGAGCGGTCGGCGCTTCGATTGCCAGCGGATGCAAGCTGCGCGCCTCGGTCAGAATCGCCTGACCGAGCGCCAGCGGCGTGGTCGCTTCGTGGCCGGCGTAATGGTAAGTGCCCCACAGCGGCGCCGCGCAATCGAGTTGCTTGAGCACCGAAATGATCACCCGTGCCGCGTCATCCACCGGGGTCGGATTGCCGCGGCGATCATCGGCCATGAGCAATTCATCCGGTTGTTCGGCGCGGGCGAGGAAGCGCCCGAGGGTGCCTTCAGGGCTGTCATCAAGCAGCCAGCCGAAGCGCAGCAACACGTGTTGCGGGCACGTGGCGCGGACACTTTGCTCGATGCGCCACAGCGCCTGACCGCGCAGGCCAAGCGGCACCGGCTCGTCTTTTTCGCTGTAGGCGGTCGCCCGCGAACCGTCGAACACCCGATAGCTGGAAGGCTGCACGAGGATGATGTTGTGGTGCTGGCACAGCTCGGCCAGTCGCTCGATGGCGCGTTCCTGGCCGGCCAGACGGCTTTCGCTGACAGTCTCGGCCTGGAACCAGTCGAAATAGTAGGCGAGATTGATCAACGCATCCGGACGGGTGTCGTCGAGCAGTTGCGTCAGGCTCGCGGCATCCCAGCCGTCTTCGGGCGGGCGGGGGGCGAGGAAACCGATGTCTTCCTCTGCACCGAGGCGAATCAGCGCCTGCCCAAGGGCATTTCCGCCGCCCAGTAACATAAGGCGCATTCGCATAGAGTCAGCAGGCCCAGTCTGATTGGAACGATGGCTTTAGCGACGGTGCTTGTGACACCCGTCGTCGATAATTGCCGGAATCGTTGCATTTTGCGGGTTTAGTGCGCAACCGTCACTCGTAAAGTGTAGATCGCCGGGAATTGTGCTGAATCAACGGGCCCCATCGCGAGCAGGCTCACTCCTACAGTTGACCGCATTCCCCTGTAGGAGTGAGCCTGCTCGCGATGAAGCCCTGTCAGCCACTGGAGATCCCCAGCGGTACTTGCATCTTGGCGCCCTCACCCGCATAACTTGAGCCATGAATCTGCCCATCCCCAAGGACGTGGCCCTGGCAGGCTTTCACCCCGCCGTCAGCGCCTGGTTCAGCAGCACCTTCCCGACGGTCACCGCCGCCCAGGCCCGCGCATGGCCGTTGATCCGCCAGCGCCGCTCGACACTGATCGCCGCGCCCACCGGCTCCGGCAAAACCCTCACTGCATTCCTCGCCGTGCTTGACGACCTCGTCCACCGTGGCCTGGAAAACCCCGACGGCCTGCCCGACGAAACCCTGGTGGTCTACGTTTCACCGCTCAAGGCGTTGTCCAACGACATCCGCATCAACCTGCAAAATCCGCTGGCGGGAATCACCGAGCAGTTGCGCCAGTTGGGCCTGCCCGAACTGCAGATCACCACGGCAGTGCGCACCGGCGACACCCCGCAAAAAGACCGCGCCGCCATGCGCAAAAGTGCGCCGCACATTCTGGTGACCACCCCGGAATCGCTGTACGTGCTGCTCGGCTCCGAGTCCGGACGCAAAATGCTCGGCAGCACACGCACGGTGATCATCGACGAGATTCACGCCATCGCTGCCGGCAAACGTGGCAGTCATCTGGCGCTGAGCCTCGAACGCCTGCAGGCGCTGTGTGCCGAACCCTTGACCCGCATCGGCTTGTCCGCCACGCAAAAGCCGATCGATGCCGTGGCGTGGTTTCTGGTCGGCACTGATCGCCCGTGCGAAATCATCGACATCGGCCACGCCCGGCCACGGGATCTGGGCATTGAAGTGCCGCCGGTGCCGTTGTCGGCAGTGATGGCCAACGACGTCTGGGAACTGGTTTATGATCGGCTCGCCGAACTGGCCCGCGAACACCGAACCACGCTGATTTTCGTCAATACCCGGCGCTTGGCCGAACGCCTTAGCCGCCACCTCAGCGAACGCCTCGGCAAGCACGCAGTCGCCGCGCACCACGGCAGTCTGGCCAAGGAATTCCGCCTCGACGCCGAACAGCGACTCAAGCGCGGCGAACTGCAAGTGCTGATCGCCACCGCTTCGCTGGAATTGGGCATCGATATCGGCGAAGTCGATCTGGTCTGCCAAATATCCTCACCGCGTTCGATTGCCGGGTTTCTGCAACGGGTCGGTCGCTCCGGGCACCAGGTCGGCGGCACGCCCAAGGGCCGCTTGTTCGCCACCACCCGCGACGACCTGATCGAGTGCGCCGCCCTGCTCGACTGCGTGCGCCGTGGCGAACTCGACACCCTGCACATCCCCGAGGCGCCACTGGATGTACTGGCGCAGCAGATCATCGCCGAAGTCAGTTGCCGGGAATGGGCGGAAGATGCGCTGCTGGTGCTGTTCCGCAAAGCCTCGCCCTACCGCGATCTCGACGAAAAACACTATCAGGCGCTGCTGACCATGCTCGCCGAAGGCTATAACGGTCGTCAGGGCATACGCAGCGCCTACCTGCACCGCGACGCCATCAGCCGCACTCTGCGTGGTCGCCGTGGCGCGCAACTGACCGCCGTGACCAGTGGCGGCACCATCCCCGACAACGCCGACTACAGCGTGCTGCTCGAACCGCAAGGTCTGAACATCGGCAGCGTCAACGAAGACTTTGCCGTGGAAAGTATCGCGGGCGACATTTTCCAGCTTGGCAACACCTCCTACCGAATCCTGCGGGTGGAAACCGGCAAGGTGCGGGTCGAAGATGCCCAGGGCCAACCACCGACCATTCCGTTCTGGCTCGGCGAAGCGCCGGGGCGCAGCGATGAATTGTCTGCGGCGGTGGCGCGCCTGCAAGCGACCCTCGACGAACTCCTCGCCGCCAGCCCGGGTGACTTGCAACCGGCGCTCGACTGGCTGACCCAGACCCTTGGCCTGAACCGCGCCAGCGCCGAACAACTGGTGGACTATCTCGCCCGCGCACGCCTGACTCTCGGCGCCCTGCCCTCGCAGGACACGCTGCTGATGGAGCGGTTTTTCGATGAGTCCGGCGGCACGCAACTGATCATCCATTCACCCTTCGGCAGCCGCATCAACCGTGCCTGGGGCCTCGCGCTGCGCAAGCGTTTCTGCCGCACCTTCAATTTCGAGTTGCAGGCTGCTGCCAGTGAGGACGCGATTGTCCTGTCGCTGTCCACCAGCCACAGTTTCGAACTGGACGACGTCTGGCGCTACCTGCACAGCAACAGCGCCGAGCACATCCTGATTCAAGCGATTCTCGACGCGCCGTTGTTCGGCGTGCGCTGGCGCTGGAATGCCGGGGTAGCGCTGGCGTTGCCGCGTTTTACCGGCGGGCGCAAAGTCGCGCCGCAGCTGCAGCGAATGAAAAGCGAAGACCTGATTGCCAGCGTGTTCCCTGATCAGATCGCCTGCCTGGAAAACCTCGCCGGCGAGCGCGAAGTCCCTGAACACCCGCTGGTGGAGCAAACCCTCGACGACTGCCTGCACGAGGCCATGGACAGCGACGGCTGGCTCACTCTGCTGCGGCGTATGGAGTGCGGCGAGGTGCGATTGATCAGCCGCGATCTGCCGGCACCGTCACCGCTGGCGGCAGAAATTCTCAGCGCGCGGCCGTACAGTTTTCTCGACGATGCACCACTGGAAGAACGCCGCACCCAAGCGGTGCTCAACCGGCGCTGGAGCGATCCGCAATCCACCGATGACCTCGGGGCACTGGACGCCGACGCCATCAACGCGGTCCGCGAGGAAGCGTGGCCGACGCCGGCCAACGTCGATGAAATGCACGAGGCGCTGATGAGCCTGGCGTGTGTCAGCGAGGCCGAAGTGCAGGCCAACGAAAATTGGCGCGAATGGCTTGACGCGCTGACTGCGAGCGGTCGCGCCTGCCGCTTGGCCGTTGCGCCAGTACCGGCAAAAGAAAAGCTTCGCGAGCAGGCTCGCTCCCACATTCAATCGCGTTCCGCCCGTTGGAACACAGTCAACGGTGGGAGCGAGCCTGCTCGTGAAGACGGCCTCACAGTCGCTACATATCCACAGCCTGGCTCGTTGTGGCTGGCGCGAGAGCGCCTGAAGTGTCTGCAAGCGCTTTATCCACAGGCCACGTTGCAGCCGCCGCAAGCAGCGCTGCCCGGGTTCGATGATATCTGGACGTTCGATGACGCATTGATCGAAGTGATCCGCGCCCGACTCGGCGCCTTCGGTCCGCTGCCGTTAGCCGACATTGCCGAACCACTCGCGTTGCCGATACCGCAGGTCAATCAGGCCCTCGCACAACTGGAACGCGAGGGTTACGTATTACGCGGCCAATTCACGCCAGGATCGGCAGTGGAAGAATGGTGCGAACGGCATCTGCTGGCGCGCATTCATCGCTACACCGTCAAGCGCTTGCGCCGGGAAATCGAGCCGGTGGCGTTGCAGGATTTCATGCGTTTTCTGTTCGACTGGCAACACCTGTCCCTCGCTACGCGCGGTCAGGGCAGCGCGGTGTTGCCGGCGATTGTCGGCCAGTTCGAAGGTTACCCGGCAGCGGCCTCCGCGTGGGACAGCGACATTCTTCCAGCGCGCTTGAAAGACTATTCGCCAAGCTGGCTGGATGACCTGTGCCGCAACGGCAAACTGGTGTGGACCCGGCTCAGTGCCCGGCAGAAAGTCAGCGGCACGGCGTTGCGCAGTACGCCGATTGTGCTGTTGCCGCGCAGTCAGGTCGGGCTGTGGAGTGCGCTGGCCGAACAGACGCCGGTCAGCGAACTGTCAGCGAAAACGCAAAAGGTTTATGAGGCGCTGAGTCAGCACGGCGCGTTGTTTTTCGATGAGTTGATCCACGAGGCGCACCTGCTGCGCACCGAGCTGGAGATCGCCTTGCAGGAACTGGTCGGCGCCGGCCTGGTGAACGCCGACAGCTTCGCTGGTTTGCGCGCCCTGATCACCCCGGCGAGCAAGCGCCAGCAGCGCAGCAGTCGACGCGGGCGCGGCGCGTTTGTCGGCGGCATGGACGATGCCGGGCGCTGGGCGTTGTTGCGGCGCGGGCCGCCGTTGGAAAGCGGTCAGATGGCGTCACCCGAAACCCTCGAACATGTCGCCATGACGTTGCTGCGCCGCTACGGCGTGGTGTTCTGGCGTCTGCTGGAGCGCGAGGCAGACTGGCTACCGAGCTGGCGCGAATTGCTACGCACGTTTCATCGGCTGGAGGCCCGTGGCGAGATTCGCGGCGGGCGGTTTGTCAGTGGGCTGGCGGGGGAACAGTTTGCCTTGCCGGAGGCGATTCCTTTGCTGCGGGAGGTTCGGCGGCGGGCGCATGACGGCAGCTTGATCGCGGTGTGCGGAGTGGATCCGTTGAACCTGGCGGGGACTTTGCTGCCGGGAGCGAAGGTGCCAGCGTTGGTGAGTAATCGGTTGGTGTATCGGGATGGCTTGCCGGTGGCGGCGGAGATTGCCGGCAAGCAGGTTTTCTGGAGTGAACTGGATCAGGTGGTCATGGAGCAGGTGCGGAGCAAGCTGATCCGGCATTGATGTGAGCTGAACTGACGCCTTCGCGAGCAGGCTCGCTCCCACAGTTTGAGCGCCTTCCACCTGTGGGAGCGAGCCTGCTCGCGAAAGGGCCAGTAGCCCTATCCAGAAACCCGCCTTAGGTCCGCGATTCCTGCGGCACCTCGCTCGCCACCAACTCCCCCTCACCCTGCCGCTTGGGCAACAAAACCTGCTGTGGATAAGTCTGCGCGAAATGCACCTCGGCGCTGTTATCCACAAGCTTTTTCAAACGCTGGTTGAACGCCCGGCTCACTGCATATTGCCCGCCCGACACGGTACGGAACTGCGCGGTCAGCACCACCCCGTTCAAGTCCATCCGGTCCACCCCGAACACATCCAGCGGCCCTTGCAGGTTGTACTTGAGGAACGGGTCTTCACGGATCGAATCGCCAGTCTCGCGGATCAGCTCGATGGCCTTGTCGACATCGGTGTCGTAAGTGAACTGCACCGAGAAAAACGCATAGGCAAACTGCCGTGATTGATTGGTCACAGCCTTGATCTGGCCGAACGGCACCGAGTGCACAAACCCCTTGCCGTCACGCAGGCGCAGGGTGCGGATGGTCAGGCCCTCGACGGTGCCGGCATGCCCGGAATCGAGCACCACCCAGTCGCCGATCGACAGGGTGTCTTCGATGATAATGAACAGCCCGGTGATCACGTCCTGCACCAGTTGCTGCGAACCGAAACCGATCGCCAGACCGACCACCCCGGCACCGGCCAACAGCGGCGCAACGTTGATGCCGAGGTTGGCCATGGTGGTGATCGCGCAGATCACCACCAGGATGATTTTGATCGCGTTGCGCAGCAGCGGCAGGATGGTTTTCACCCGGGTGCTGGGCTGGCGCGACGAGCGTTTGCTCACCGGTGGTTTCAACGCTTCCTGAATCGCCGTGTCGAGCACCACCCACAACAGCCAGGTGACGAGGAAGATCAGGCCGATGCTGCTCAACGCGTTGCTGATCGCCCGGCCGATCGTGCTGCTCTGGGCGAAGTCGAGCAGTGAAACGCCCCAGATCCGCCCGAGAATATCGATGAAGGCAATCGCAATGACGATCCGCAGCAACGCGTGCAACAGGCTGAGAAAGCGCTCCTTGTAGGCGCTGCTGCGCTGGATCGCTTCGGCTTTTCGTGACTTGAACAGGTGCTGGAGGATGGTGCTGAGGAACACCGTGCCGATCAGCAGCACCGTGGTGAACAGCGCACAGCGCAGGGCCTTCTGATTGTCCTCACCGATGCCGATCAGATTGACCGCCGAAACCAGCACCATCAGCACGATCGGCCAGTACCAGAGCCCGGAGAAAATCCGCAGCGACTCCTGCAACGACGGCTGTTTCAGACGTTGCGCCAGCGGTCGGTTGCGAATCAGATGCGCCACTGGCCGACGCAGGCGAATCACCAGCAGACCGAAGATGATCGAGGCGATCAGCCCGGTGAACACCGCGACACTGCTGGTGATATTGCCGCCCAACTGACGGGCGATCTGTGGGCTGGTCAACGCATCACTGAGGGCGGCGAGAAAGCCGATCAGGAACAGCGGTTTCGGGCAGTAGTTGCGGATGATCCGCGCGGCCGGCCGTTTGTGCCCGACATTGAACATCACCACCACACACAACAGCATCGAGGTGGAGAAAATCCCGCTGCTGGTGGCGTAGGCGAAACACAGCGCCAGCGCCCGGCCGACCGAGGCCTGCAGAAAGTGGCTGACGTACAGCGTCAGCGGCAGACAGATCAGCGCTGGCAGCGTGTACGGCAGCAGGTAGCCAACCAAGTCCTGACTGCGCTGGCGGGTGCGCAGCCAACGGCCCTGACTCAGCCGTTTGGCGAGCAGGCTGCCGAGCACCGTGAGCAGCGCGAAGGCGCCAAGCCAGACGCCGGACAACATCAGGAAATCCCCGGCGACACTCCAGCCGGAGCGGTTCGACGGCTGGTTGACCAGTCTGTCGACTTCGTCCGCCGCACGGTCGGCACGCAGGCGCCAGGCGTCGACCAGATGTTCATTGAGATCGAGTTTGTCCTGCACGTCGTCGATGCTCGAACTGATTGCGCCGAGCAGACCGCCCTGGACGATGGGCTCGGGTTTGGCCGGCTCTTCAGCAGCGGCTGGAACGCCCGGCAGCGTGGCGGCTTCGAGTTGGTTGGCGCCGAGCAACAGCAGTGCTCCCAGCAGAATGGCGATCCTGAACTTGATCAAAACTCCGGTCTCCGTTGGCTGAACCTGTAAGGAACTGATCGGTAATTGTCTGGCAAGTTCAAGAGCACCCTCACCCCAGCCCTCTCCCCGAGGGAGAGGGAGCCGACCGAGTTGTGCTCTCGAGCTACATCGACCTGAAATATCCAGCCGAACTCAATATTGAGTGCAACCGAGATCAGCTCCCTTCCCCCTCGCCCCTTTGGGGGAGAGGGTTGGGGTGAGGGGGAGCGCTTTTGACCTTTGCGTCCAAGGCAAATATCAAATGCCCAACCCTGTATTTTTCCGCACAAGCCAAACCCCGACACTGCGCTCCATTCAAACCTCTACCGGAGTGCTGTCATGCCCATTGCCTTGCTCGCGCTGACCCTCAGCGCATTCGCCATCGGGACGACCGAGTTCGTCATCGTTGGCCTGCTCCCCACCATCGGCGCCGATCTCGGCGTCAGCCTGCCGTCCGCCGGGCTGCTGGTCAGCCTGTATGCGCTGGGCGTTGCCATTGGCGCGCCGGTGCTGACCGCCCTCACCGGCAAAGTCCCGCGCAAACTGTTGCTGCTGTCGCTGATGGTGCTGTTCACCCTCGGCAACCTGCTGGCGTGGATGGCGCCGGGTTATGAATCGCTGGTGCTGGCGCGGATCGTCACTGGCCTGGCGCACGGGGTGTTCTTCTCCATCGGCTCGACCATCGCCACCAGCCTGGTGCCCAAGGAAAAGGCTGCCAGCGCGATTGCGATCATGTTCACCGGCCTCACCGTGGCCCTTGTGACCGGCGTGCCGCTGGGCACCTTCATTGGTCAGCATTTCGGCTGGCGAGAAACCTTCCTCGCCGTCTCGGCGCTGGGTGTGATCGCCTTCATCGGCAGCCTGCTGTATGTGCCGAACAACATCGCCCACAGCAAACCGGCGTCCTTGCTGCAGCAACTGCAAGTGCTGAAACAACCGCGTCTGCTGCTGGTGTACGCAATGACCGCGATCGGTTACGGCGGCTCGTTCATCGCCTTCACGTTCCTTGCGCCGATCCTGCAGGACATCTCCGGTTTCAGCGCCGGCACTGTCAGCCTGGTATTGCTGGTGTACGGCGTGTCGGTGGCGGTCGGCAACATCTGGGGCGGCAAACTGGCGGACAAACGTGGTCCGATCAGCGCTTTGAAAATCATCTTCGCCCTGCTCGCCGCCGCGCTGTTCGTGCTGACCTTTACCGCCGCCAATCCATGGCTAGCGCTGGCCACGGTGCTGGTGTGGGGCGCGGTGGCGTTCGGCAACGTGCCGGGGTTGCAGGTGTATGTGGTGCGTCAGGCTGAACATCACACACCGCATGCGGTAGACGTGGCGTCGGGGCTGAACATTGCCGCGTTCAACCTCGGGATTGCCGGTGGTGCGTGGGGCGGCGGACTGATCGTCGAACATCTGGGCCTGATTCACACGGCGTGGATCGGCGGGCTGGTGGTGTTGCTGGCGCTCGCCCTGACTGCCTGGAGCGGGCGACTGGATCGCCTCGGTCCGACCTATGCCGAAAGCACTTCGCGAGTCGTCACCGGCCACTGATCCCACGATGCCCCCTGTAGGAGCTGCCGAAGGCTGCGATCTTTTGATGTTGCTTTTCAAGATCAAAAGATCGCAGCCTTCGGCAGCTCCTACAGGAATGATGTTGTCTCCAGGCTACCGTCCGTAACGCCACCGAAACTTTCCCGAACCGCGCACAGTCATCAACAGACACAGGCTGTACGAGGACTGACAACGGGAGGGCGGCATGGCGACGATTCACATCGGTATTTCCGGCTGGCGCTACGTTCCGTGGCGCGGGGATTTCTACCCGAAAGGACTGACCCAGAAGCGCGAATTGCAATTCGCTTCTAGGGCGGTCAACAGCATCGAAATCAATGGATCGTTCTATGCGCTGCAACGGCCCGAACGTTACGCCCAGTGGTACGCCGAAACGCCGGACGACTTCGTGTTCAGCGTCAAGGCACCGCGATTCATCACCCACGTTCGACGCTTGCGCGAGATCGAGAAACCGTTGGCGAACTTCTTCGCCTCCGGGGTGCTGGAACTCAAGGAAAAGCTCGGGCCGATCCTCTGGCAGTTTCCGCCGAACTTCAAATTCGATCCCGAGCGCTTCGAGCACTTTCTGTCACTGTTGCCCCACGACACCGAGGCCGCAGCCGCCCTCGCCCGCCAGCACGACTCACACTTGCACGGCCACGCCAGCCTCAAAGCCTGGCGCAAAAAACCGCTGCGCCATGCCGTGGAAGTGCGCAACGACAGCTTCATCGACCCCGACTTCGTGCGCTTGTTGAAACGCTACAACACCGCCCTGGTGATCGCCGACACCGCCGGCAAATGGCCGTACCGCGAAGACCTCACCAGCGACTTCGTTTACCTGCGTCTGCACGGCGCCGAAGAGCTGTACGCCAGCGGCTACACCGAGTCGGCGCTCAAAAACTGGGCCGAACGCATCGACGCCTGGCATCACGGCCGACAGCCTGGCGATGCGCACCTGATCGCGCCGCGCCTCAAGCCGCGGGCGCGTAAATCCCGCGAAGTGTTCTGCTATTTCGACAACGACATCAAAGTCCGCGCGCCCTACGACGCGCGCAGCTTGCTCCACCGATTCGAGCTGGATAAAACGCTCGCCACCACCCCCGGCGAACCTGCTGGCGAAGGGGTGCTGGCATGAGTATTCCAGAGCCGGTCGGGTTCACCGACGAGCAGACCAGCATCGAAGTGTCGGTGCGCCGTTTCACCGTGCTGACGGTCAACACCCACAAAGGCTTCACCGCCCTCAATCGGCGCTTCATCCTCCCGGAGTTGCGCGAAGCGGTGCGCAGCGTGGCCGCCGACGTGGTGTTTCTGCAGGAAGTCCACGGCACCCACGAACATCATCCCAAGCGCTACAGCAACTGGCCGACGATGCCGCAATACGAGTTCCTCGCCGACAGCCTGTGGCCGCAGTTCGCCTATGGGCGCAACGCGGTGTACCCGGAGGGCGATCACGGCAATGCATTGCTGTCGAAATTCCAGATCATCCGCCACGACAATCTCGACGTGTCGATCAGCGGCCACGAGAACCGTGGCCTGCTGCATTGCGTGCTGCGCCTGCCCGGCGATGGTGTCGAGGTGCATGCAATCTGCGTGCATCTGGGCCTGCGCGAAAGTCATCGCAATGCGCAATTGAAACTGCTCGGCGAGCGTCTGGCGCAACTGCCGGAAGATGCTCCGGTAATTGTCGCCGGTGACTTCAACGACTGGCGCCAGCGCGCCGACGCGTTGCTTGAACCCTGCGGCCTGCGGGAGGTGTTCGCCGAGCATCACGGCAAACCGGCGCGCAGCTTTCCGGCGCGCCTGCCGATGCTGCGCCTCGATCGAATTTACGTGCGCAACCTCAAGGCCAGCCAGCCGAAGGTTCTGGCGAACCGGCCTTGGTCACACCTTTCCGACCACGCCCCGTTATCGGTGGAGATCGAATTATGAGCAGCGCACCGCTGGAGAAATCCGCCGTGGAACCGATCAGCATCAACCCGCCGGTGCGCGAGCCCGGACATGTCGATGTCGAGTACAACTGGCAGGGCAACAACCGCATCGAGTTGCTGGAAAACGGCGAGGAATATTTCCCCCGGGTCTTCGACGCCATGCGTGCGGCGAAGAGTGAAATTCTGCTGGAGACTTTCATCGTTTTCGAAGACAAGGTCGGCGCAGAGTTGCAGCAGATCCTGATCGACGCCGCGCGGCGTGGCGTGCGCACCACTGTCAGCCTCGACGGTTTTGGTTGCGGCGAGTTGACCACCGGTTATCTCGCGGCACTGAGCGAAGCGGGCGTGCATCTGCAAATGTTTGACCCGGCACCCAAACATCTGGGCTTTCGCACCAACTGGTTCCGCCGCTTGCACCGCAAGATCGTGGTGGTCGACGGACTGATCGCGTTCATTGGCGGGATCAACTTTTCCGGCGATCACCTGGCCGATTTCGGCCCCGAGGCGAAACAGGATTATGCGGTGCAGATTCAGGGGCCGGCGGTCGCTGACATCCATCATTTCGCCCTGTTGCAAAGCGGTCGGCCGGGCCGCGCACGGTTCTGGTGGCAACGGCGCCGCCAGCGCCGGGCAGACATGGCCTTCAGCGACCACGATGGGCAGGTACGCCTGGTGTTTCGTGATAACGATCAGCATCACACCGACATCGAAGACGTATATTTGCAGGCACTGCGCCGGGCCAAACGCCGAGTGGTGATCGCCAATGCCTACTTCTTCCCCGGTTATCGCCTGCTGCGCGAAATCCGCAATGCAGCGCGCCGTGGCGTTCAGGTGCGACTGATCCTGCAGGGCCAGCCGGACATGCTGGTAGCCAAACTGGCGGCGCGCATGACCTACGACTATCTGCTCAAGGCCGGGGTGCAAATTCACGAATATTGCCAGCGCCCGCTGCACGGCAAAGTCGCCCTGGTGGATGATGAATGGAGCACCGTTGGCTCGAGCAATCTCGACCCGCTGAGCCTGTCGCTGAACCTGGAAGCCAACGTGCTAATCCGCGACCGCGCGTTCAATCAGCACTTGTTCCAGCGCCTTGAAGACCTGAGCCAGAACCACTGCAAGGCGATGGACGCCAGCATGTCCCCGCGAGGACGGATCTGGCACATGACCGTAGGGTTTCTAGTGTTTCACTTCCTGCGGCATTTCCCGTCAATGGCCGGTTGGTTGCCGGCGCACAAACCGCGGCTCAAGCCGTTTCGGGGGCGCACGTCATGAGCCATTCCCACGCACAGTCTGCGCCCGCCACTCACTCTCGATGGAGTCGCTGGAAACGCCCACTGACGTTGCTTTTCTTCCTCGCGCTGATCGTGTTGCTGACGATGTTCGCCACCCGTATCGAATGGGCGGAAGTTCTGCAAACCCTCGCCGACTTCAAGGTGCGCACGCTGATCATTGCCGCCAGCCTGACCCTCCTGAGTTTTCTCACCTACGCCAGTTTCGACCTGATCGGCCGCACCTACATTCGTCAGGACCTGACCTGGAAACAGATCCTGCCGGTGGGGATCATCAGCTATGCGTTCAACCTCAATCTCAGTGCCTGGGTCGGCGGAATCGCCATGCGCTATCGCCTGTATTCGCGCCTGGGGGTGAGCAAAAGCAACATCGCCAAGATCCTCGGTCTGAGCCTGGCGACCAACTGGTTCGGCTACATGACGATTGCCGGCGTGGTGTTCAGCAGCGGCCTGGTGAGCATGCCGCCCGGCTGGAAAATCAGCAGCGCCGCGTTGCAGGGCATTGGCGTGCTGTTGCTGCTGTTGAGTGCCGGTTACCTCGCCGCGTGCCAGTTCTCGAAGCGCCGCGAGTGGTCGATTCGCGGGGTGGAAATCAACCTGCCATCCCTGCGCATGGCCGTCCTGCAATTGCTGCTCGGTGCGCTGAACTGGTCGCTGATGGCAGCGGTGATTTTCACGTTGCTGCCGAGCAAGCTGGATTATCCGCTGGTGCTCGGCGTGCTGTTGATCAGTGCGATTGCCGGGGTCATCACGCATATCCCGGCGGGACTCGGCGTGCTGGAAGCGGTGTTTGTCGCGCTGCTGCAACACGAAGCTTCACGCGGGAGTCTGGTGGCCGGGTTGCTGGCGTATCGGGCGATTTATTTTCTGCTGCCGTTGTTGATTACGGTGGTGATGTATCTGTTGGTGGAGGCCAAGGCCAAAGCGTTGCGGATCGAGAAGAAACCCGGATGACCCCGATTTTGTGGCGAGGGAGCTTGCTCCCGCTCAGTTGCGCAGCAGTCGTAATACCGGCGACCTCGTTCTCCTTCAGAATCGAAGGTGAAAGGTATCCTGGCCTCTTCGCAGCCCAACGGGAGCAAGCTCCCTCGCCACAGGGGGATGTGCTCAGCCGGACTGAATAATGCTCAAGCGCTCACCGACCACCATCTCGGTAATCCAGTCCACCAGAATCGAGGTGTAGGCCTGCTGCGAAACCGGTTCGCTCAAGGCATGGTCGGCGCCGTCGATAATCCGGTGGGTCAGCGAATGCGTCTGCTGACACGCAGCGCGATAACTCATGATCGTTGCGTGGGGCACGTAGTCATCAGTTTCCGATTCCACCAGCAACACATCCCCGGTGAATTGCGAACAGGCGTGCAGCGCACGATTGTTGTCGGCACGGACCAACGTCGCTCGATAGTCGCGCAGGTCAGCCTTGTCCAGATCACGCTTGGGTGTGTGCCATTGCTCATCGCGATACAGCGCCGGCACCCGCAACGCCAGCCAGCGCACCGGACGCAACGAGGTGAGGATCGAAGCCAGGTAACCGCCATAACTGGTGCCGACCACCGCAATCGCCGAGGTATCGAGCGCCGGATGCGCCAGCAGGCGATCGTACGCGGCGAGCAAGTCGCGCAGGTTGTCCTCGCGCGTGACCCGGGTCAGCGGAATTCCGGTACCACCGGTGTGGCCGCGCAAGTCGAAGGTCAGGCACACGCAACCCAGACCGGCGATGCCCTTGGCACGCTCGAGGTCGCGCTCCTGGCTGCCACCCCAACCATGCACAAACAATACGCCCGGGACTTTCGATTTGGGACTAAGAAACGTCCCGCTCATCTGTTCATCATCAATGTCGATCTGAATGCTTTCGCTTCTAGCCGTCATAGGATTTGACCGTTACGTATTTGAGAAGGAATTCGCTGTTCTCCGCCGGCCCGCGATAGATTTCGATGGCGTCGGCCGGCAGGGTTTGATCGTTGTAGGTTTCCACCGTCGACACGCGGATCGCGGGCATCTGCGGATCATTGACGAAGCTTTGCAGCGCGGCCAGTTCAGCGCTGCTGGCACCGCCCATGCGCCAGGATTGTTCGAGCACCCCGCTGCGGGGTTTGCCATTGCTGTCCAGACCTTGGGCAATGTCGTAGTTGCGCCGCGAGGCGTAGAAATCTGGATAAGCCTCATCCGCCGCCCGGTCGAAAATCTGCGCCTGCTTGATGGCCAGTCGCACGTCGTCCGGCAAATCCAGCGCCAGCAGATCTTCGTAGCCGCCCTGCACGACCAACAGATTCGAACCACCATAGACGTCTTCGCCATGGGCATCTCTGGTCAAGTATTGATCACCGCAGTAGCTCAGCACTTTGTCGCCGATGAATGACTGGCCAACGCTGTGGGTGAAGACCTTGCTCAAGTCCTGTTCGAGCACCACGCCATCGCGAAACAACGTTTTCGCGTCTGCACGGGCCAGTACTTCATCGAACCTGTCGAGGCTGTTGATAACTTCCTGGCCACGACCAGCGCAAGCGTGAATCGGCTTCAGGCGGATCGGTCCGCTGTACAGCAGATGCTCGGCAGCGGGTCGCGCGTCTTCCACGGCAAACACCGTCAAGCCGTCGAGCACCACATCACGCACGCGCTCGGAGAATTGCGGCGCCCAGCCTTGTGGCGCGTGAGCCAGATGACTGCGCAAGCCGTGGCTGATGGCTTTGGTGCAAATGAAATCGTGTTCGACGTACCCGCCCCACAAATCGCCGGGCCCCCTGATCCCCAGATTACGCGCGCTGGCCGGGCCAACAATGGTCTGGGTCGGCAGCCAATACAAATCGCGACCGCGATGCCTCTGCGGGTCAAAACTTCCGCCGAAGTTGAGTCCGAGAATCTGCGCCAGCCAGCGGGCAAGTGCCTTGTTGGTCTGCACTTCATGTTGCGGCGCCCCGGCCCGAACCGAATGGGCGACGACCACTTTCCTGCTCGACATCGGGGTCATACGTCCCCCTTCAAGCCAATTGATGAATGTAATGAGAGAAGTGCAGAGATCAGGCCAATCGCCTGGCGCCGGGAATGCCAAAATGAATCAATCGCTTGGAACAAGCATAGTGGCATCAGGCCTGTTTCAATCTGCACGACTGCCAGGGAATCCGCGGCAATTTGCACGAAACGGGACGCCGGCTACTGCTGACTGATTTCCTTCCAGATGGCATCGAACATGACACAACGTTTGAGGATAGCCTGACGTCCGATTTGAATCGCAAGCCGCTTTGCTTCAGGAGTCTGATGAGTCAGTCGTTGCAGAATTCCCAGCATGGTAATCGCGTGATCCTCATCCTCTTCGATATGCAAGCGAAAGAACTCCAGGCCTTCCTCACTGACATTCAGTCCCTCCAGTGCCAGCAGAATCGGTTTGTAAATC
Source organism: Pseudomonas sp. NPDC088414 (assembly GCF_044753325.1). Taxonomy (NCBI): domain Bacteria; kingdom Pseudomonadati; phylum Pseudomonadota; class Gammaproteobacteria; order Pseudomonadales; family Pseudomonadaceae; genus Pseudomonas; species Pseudomonas sp. NPDC088414. The sequence continues at coordinate 15,829 of NZ_JBIVMY010000020.1, read as the reverse complement.
AGTGGCACAATGGCTTCGGCTCCCAGGCAGAGCGCTGCGAGGCCCTCGACAGGATTTTCACTGCGGCAAAGCTGCAGGATGCATTGGGTAAAATCCACGGTCTGAGGTAAAGGCGATTCAGCCAAGGGATGGGTGCCCAGGATCCGCAGCGACCTTTGAAACAGTTCGGCATGCGTGAGCTTGTTATCACCATCTATACCCATTTCCTCTTGCATGTTTTCCAACAGCAATTTGATGTCGCCAAGGGACTCGAGGCGATTAAGGATTGCGCACAGAAAACGGGTAAAGTTTCGCGAGTAGTAATGATGCTGAATCAGAAAGTACTGCATTCCCCTCAGGGAAACATGGCCGTTTTGCATTGCTCGCAACAGCTCATGATTAACCAATCCTTCTAACGCATCAGTGTCCAGCCATTCGTCCCACAATGTGCCTCCGGCCCTGAATTCAATAACCTTTGCCACATTGCCGTCATTCAACTCTTTGTCTTGTTCCAACTTTAAATTCCTTTAACTATTATCAGCCATCCAGCCGATCGCAACTTTCCAGTTATTCCGAAAACCCTGGCAAACCTACAAGAGCCGTATTCATCGTGAGTCGCTGCAAATGACGCGGGGCTCAGACCTGGCCAGAAAATAAGCGCATAGAGAGGCGAAAATGATGCAGAGACCGCCTGACGCAAGAAGCAGAGCGCTGCTTGAGAAATGCAGTAACAGCCATCCACTCAGCAGGCTCGCCGGCGGAATCGCGAGGTAGGCAATGAGCCGTGTAACTCCGACCGTTCGCCCAAGAATGATTTGCGGAACCACCTGCTGGCGATAGGTGAAAAAAGCGATGACCACCACGGATTGGCAAGCGGTAGAAAGCGCCCACAGTGCCGAAAGTGACCATGGATCGGCGGCCATCGCCCCCATCAGGGTGAACACCCCAGCCAGCAAGCAGCTTCGACGGATGAGAATGCCGGCCGGGTATCTCTTCACCAGAAACGCCCCCACAGCTGATCCGGCAACGGCACCTGCACCAATGAGCCCGTAGTAATAGCCGACATCACTCAATGGCACGGCCAGTAACGTGGTGTAGACATAGACAAGGCTTGCACCGATCAAGGCAAAACCGAAATTGCAGAAAAAGAACAGCATGACGAACGAACGCAGTTCTCGATGCTGGATGACATACAGCAGCCCGGCTTTGATTTCCGTGAACACCCGCGTCGTGGCGGGCGGAGGCTTACCCAGCTCTTTCAGCAAGAAGCAAAGCGGCAGGGATAGCGTAAATCCGACAATGCTGCCAATCAGCAACTGCTCCTTGGTACTGACGGCGAGCAAGGCCGCAACGCCGATTGGCGCAACGATGCGAATGATGTTGTCACTGGCGTTGACGATCGCATTGAACCGATGAAGTTTGGGGCCTTCAATCAGCGCTGGCGCGATACTCTGGAAAACCGGGTGGTGAGTGGCACCGACGCTTGCCAGCAGAAAGCTCAGCAATAACAGGGTGATACTCAAGCTGCTCCCGGACAGCGTACTCACAGCAGCATATATAAGGCAGCCGGTGACGATGTTGATCAGATCACCACCGATCAGAAAACGCCGTTTGCTGTAGCGATCACTCCACACACCGGCGAAGGGCGTGACCAGTATGTAGGGCGCCATCGCGGCGAAAAAAGCCAGCGACGTCCAGACTGGGGAGCCGGTCTGCTCATAAACATAAAGCGGGATCAGAAACGCGATGGCCCATGAACAGATGGACGTGATGGCATAGGACGCCAGGAGTTTGAACATCTAGACAGTCTCCGCCTGCCGCGACCGTTGCCCGTTCGCGAGATGTCCACACACCGTGCAGTCCGGATTCTGCTGCCAGACTTCAGCAACGCTGACGTCCAGGTCGTCGAATGTGAATTCCTTGAGTTTGTTGGTCAATTGTGGCGGTTGGCAGCCGGTGATGATCTTGACCGTTTCGCTGACCATCATCCCAGCGGTGACGGCCACCAAAGTCACAAGAGCCGGGCCGGGATGCTCATAAGTGATGTCGTGCTGTTTGGCCAGGGTCGAAACACTGTTCACCAAGCTGCTCTTGTTACGCGCCGACGTCAGCCAGCAAGCACCGCAGCCTGAGGACCCAGGCACCACCGAATAAAACACCGAGCGGCGTACATCAAGCCCGCCTGAAATGAAGGGTACGCCCTGTTCAACGCAGGCCTCATTCAGCCAGTCGGCCATGTAGTTCGCGGGTTTATCGGCGACACAAATCACAATATCGTGACCGCGTACGATGCCGGCGACGTCTTGCGCCGACTGGAGGCGGGTTTCGTGAGCAGTAATGTCGAGGTGACTGTTGAATTCAAGCAACCTGCGCCTGGCCGTTGCAACCTTCGGCATGCCGACGTCGGTTTCCTTGTAAAGGATCTGCCGGTTCAAATTGCTCAACTCGATCGTGTCAAAATCGAGGATCGTCAAGTGGTGGACGCCCAGCGCCACCAGGTCGAACAGGATATGGGTGCCCAGACCGCCGCAGCCCAGGACACAGACCCTGGCCGCGCGCAGTTTTTCCTGGTGGGTGAACTTGTTCTCGCCCACAGCCGCCATCGACCCGAAAAAGTCGATGTTGCGGGAAAATCTGATGCGATCATGATCCGAAAGAGAAGTCGTTTCAAAAGCATCCGGACTCTCGACCAACCGGTATTTGATCAGATCTTGCGCGACGCTTCGGATTTCGTCCTGATCCACCCCGGGATAACGGCCTGCCACCTGGGTAATCAACGCTTCGTAGGGTGTATGGCCATCAAGTGCCCTGACGAACTCCCAGACAGCACCATGGGGGTCGGGGATTTTTGCGTATTGACCGTTAAAACGCAGAACTACCTGACCATCAAGTTTGAACGGAATAATCGTCGGTTTAAGACAAAGCTTCATATTCGAGCCTCAATCGCTATTAAAACAACTTGATAAAGAACCAGAGCCATTAAGGCCCCGGTTCTTACTGATCAGATCAGCCGATCTGAGAATCGCCAGCGGAAGATGCTTTTTCGAAAGTCATAATGATTTCCTCAAAAGTTGAAGGGCCGGTAGTCCAAGCTATTTTCCACCGGGGTGAAGGTGTGCACACCCCCAAAACTAGAATAAGTTTTCAGTGGTTGCGAACCGAGCTTGTTTCTTAATATTACTCACACCAAATACACTTCCTACGATCTTAAGAAGTATCGCTATTACTTCTTACGGAAACATGCAAAAACAATGTAGGAATTATCTTCAATATTTAAACAGTGAAGATTCACAGCGGGAGAATTGAAAATAAATTCGCCTTCCAGACAATAAACATCAGTGATTAATCAGAAACACACTCTCCACCCGGGACAACGCTTGCGACCACACCTCATCAGCGATTTCCACAGGCCGAAAAAATCTCACGCGTGAGCCATTGATGGCATTTTGAATTGGTTGTAGTGTGGCTCACGCGTGAGATGTTCATAACGGAGTCATTGCCATGAAAAGCCGCTCCCCCACTGTTGCGTCAGAGAGCCCACAGGGAGAGCGCTCGAAACCGTCCGCGAAAAAACCGTCGAGCTTCTATATGAAGCAGATGCGCGCGGGCCTGGCTGCCGCCGGTTATGTGAAACACGAAACTTGGGTGCTTCCGGAAAACCGAAGCTTGCTCAAGCAGATGGAGCAACAGCTACGCCAACCGATTCTGGCTGGCTCATTCATGTCGGAGAATTACATGAGCGCAGGCAACAACTGGAACATCGATAGCCTCTTCAACGCCCTCAAGGCACTGGACGAGGTGGCTTCGCAGGAGATCACGCTGTCGCTGATCCAGAGCTCCGAACCCAGCATCAAGCTGGAAATGAACGAATTCGGCGGTCTGCCGATTCACATTGCCCTGGCCGGTGCACAGATCATCGTCGACACCGTGCTGGTGGATATCGATTCGATCACTGACGTGCGCGCCTTCAACGACGCCGTGCTGCGCAGCCGGGAAATGTTCCCGCTGTCGTCGATCGGTATCGAGTCGATGCCCAATGGTCAGACCGTTTACAACATGTTTGGCGCCCTCAGCGCCGACTCGAGCCTGACCAACGTCGTCACCGAGGTGAAAACCCTGGTCGACAACGTGCAGCGCGCGAGCGAAGCCTTCGCACACTTCTTCAAGTAATCAACAGGGAATATCCAATGACTCAGTCCATCTGGAGCAAGTTGTTCACCGCTCTGCGCGGCGGCGCCAATGAAGTCGGCGAAGCGATCGTCGACCAACAGGCCCTGCGCATCCTCGACCAGGAAATCCGCGACGCCGACACCGCGCTGTCCAACGCCCGCCGCGAGCTGGTCACCATCATGGCCAAGCACAAACTGGCCGCTGACCGCGTGAGCGAGTACGACGCCAAGATCAAGGATCTGGAAGCCAAGGCGGTTTCCGCGCTGAACGCTGGCCGCGAAGACCTGGCCATGGAAGTAGCCGAAGCGATTTCGACCCTGACCAACGACCTGACCGCCGAGAAAGCCCAGAGCGACGAGTTCGGCACCTACGCCGAAAACATGCGCAAGGACATCAGCAAGGCCGAGTCGCGGATCAAGAGCCTGCGCCAACAGGTGGACATGGCCAAGGCCCGTGAAAGCGTGCAGAAAGCACAAGTCAGCGCATCCATCGCCAGCGGCGGCGCCAACGGCAAGCTGGAAACCGCCGTCGGCACCCTGAACCGTCTGCAGGCCAAGCAGCAGCAACGCGCTGCCGAGCTGAGCGCTGCCGATGAGCTGGCTGACGCTTCGACCGGCAACGATCTGGAACGCAAACTGCGCGACGCCGGCATCACGCCGAACGAAGGCAGCGCCAATGCGATCCTTGAGCGCCTGAAGCAAAAATCAGCTCAGTAAAACCGCCCCCTGTAGGAGCTGCCGCAGGCTGCGATCTTTTGATCTTGAACCCAGATCAAAAGATCGCAGCCTGCGGCAGCTCCTACAGTTTTTCGCACCCACAACATTTGCATTTTGCCTGCTCGTTCGTCGCCCGGCCCGGTACACTAGCGGCGCTTTTTACGACGAACACCTCCACCCGCCTCAAGGAATGTACCCATGGGATGGTTCAAAGACTTGCTGGGCACCAGCAACTGGCAGACTGCCGCGCCCGCTCCAGTGGCCGGCGGCCCACTCGGAATGGCACAAGGCAAAGGCGTGCGTTTCGATTCGACTCTTGCGCTGCTGCTCGATGGCAGCACCTCGGTACAGGTTCCGGCTGCAGAGGCCATCTGGAGCGCCGGCTGGATCGATCTCGGCCAATCCAACAAGCTGCATCGCTACTACCTCAACAACGAAGACTTCTGGCTGCAGATCCACGTCACCGGTGACGATCAGATCGAATCGGTCACCCTGTTCAACTACCTCAGTTACGTGACCGTCAACAGTGACGCCGAACTGCAGCGCCTGGCCGGCCCGGCAAGCCCGATCGGCCTGCCGACCTACACCCACGACGGCGTCCAGTACAGCCGTGAATGGGGTACCGAGCAGGGCCAGACCGAACTGGTGCCGCTGACCGAACACGTGGTCAACCCGGACGAGAGCTACACCATCGAACACCACTCGATGCTTTACGCGCGCGAGACCGGCCTGACCGATCGCCGCGAACTGCTGCTGTTCTCCGTCGAACAGGACGAGGAAGGCACCGTCAGCCTGAGCACTTCGCTGGGTATTTCGCTGTACACGACTGATTTGAGCACCATTTAAAAAAGGAAGTTTTCCATGCTGGAAGTGCTGGCCGTTTCCCTGAACAAGACCGCGCTGGTCGGTTTCGTCGTCTACCTGATCGGCGCCGTGCTGCTGTTCATGCTGTTCCAGTTCGTCTACACCCGCATCACGCCGCACAAAGAGTTCGAATTGATCCGCTCCGGCAACATTGCCGCCGCCATTGCTTTGGCTGGCGCGATCATTGGCTTTGCGATTCCGGCCAGCAATGTGATCGCGTTTTCGGTCAACGTTCTCGATTTCGTGCTGTGGGCGGTGATTGCAGCCGTGGTGCAACTGCTGGCCTTCCTCGCCACGGGGTTGGTGCTCAAGGGCACGTCGCAGCGCATCGCCAACGGTGAAATCGCTTCGGGTATCTACGTGGCCGCAGTGGCCATCAGCGTCGGCATGCTCAACGCCGCGTGCATGACCCCGTCCAACTGATCGGCAGGAAGCCTTCGATGAAACGCAGCAAGTACGTCCAACTGTCTCTCGCCGCCTCGGTGGCCATGGCCATTTCCGGCGAAGCGGCAGCGCTGGATCCGCAACGCTTTCAAACGGTCGAACAGTGCATCGATGCCTCGGTCGCGGCCGACGTTTGCTCGAACGCCTACGTCGCGGCACTCACTGAACACCGACGCATTGCGCCGGCTTACGACGACAAGGCCAAGTGCGACGCCGACTTCGCCGCCGACTGGTGTCAGAAAAATTCCGACGGCCGTTTCGTGCCGAAACTCGGCGGCTTCAAAGTGCCGCAGAATGGCGAGGCACCGCAGGATCTGGATGCGATTGCCAATGCGCAGTTGCCTGCCGGTGAAGCGACGGCCGCGCAAAACGTACAAAGCACTTCACACGCTTCCGGTAGCGGCAACGGTTGGCTCTCGGGCTGGCTGATCGGCAATGCGATGAGCAACAACGCCAACCGCACGGTCTATCGCGACCGCGACACGCGCCAGACCTACAACACGTCGACGCAGTACCGCAAAATCGAATCGGCGCCACGCAGTCAACCAGACTACGAGAGCAGCAAAAGCAAACCGGTGAACGTCGCTTCGTCGACCTCCCGGGGTGGTTTTGGCAGCCAGTCATCCGCCCGTAGCGGTTGGGGCGGATGGGGCAGCAGCTCCGGTCGTTCGAGCAGCTGACCATGAAGAAGATCCACTGCGCCGAGCGCCCCGACTGGAAACAGACGGCCGAAAGCCTCGGCTTTCTGTTCCACACTATCGACGACGAGCCGTACTGGGACGAAAGCGCCTACTACCAGTTCACCCTCGCGCAGATTGAAAACGACCTGGAGGATCCGACCACCGAACTGCACGAGATGTGCATGGACCTGGTCGACCGCGTGGTGCACAGCGAAGAGCTGCTGGATCGCCTGAGCATCCCGGCGCCGTACTACGACATGATTCGCACTTCCTGGCTGGAAGGTCATCCCCATCTGTACGGGCGCATGGACTTTTCCTACAGTGGTAACGGCCCCGCCAAGTTGCTGGAACTCAACTACGACACGCCGACCAGTCTCTATGAAGCGGCGGCGTTTCAATGGGGCTGGCTGGAGCAGTGCATCGAGCGCGGAATGCTGCCGCGCCACGCCGACCAGTTCAACAGCATCGACACCAAGCTACATCAGGCATTTGCCGAGTTGCAGCTCAAGCGGCCGTTCTACTTTGCTTCGATGAAAGACTCGGTCGAAGACAAGGGCACCACCGACTACCTGCGCCTGATCGCGGAAAAGGTCGGCATCGAATCACGGCATATCGACATCGAGGACATCGGCCTGACCGCTGAGGGTCGCTTTGCCGATCTGCAGGATCGCTGGATCCCGCACCTGTTCAAACTGCACGCCTGGGAATTCATCTTCCACGAGCCGTTCGGTGCAGCAATCGCCGAGAGCGATACGCAGTTCTTTGAACCGGCGTGGAAATCGATCCTGTCGAACAAAGGAGCGCTGCCGCTGCTGTGGGAACTGCACAAGGGCCATCCGAATCTGCTCGCGGCGCATCGTGATCCGAATCCTGCCAGTGCAGTGCCCAAAGGCTGGGTACGCAAACCGTACTTCTCCCGCGAAGGCGCGAATATCGAGCTGCAAACGGCAGAAGGTCTGATCGTCAAAGAGGACGGGCCCTACACCGATGCGCCATTCATCCTGCAGGAATTTGCGCCATTGCCGAAGTTCGACGACAGCTACACGCTAGTCGGCTCTTGGGTGATTGGTGATCAGGCGGCGGGGATCGGTGTGCGGGAAGACAACAGTCTGATCACCAAAGATTCCAGCCGGTTTCTGCCGCACCTGATCCTCGACTGAGGCACAGATTCCTCCTTGTAGGAGCTGCGGCACGCTGCGATCTTTTGACCTTGATTTAAAAGATCAAAAGATCGCAGCCTTCGGCAGCTCCTACAGGTGATGACCGTAAAATCGCGCGCCACAAAAAAGGCCCGTCGTGTTGAACGACGGGCCTTTTTTATTCAGCGCGGATGCAGCGTCGAATCAGAACGGAATGTCGTCATCGAAGCTGTCGAAATCCGGAGCCGGTTGCGGTGCAGCCTGCTGTGGAGCCGGGGCCGGACGCTGTTGCGGAGCCGACTGCTGCGGACGCGGAGCCTGTTGACGTGGCGCCTGCTGCTGGTAGTTGTTGCCACCGCCTTGTTGGTCGCCCTGTTGTGGACGGCCGCCGAGCAGCTGCATGGTGCCTTGCATGTCGACCACGATTTCAGTGGTGTAACGCTTGATACCGTCTTTTTCCCACTCGCGGGTCTGCAGCTTGCCTTCGATGTATACCTGCGAACCTTTACGCAGGTATTCGCCGGCGATTTCCGCAACCTTGCCGAACATCGAAACACGGTGCCATTCGGTCTTCTCGACCTTCTGACCGGTTTGCTTGTCGGTCCACTGTTCGCTGGTTGCCAGACTCAGGTTGGTCACGGCGTTACCGTTAGGCAGGTAGCGAACTTCGGGATCCTGGCCGCAAGTGCCGACCAATATGACTTTGTTAACCCCACGGGCCATAACGTTCTCCTAGGCTTCGCAAGCAGCCTCGGCCGGGTTGTTCACCAGGCGTTCGAGGGTGTCGCGATCCACTAATTCTTTGTCCAGTTTGATGTAAACAGCCGCTTCATCAGCAACTATCACTGCATCTGTTACCCCTACGAGGGCCTTGAGGCGCTCGACCAGACCCGCTTCGCGGATCGCCTCGGGCGACAACGGCAAGCGCAGACTCGTCACGTAGGGAGGTTCGCGCATGGTAACAGCAAAGGCCAGCCAGATGGCAGCCAGACCCGCACATCCAAGGAACACAACCGACAGACCGCCATGCTGAAACAGCCAGCCGCCGAGTATCCCGCCGAGTGCCGAACCGAGGAACTGACTGGTGGAGTACACGCCCATCGCCGTGCCCTTCCCGCCTGCCGGTGAAACCTTGCTGATCAGCGACGGCAACGAAGCTTCCAGCAGATTGAACGCGGTGAAGAACACCACCGTACCGATCACCAGAGCCCGCAAGCTGTCACCGAACTGCCAGAAGAATAGCTCAGTGAGCATCAGCGTCAGGACGGCGCCGAGCAAAATTCGTTTCATTTTGCGTTTCTTCTCGCCGTAGATGATGAACGGGATCATGGCGAAGAAAGAAATCAGCAGCGCGGTCAGGTAAACCCACCAGTGCTGCTCCTTGGGCAAACCGGCCTTTTCCACCAGCGCTAGCGGCAGTGCGACGAAGCTCGACATCAGCATCGCGTGCAGCACGAAAATGCCCAGGTCCAGGCGCAGCAGATCGGGATGTTTGAGCGTCGGCATCAAGGCCTGACGCGCCACGCCGGATTCACGATGACTCAACGGCCCGGTGGATTTCGGCACCATGAACATCACGATGACGATCCCGAACAGGGCCATGCCGCCCGTGGCGAGGAACAGCCCGGACAGGCCGAACGCACGAGTCAGCAACGGCCCGACCACCATGGCCACGGCGAACGACAGACCGATGGTCATGCCGATCATGGCCATGGCTTTGGTGCGGTGCTGTTCGCGAGTCAGGTCGGAAAGCAACGCCATCACCGCCGCGGAAATTGCCCCGGCGCCTTGCAGGATGCGTCCGGCGATCACGCCCCAGATCGAATCGGCCTGAGCCGCCAGCACACTGCCGAGGGCGAAGACCACCAGCCCGAGGAAAATCACCGGACGCCGGCCGATACGGTCGGAAATGATCCCGAACGGAATCTGGAAAATCGCCTGGGTCAGGCCGTAAGCGCCAATCGCCAGCCCGATCAGGGCCGGGGTCGCTCCCGCCAGGTCCATGCCGTAGGTCGCCAGCACCGGCAACACCATGAACATGCCAAGCATACGGAAGGCGAACACCAGGGCCAGACCGCTCGCTGCGCGGGTCTCGCTGCCACTCATGCGTTCGCTGTGGGGATCGTGCATGGAAAAACCTCGTGTGAACCGGCGGCGATTCTACCAGTCCCATCGAAAGACGGGGTATATCGCGACGCTATGACGCGTATAGATGAAACTCTCTTCATGCAAGGCAAAAACCCTTCGTTTGATAGTGTGCATCCATCCAGTATTTGCCCGTATACTCCTATGTTTTCGACGCCCGCCGAGCGAGGCCACTTTGGACAAGATCCTGATACGTGGGGCCCGTACCCACAACCTGAAGAACATCGACCTGACCCTGCCACGGGACAAACTGATCGTCATCACCGGCCTGTCCGGATCCGGCAAGTCGTCCCTGGCCTTCGACACGCTGTACGCCGAAGGTCAGCGCCGCTATGTCGAATCCCTGTCGGCCTACGCCCGACAGTTCCTGTCGATGATGGAAAAGCCCGACGTCGACACCATTGAAGGTTTGTCGCCGGCGATCTCCATCGAACAGAAGTCGACCTCGCACAACCCGCGCTCCACGGTCGGCACCATCACCGAAATCTACGACTACCTGCGTCTGCTGTATGCGCGCGTCGGTACGCCGCGCTGCCCGGATCACGACATTCCGCTGGAAGCGCAGACCGTCAGCCAGATGGTCGATCTGGTGCTGGCACAACCGGAAGGCAGCAAGCTGATGTTGCTGGCGCCGGTGATCCGCGAGCGTAAGGGCGAACATTTGTCGGTATTCGAAGAACTGCGCGCCCAAGGCTTCGTCCGCGCCCGGGTCAACGGCCGCATTTGCGAACTCGATGAACTGCCGAAACTGGATAAACAGAAAAAGCATTCGATCGATGTGATCGTCGACCGCTTCAAGGTCCGCGCCGACCTGCAGCAGCGTCTGGCCGAATCGTTCGAAACCGCACTGAAGCTGGCGGACGGCATTGCCTTAGTCGCGCCGATGGACGATGAGCCAGGTGAAGAGATGATCTTCTCCGCGCGCTTCGCCTGCCCGATCTGCGGCCACGCGATCAGCGAGCTTGAGCCGAAGCTGTTCTCCTTCAACAACCCGGCCGGCGCCTGCCCGACCTGCGATGGCCTGGGCGTGAAGCAGTTCTTCGACATCAAGCGCCTGGTCAATGGTGAACTGACCCTGGCCGAGGGCGCGATTCGCGGCTGGGACAGGCGTAACGTCTATTACTTCCAGATGCTCGGCTCACTGGCCTCGCACTACAAGTTCAGCCTTGAGAAGCCGTTCAACGAACTGACCGCCGAACAGCAGAAGCAAATCCTGCACGGCAGCGGCTCACAGAATGTCGACTTCAAGTACCTCAACGATCGCGGAGATATCGTCAAACGTTCGCATCCCTTCGAAGGTATCGTGCCGAACCTTGAGCGCCGCTACCGCGAAACCGAATCGGCCAGCGTGCGCGAAGAACTGGCCAAATTCCTCAGTACCCAGGCCTGCCCGGATTGCCGTGGCACCCGTCTGCGACGTGAAGCGCGGCATGTGTGGGTGGGCGAGAAAACCCTGCCGGCAGTGACCAACCTGCCGATCGGTGATGCCTGTGAATACTTCGGCGAGCTGAAGATGACCGGACGTCGCGGCGAGATCGCTGACAAGATCCTCAAGGAGATCCGCGAGCGTCTGCAATTCCTGGTCAACGTCGGCCTCGATTATCTGTCGCTGGATCGCAGCGCCGACACCCTGTCCGGCGGTGAAGCGCAGCGTATTCGTCTGGCGAGCCAGATCGGCGCCGGTCTGGTCGGGGTTTTGTACATCCTCGACGAACCGTCCATTGGCCTGCACCAGCGCGATAACGACCGCTTGCTTGGCACCCTCAAGCACCTGCGCGACATCGGCAATACGGTGATCGTGGTCGAGCACGACGAAGACGCTATTCGTCTGGCCGACTATGTGGTGGATATCGGGCCTGGCGCCGGGGTGCACGGCGGGCAGATCGTCGCTGAAGGTACGCCGGACGAAGTCATGGCACACCCGGACTCCCTGACCGGCAAATACCTGTCAGGTCGGGTGAAGATCGAAGTGCCGGCCAAACGCACGCCGCGCAACAAGAAGCTGACGCTGTCGCTCAAGGGCGCGCGCGGCAACAACCTGCGCAACGTCGATCTGGAAATTCCGATCGGCTTGCTGACCTGCGTGACCGGCGTTTCCGGCTCCGGCAAGTCGACGCTGATCAACAACACGCTGTTCCCATTGAGCGCTACTGCACTCAATGGTGCGACCACGCTGGAAGCGGCCGCACATGACAGCATCAAGGGCTTGGAGCATCTCGACAAGGTCGTCGACATCGACCAGAGCCCGATCGGCCGTACGCCGCGTTCCAACCCGGCGACCTACACCGGGCTGTTCACACCGATCCGCGAACTGTTTGCCGGTGTGCCTGAGTCGCGCTCCCGTGGTTACGGCCCGGGGCGGTTCTCGTTCAACGTCAAGGGCGGTCGCTGTGAGGCGTGTCAGGGCGACGGCCTGATCAAGGTCGAAATGCACTTCCTGCCGGACATCTATGTGCCGTGCGACGTATGCAAGAGCAAGCGCTACAACCGCGAAACCCTTGAGATCAAATACAAGGGCAAGAGCATCCACGAAACCCTCGAGATGACCATCGAGGAGGCACGGGAGTTCTTCGACGCGGTACCGGCGCTGGCGCGCAAGCTGCAGACGTTAATGGATGTGGGCCTGTCGTACATCAAGCTCGGGCAGTCGGCAACCACGCTCTCCGGTGGTGAAGCGCAGCGGGTCAAGCTGTCACGCGAGCTGTCCAAGCGCGACACCGGCAAAACTCTGTATATCCTCGATGAGCCGACCACCGGTCTGCACTTTGCGGATATCCAGCAACTGCTCGACGTGCTGCATCGCCTGCGCGACCACGGCAATACCGTGGTGGTAATCGAGCACAATCTGGACGTGATCAAGACTGCCGACTGGCTGGTGGATCTGGGGCCGGAGGGCGGCTCCAAGGGTGGGCAGATCATCGCCACCGGTACGCCGGAAGAAGTGGCCGAGATGAAACAGTCTCACACCGGTCACTACCTCAAGCCGTTGCTGATTCGCGATCGGGCCTGATCCCCAGGCATGAAAAAGCCCCTGTCACTTCAACCGTGACAGGGGCTTTTTTGTATCTGGCAATCAGGTGTGAGACTGCAGGTAATTCTCGAGACCGATGAGCTTGATCAGGCCCAACTGCTTTTCCAGCCAGTAGGTGTGATCTTCCTCGGTGTCGTTGAGCTGAACACGCAGGATTTCGCGACTGACGTAATCCTTGTGCTGCTCGCACAACTCAATGCCTTTGCACAGTGCGGCGCGGACTTTGTACTCGAGACGCAGATCGGCTTCGAGCATCTCCGGCACGGTGGTGCCGACATCCAGATCGTCCGGACGCATGCGCGGCGTGCCTTCGAGCATCAGGATCCGGCGCATCAGAGCGTCGGCGTGACCAGCCTCTTCTTCCATCTCATGGTTGATTCGTTCGTAGAGCTTGGTGAAACCCCAGTCCTCATACATCCGCGAGTGCACAAAATATTGGTCACGCGCGGCCAGTTCGCCGGTCAGCAACGTGTTGAGGTAATCGATAACGTCTGGGTGGCCTTGCATCGCCCTACATCTCCCTGCCTGAAAGTCTGTAGTTTGAACCAAGCTGACCGGAAGGTCACCCCGTTTCGCGCAATAAAAGCGAAGATATTCTGAGAAAATCGGCCTAAATAACGCAAAAACCGCCCTAATGAGGGCGGTTCTGCTTCTCGTTTAGACTTCGTTAAGCTGTACGTTGAGCAGCTTTGCGATTGCTTCTCCATACGCCGGGTCGGCTTTGTAGAAATGCTGCAACTGACGATCAACCACATCAGGTGAAACACCGCTCATGGCGCCGGCGATATTACTGACCAGCAAGGCTTTCTGCTCGTCGCTCATCAGACGGAACAGCGCACCGGCGTGGCTGTAGTAATCGGTGTCTTCGCGATGGTCGTAACGGTCAGCGGCACCGCTCAAGGCCAGCGCAGGCTCGGCGTAGTGCGGCGCTTGCTTCGGCGATTCGATATAGCTGTTCGGTTCGTAGTTAGGTGCTGCACCACCATTGCTGCCGAAGGCCATCGAACCGTCGCGCTGGTAAGTGTTCACCGGGCTGCGTGGGGCATTCACCGGTAATTGCTGGTGGTTCGTGCCGACACGGTAGCGGTGGGCATCGGCGTAGGCGAATACACGGCCTTGCAGCATGCGATCCGGCGACAGACCGACACCTGGCACCATGTTGCTCGGACCGAATGCGGCTTGCTCGACCTCGGCAAAGTAGTTCAGGGGGTTGCGGTTCAGCTCCAGTTCGCCGACTTCGATCAGCGGAAACTCCTTTTGCGACCAGGTCTTGGTCACGTCGAACGGGTTCTCGTAGTGCGCTGCAGCCTGAGCCTCGGTCATGATCTGAATGCATACGCGCCATTTCGGGAAATCGCCACGCTCAATCGCCTCGAACAGGTCACGCTGGGCGTAATCCGGATCGGTGCCCGCCAGACGTGCAGCGTCGGCCGGCGCGAGGTTCTTGATCCCTTGCTGGGTCTTGTAGTGCCATTTCACCCAGTGACGCTCGCCTTGTGCGTTGATCAGGCTGTAGGTGTGGCTGCCAAAGCCGTGCATGTGACGATAGCCGTCAGGGATGCCGCGATCCGAAAACAAGATGGTCACCTGGTGCAGCGCTTCAGGCGAATGCGACCAGAAGTCCCACATCATTTGCGCGCTTTTCAGGTTGCTCTGCGGCAGACGTTTCTGGGTGTGGATAAAGTCGGGAAACTTCAGCGGATCACGAATGAAGAACACAGGGGTGTTGTTGCCAACGATGTCCCAGTTGCCTTCTTCGGTGTAGAACTTGAGGGCGAAACCACGTGGATCACGTTCGGTGTCAGCCGAGCCACGTTCACCGCCTACAGTGGAGAAGCGCAGGAACGTCGGGGTTTGTTTGCCGACGGCCTCAAACAGTTTGGCGCTGGTGTACTCGGTGATATCGCGGGTCACGGTGAACGTACCGTAAGCACCCGAGCCTTTGGCGTGCACACGGCGCTCAGGAATGTTTTCACGGTTGAAATGGGCAAGCTTCTCGATCAGATGAAAATCGTCGAGCAGCAGCGGGCCACGAGGGCCGGCGGAGCGAGAATTCTGGTTATCAGCGACAGGTGCGCCACTGGCGGTCGTAAGCGTTTTGATCTGGCTCATGCGGTCTTCTTCCTCTGTCAGTCTTGAAACTGCCGGCTAATCGGCTTGCTGGGAAGTATTGATCATCGATGTGACACCTACAAATTCATTAACTTGTAGTCACCGATAGATAATTACTAATTATGCGTCCCGGCACATAGTGACAACAGAACAATGTCAGAAGCTTGTACGAACAGCGCGTTTCCTGCGGGCACAAAAAACCGGGCACTAGGCCCGGTTTTTTGTTTCAGACTGACGTCTTACTCGGCGGATACAGCTTCGCCAGCAGTAGCACGATCAACCAACTCGACGTACGCCATAGGCGCGTTGTCGCCAGCGCGGAAACCGCACTTGAGGATGCGCAGGTAGCCACCCTCACGGGTAGCGTAACGCTTGCCCAGGTCGTTGAAGAGCTTACCACCGATAGCTTTCGAACGAGTACGGTCGAAAGCCAGACGGCGGTTAGCCAGGCTGTCTGTCTTGGCCAGAGTGATCAGCGGCTCGGCAACGCGGCGCAGTTCTTTGGCTTGTGGCAGAGTAGTCTGGCTCAGCACGTGCTCGAACAACGAC
>NZ_JBIVMY010000019.1:73201-107075 GCF_044753325.1 Pseudomonas sp. NPDC088414 | reverse complement strand
CTGAAGTACCACACAACCTTGCTCGGCCCAGTATTGCTGGAGCGCGAGGATCAAGTCTTGGAAGGTACGCACGGCTGGCGTAGGCTGGCTCACGAAATTCACCTGTTTCTTGGGCTGCGATTTAAAGAGCGGGAGTATACCCGATTCGTTGCTGCGCACGCCCCCTGGAGCCTTATGCCACGCTGCTTTTGGTGTACCGAAGATCCGCTGTACATGGCTTATCACGATCAGGAGTGGGGCACGCCGCTACGCGATGCGCAGGGTTTGTTCGAGTTGCTTTTGCTCGAAGGGTTCCAGGCCGGGCTGTCTTGGATCACCGTGCTGCGCAAACGCGAGCGCTACCGCGAGGTGTTGTACGGCTTCGACGTGCAGCGTGTGGCGCAGATGAGCGACGCCGAAATCGACGAACTGATGCTCGATCCCGGCATCATCCGCAACCGCCTCAAACTCAATGCCGCCCGGCGCAATGCCCAGGCCTGGCTGGCGCTGGAAGACCCGGTGACCTTCCTCTGGTCGTTCGTCGGCGGCCAACCGATCATCAACCATTTCAAGGACCGCAGCGAAGTCCCGGCGATCACTCCCGAAGCGCTGGCGATGAGCAAGGCCCTGAAAAAGGCCGGTTTCACCTTCGTCGGCCCGACCATTTGCTACGCACTGATGCAGGCCTCGGGCATGGTCATGGATCACACTCAGGACTGTGACCGCTACGCGCAGCTCGCCAACGGCGGTTAGAATGGCCGCCTCGCGCACCGCACAAGATCAGGAGTGACCTGTGGAAAAGTTTAAAGGCGCCTTGCTGGTAGGCGCTCTGCGGCTGTTTGCCCTGCTGCCATGGCGGGCCGTGCAGGCCGTGGGTTCGGCGATCGGCTGGATCATGTGGAAAACCCCCAACCGCTCCCGCGACGTGGTGCGGATCAACCTTGCCAAATGTTTTCCACAGATGGACCCGGCTGAACGTGAGCGTCTGGTCGGCCAGAGTCTGAAAGACATCGGCAAATCCCTCACCGAAAGCGCCTGCGCCTGGATCTGGCCGGCGCAGCGCTCGATCGATCTGGTGCGCGAAGTCGAAGGCCTGGACATCCTCAAGGAGGCGCTGGCCTCGGGCAAAGGCGTGGTCGGCATCACCAGTCACCTGGGCAACTGGGAAGTGCTCAACCACTTCTATTGCAGCCAGTGCAAACCGATCATTTTCTACCGCCCGCCGAAGCTCAAGGCTGTGGATGAGTTGCTGCGCAAGCAGCGCGTGCAACTGGGCAACAAGGTCGCCGCTTCCACCAAGGAAGGCATTCTCAGCGTCATCAAGGAAGTGCGCAAAGGTGGTGCAGTCGGCATTCCCGCTGACCCGGAACCGGCCGAATCCGCCGGGATCTTCGTGCCGTTCTTCGCCACTCAGGCACTGACCAGCAAATTCGTGCCGAACATGCTCGCCGGCGGCAAAGCGGTCGGGGTGTTCCTGCATGCCCTGCGCCTGCCGGACGGTTCGGGCTACAAAGTGATCCTCGAAGCGGCACCCGAGGCCATGTACAGCACCGATACCGAGGAATCCTGCGCGGCCATGAGCAAAGTGGTCGAACGCTACGTTGCCGCCTATCCAAGCCAATACATGTGGAGCATGAAACGCTTCAAAAAACGTCCACCGGGCGAAGCGCGCTGGTACTGAGCAAGTTGGCACACTCTGTGGATAACCTGTAGGAACTGCCGAAGGCTGTGATCTTTTGATCTTGCTCTCCGGCTTATCCACAACCTCGTTCACTCAAGGGCGCACAAAGATGTCCGAACAACGCAAATCCTTCCGCATCAAGATCACCCACGACAGCTTCGGCGAATGTCTGGGGCAGACGCGCAACCTCTCGGCCACCGGCGTGTATGTGCAGCATCCGCGCCTGGCGTCATTGCCCAAGGGTGCGGTGATTTATGGCCAGGTCCAGGATTTACCCACCGCCGCGCCACGGGTGCGGATGGAAGTGGTGACGGTAGATGCCGAGGGCATCGGCCTGCGTTATCTCTAGCTTATTGCGCCTGACGGTCGAGCTTCTTCAGAAACACCGTCATTTCCTTTTCAGCCTGCTTGTCGCCATGGGCGCGGGCGGCCTCCAGTCCCTGTTCCCACGCTTGCCGGGCGGCGGCATGTTCGCCCAATGCCAGTTGCGCCTTGCCCAATAGCTTCCACGCTGCCGAGTACTTCGGGTCAAAGCCGACACAGCGCTGGAAATGCTCGGCGGCCTTGGCGTTCTCCCCCAGATCCAGATAACCCTTGCCCAGACCGAAGCGCAGCAGTGAGTTATCCACACCCTTGGCGAGCATTTTTTCCAGGGATTCGAGCATTGGTGGAGTCCTTTTCTAGTGCGTCAGAAAGATCTGCGGTGCCGCCATCGCTGGCAAGCCAGCTCCCACAAGGATCTCGGGTGCACATCACATTTGTGAACAACCGAAAAACCTGTGGGAGCTGGCTTGCCAGCGATGGGGCCAATGAAGGCACCGCTCATTCAGGATCAGAAAAAGCTGAGACCCACATGAAACAGCTTCTCAACATCACGGATATGCTTTTTATCCACAAGGAACAGAATCACATGGTCGCCGGTTTCGATCACCGTATCGTCGTGGGCGATGATCACTTCTTCGTTACGGATGACCGCGCCAATCGTGCTGCCCGGTGGCAGGCCGATTTTCTCGATCGGCCGGCCGATGACCTTGCTCGACTTCGCATCACCGTGGGCAATCGCCTCGATGGCCTCCGCCGCGCCCCGGCGCAGTGAGTGCACGCTGACGATATCGCCACGCCGTACGTGAGCGAGCAAGGTGCCGATGGTCGCCAGTTGCGGGCTGATGGCAATGTCGATGTCGCCGCCCTGGATCAGATCGACGTAAGCCGGGTTGTTGATGATCGTCATCACCTTCTTCGCGCCCAGACGCTTGGCCAGCAGCGACGACATGATGTTGGCTTCGTCATCGTTGGTCAGCGCGAGGAAGATGTCGGCGTCGGCAATGTTCTCTTCCAGCAGCAGATCACGGTCCGAGGCGCTGCCCTGCAGCACCACGGTGCTGTCGAGGGTGTCGGAAAGATAGCGGCAGCGTGCCGGGTTCATCTCGATGATCTTCACCTGATAACGGCTTTCGATGGCCTCGGCCAGGCGCTCACCGATCTGCCCGCCACCGGCAATCACGATACGTTTGTAGGTTTCGTCGAGACGGCGCATTTCGCTCATCACTGCGCGAATATTCTCACGGGCGGCGATGAAGAAGACTTCGTCGTCAGCCTCGATCACCGTATCGCCCTGGGGCAGGATCGGCCGGTCGCGGCGGAAAATCGCGGCCACGCGGGTTTCGACATTCGGCATGTGTTCGCGCAACTGGCGCAGTTGCTGACCCACCAGCGGCCCGCCGTAATAGGCGCGCACCGCCACCAGTTGCGCCTGGCCTTCGGCGAAGTCGATCACTTGCAGCGCGCCCGGATGCTGGATCAGGCGCTTGATGTAGTTGGTCACCACCTGCTCGGGGCTGATCAGCACGTCGACCGGAATCGCTTCGTTCTGGAACAGCTGTTCTTCGCGATTGAGGTAGGACGCTTCGCGCACCCGGGCGATCTTGGTCGGGGTGTGAAACAGGG
Organism: Pseudomonas sp. NPDC088414; assembly: GCF_044753325.1. Lineage (NCBI taxonomy): Bacteria > Pseudomonadati > Pseudomonadota > Gammaproteobacteria > Pseudomonadales > Pseudomonadaceae > Pseudomonas > Pseudomonas sp. NPDC088414. The sequence continues at coordinate 103,468 of NZ_JBIVMY010000019.1, read as the reverse complement.
TGTGCGCGACCTGACAGGCGACCATGTTGGTCTCGTCACTGTTGGTCACCGCCACCAGCATGTCGGCATCGTCGGCGCCAGCCTGACGCAGCACCGACGGCAGCGAGCCGCGGCCCTGAATGGTGCGGATGTCGAGACGGTCGCCGAGGTCGCGCAGGCGTTCGCCGTCGGTGTCGACCACGGTGATGTCGTTGGCTTCGCTCGCCAGGTGTTCAGCCAGCGAACCGCCGACCTGCCCCGCACCGAGGATGATGATTTTCATCCAGTCACTCCATTGAATCCGTTTAGCCGCACGCGGCAGCGATCTTGATCAGCTTGGCGTAGTAGAACCCGTCATGCCCGCCCTGCTGGGCCAGCAATTGGCGACCATGGGGCTGTTTGATCCCGGCCGTGGTGGCCAGATCCAGCTCGCGGGCACCGGGCGTGCGCTCAAGGAACGCGGCAATGACTTCGGTGTTCTCGGTGGGCAGGGTCGAGCAGGTGGCGTAGAGCAGGATGCCGCCGACTTCAAGGGTTTTCCACAGGGCGTCAAGCAGTTCGCCTTGCAGTTGCGCGAGGGCGGCGATGTCGTCGGCCTGACGGGTCAGCTTGATGTCCGGGTGGCGGCGGATTACCCCGGTTGCCGAGCATGGCGCGTCGAGCAGGATGCGCTGGAACGGCTTGCCGTCCCACCACGCGGCGGTATCGCGGCCGTCGGCGGCGATCAGTTCGGCGCTCAGGCCCAGCCGCGCAAGGTTCTCCTTTACCCGCACCAGACGCTTGGCTTCCAGATCCACCGCCACCACGCCGGCCAGCGCCGGTTCGGCTTCAAGGATGTGGCAGGTCTTGCCGCCAGGGGCGCAGCAGGCGTCGAGCACTCGCTGACCCGGAGCCAGATCGAGCAGGTCGGCGGCCAGTTGCGCCGCTTCGTCCTGCACGCTGATCCAGCCTTCGGCAAAACCCGGCAGGCTGCGCACGTCGGTGGCGGCTTCGAGGACGATGCCGTCGCGGCTGTAAACACACGGCGTGGCAGCGATGCCGGCGTTGCTAAGCAAACCGAGGTAGGCGTCGCGGCTGTGATGACGGCGGTTGACCCGCAGGATCATCGGCGGATGGGCGTTATTCGCGGCGCAGATCGCTTCCCATTGTTCCGGCCAGAAAGCTTTCAGGGATTTTTGCAGCCAGCGCGGGTGGGCGGTGCGCACCACCGGATCGCGCTCAAGCTCGGCGAAAATCGTCTCGCTTTCACGCTGGGCGTTGCGCAGCACGGCGTTGAGCAAACCTTTGGCCCAGGGCTTTTTCAGCTTATCGGCGCAACCGACGGTTTCGCCGATGGCCGCGTGCGGCGGTACGCGGGTGTAGAGCAGTTGATAGAGACCGACCAGCAGCAGCGCCTCGACATCGGCGTCGGCAGCCTTGAACGGTTTCTGCAACAGCTTTTCCGCCAATGCCGACAGCCGTGGCTGCCAGCGCGCGGTGCCGAACGCCAGATCCTGGGTGAAGCCGCGATCGCGGTCTTCGACCTTGTCCAGTTGCGTCGGCAGGGAACTGTTGAGCGACGCCTTGCCGCTGAGCACGGCGGCGAGTGCCTTGGCGGCGGCCAGACGCGGGTTCATTGCGCGTCCACCACGGCGCCGAGCACGGTGCCGACGGCGAATTTCTCGCGGCGGCTGTTGAACAGGTCGCTGAAGTTCAGCGCCTTGCCGCCGGGCAGTTGCATACGGGTCAGGCACAGTGCCTGCTCACCGCAGGCGACGATCAGACCGTCCTTGCTGGCGCTGAGGATTTCACCCGGTGCGCCTTTGCCGTCAGCCAGCGTTGCGGCCAGCACTTTCAGCGCTTCACCATTGAGGGTGCTGTGGGTAATCGGCCATGGATTGAACGCACGGACCAGACGCTCCAGCTCAACCGCCGGACGGCGCCAGTCGAGGCGTGCTTCGTCCTTGTTGAGTTTGTGGGCGTAGGTGGCGAGCTCGTCGTTCTGCACTTCGCCTTCGAGGGTCCCGGCGGCCAGGCCGGCAATTGCCTGAACCACGGCGGGCGGGCCCATTTCGGCGAGGCGGTCGTGCAGCGTGCCACCGGTGTCGGCGGCGCTGATCGGGGTCACGACCTTGAGCAGCATCGGCCCGGTATCGAGGCCGGCTTCCATGCGCATCACGGTCACGCCGCTTTCGGCGTCACCGTGTTCCACGGCGCGCTGGATCGGCGCCGCACCGCGCCAGCGTGGCAGCAAGGAGGCGTGACTGTTGATGCAGCCCAGACGCGGAATATCGAGCACCGCTTGCGGCAGAATCAGGCCGTAGGCGACCACCACCATCAAATCCGGCTTCAATGCGGCGAGTTCAGCCTGAGCATCAGCGTTGCGCAGGGTCGGCGGCTGCAACACCTGGATATTATTTTCCAGGGCCAACTGTTTGACCGGGCTCGGCATCAGTTTTTGCCCGCGACCGGCCGGACGATCCGGTTGGGTGTAGACCGCAACGATCTCGTAAGGGCTGTTCAGCAGGGCCTTGAGGTGTTCGGCGGCGAACTCGGGGGTGCCGGCAAAAACGATGCGCAGTGGCTCAGTCATGAAGGGAATCTCATAAAAAGAAAAAGGCTTGCCGCAGCAAGCCTTTGAAGAGGGGCATCAAGCGTTCTGGCGGTGGAGCTTTTCCAGTTTCTTCTTGATCCGGTCGCGTTTGAGCGTGGACAGGTAATCGACGAACAACTTGCCGTTGAGGTGATCGCATTCGTGCTGGATGCACACCGCGAGCAGGCCTTCGGCGATCAGTTCGTAAGGCTGGCCATCGCGGTCCAGCGCCTTGATCTTGACCTTCTGCGGGCGGTCGACGTTTTCGTAGAAACCCGGCACCGACAGGCAGCCTTCCTGATACTGATCCATCTCGTCGGTCAGCGATTCGAACTCGGGGTTGATGAACACCCGGGGTTCGGTGCGGTCTTCGGAAAGGTCCATCACGACGATACGTTTGTGCACGTTGACCTGGGTCGCGGCAAGGCCGATGCCCGGCGCTTCATACATTGTTTCAAACATGTCATCGACCAACTGACGCACTTCGTCGTCCACTACAGCCACAGGCTTGGCGATAGTACGCAGACGCGGGTCCGGGAATTCGAGGATGTTTAAAATGGCCATAGGCTGATTGCTGCACGTATTGAGTAAAGTCGGGTCGATGGCCTGGCAGGTCCGAAGATGCAGGCTACCGTTGTGAAGCGTAGCCAATGCAATTTGCACCAGCGAGCCACGGGGGCTCTGACGGTTCACGCGAACGCACATGATAAAGGGATTCGCTGCATGAGGAAAACACTACTCGCCCTGCTGCTTCTGGCTTCGGCCACGGCTGCGCAAGGGCAAGTGCAACTCAGGGATGGTTTTCCACAGCAATACACGGTGGTTTCAGGGGACACACTCTGGGACATTTCCGGCAAATACCTGCGCGAGCCCTGGCAATGGCCACAGCTGTGGCGGGCCAATCCGCAAATTGAAAACCCCAACCTGATCTACCCCGGTGACACGCTGACGCTCAGTTACGTCAACGGCCAGCCGCAACTGACCCTCAATCGCGGCGAGTCACGGGGCACCATCAAGCTGTCGCCACGCATCCGTACCAGCCCGGTGGCCGAGGCGATTCCGAGCATTCCGCTGAAGTCGATCAACAGTTTCCTGCTGAGCAATCGCATCGTCGACAAGGTCGAGGACTTCGACAAGGCGCCGTACATCGTCGCCGGCGATGCCGAGCGTGTGCTCAGCGGCACCGGCGACCGGATCTTCGCTCGCGGCCACTTCGACCCGAATCAACCGGTGTACGGCATCTTCCGCCAGGGCAAGGTCTACACCGACCCGCAGACCAAGGAATTCCTGGGGATCAACGCCGACGACATCGGCGGCGGTGAAATCGTCGCCACCGAAGGCGACGTCGCCACCCTCGCCCTGCAACGCACCACCCAGGAAGTACGCCTCGGCGATCGTTTGTTCAGCGGCGAAGAGCGTTCGATCAACTCGACCTTCATGCCCAGCGCCCCGGCCAGCACCATCAACGGCCTGATCATCGACGTGCCGCGCGGCGTCACGCAGATCGGCGTAATGGACGTGGTCACCCTGAACAAAGGCAAGCGCGACGGCCTCGCTGAAGGCAACGTGCTGGTGGTGATGAAGACCGGGGAAACCGTGCGCGACCGGATCACCGGGCAGCCGCTGAAAATTCCTGACGAACGGGCCGGGTTGCTGATGGTGTTCCGCACTTACGACAAACTCAGTTACGGCCTCGTCCTCAATGCGTCGCGCTCGCTGGCGGTGCTCGACAAGGTGCGAAATCCTTAGCAGGCTTAACAAGTTACCAACAGAGTTATCCACAGCTTGTTCCGAATGGTTCGGGACTTGTAACGATCAAGGATGATCCACAATGCTGTCTGCCTGTACGCCGGTTTCCCCTGCGGAACTGGAAGCGCGGTTGCGCCTGCACCGCTTGCCGGAAATCGGCCCGAAACGTTTTGCCAAATTGCTCGAAGCCTTCGGCTCGGCGTCCAAAGCCATCAGTGCCCCGGCCAGTGCCTGGCGTGCGCTGGGATTGCCGGCGGCATCGGCCGAGGCGCGGCGCAGCCCCGAAGTGCGCGATGGCGCCAGCCATGCGATGCGCTGGCTAGAGCACCCGCAGCAGCATTTGCTGATGTGGGATCAAGCGGATTACCCCGCGCTGCTGGCGCAGATTCCCGACCCGCCACCGCTGTTGTTCGTGGCCGGCGACCCGATGATTCTGGAAAAACCACAGTTGGCGATGGTCGGCAGTCGCCGTGCTTCGCGTCCGGGAATGGACACCGCCGCAGCGTTTTCCCGCAGCCTCGCCGGGGCCGGTTTTGTCATCACCAGTGGCTTGGCGCTAGGCATCGATGCGGCGGCCCATCAAGCAGCGCTGGACGTCGGCGGGCAAACCGTTGGCGTACTCGGCACTGGCCTGGAAAATTTTTATCCACAGCGCAATCGGCGCTTGGCCGATGCCATGATCGCCTCCGGCAGTGCGGTGCTTTCGGAGTTTCCACTGGACGCCGGGCCGACGGCCAGCAACTTCCCGCGACGCAACCGGATCATCAGCGGTTTGTCCCTTGGCGTGCTGGTGGTCGAGGCGAGTGTCGCCAGCGGTTCACTGATCACCGCCCGGCTGGCGGCGGAACAGGGTCGCGAGGTGTATGCGATTCCCGGTTCGATCCATCACCCCGGAGCACGTGGCTGCCATCAGTTGATCCGCGACGGTGCGGTGCTGGTGGAAACCATCGAACACATTCTCGAAGCCTTGCGCGGCTGGCAGCATTTACCGTTAGCCACAGACCCGCCGGATGCCGCGCATCCCTTGCTTGATCTGCTGCACGCCGCACCGCACACCAGCGAAGCCTTGGTCGAGAGCAGCGGCTGGGCGTTGCCCAAAGTGCTGGTCGCGCTCACCGAACTGGAAATGGACGGCCGCGCAGTGTGCGAAAACGGTCGCTGGCTGGCGAGGACACGCTAGGTTTTACAGGGAAGATCGGTAAACTGCGCAAAACCTGTTTGCGGAGAGTTTTTTCATGGTCAACAGTTGGCGTGTGCAACAAGCCGCACGAGAGATTCGCGCCGGGGCGGTGATTGCCTATCCAACCGAAGCCGTCTGGGGGCTGGGTTGCGACCCGTGGAACGAAGAGGCAGTGGATCGGCTGCTGGCGATCAAGAACCGTTCGGTAGACAAGGGCCTGATCCTGGTCGCCGACAACATCCGCCAGTTCGATTTCCTGTTCGAAGACTTCCCGCAAGAGTGGATCGACCGCATGGCCAGCACGTGGCCGGGGCCGAATACCTGGCTGGTGCCGCATCAGAACCTGTTGCCGGAATGGGTGACGGGCGTACATGACACGGTGGCGCTGCGGGTCAGCGATCACCCGCAGGTGCGGGATCTGTGCTCGATGGTCGGGCCGCTGATCTCGACCTCGGCCAACCCGCAGGGGCGGCCGGCGGCGCGCACGCGGTTGCGTGTCGAGCAGTATTTCCGTGGGCAGATCGACCTGATCCTTGGCGGGCAACTGGGCGGGCGCAAGAACCCCAGCGTGATCCGCGATCTGGCAACCGGCAAGGTCATTCGTCCCGACTGATCCTGCGTCGAAAACCTTTACCGAGTCTTCCTCGCCTTGATGGTGAGGAGGACTACGCGCGCCAGCGATTTATCCTGCAATGACGCCAGTCTCTGTGTCGGAAAAGTCGCCAAGTCCCCGGATTCATTGGCTTTTCCCACTTGATTATCAGACTTTCTGGCGTGGCGGAATCGGCAAAAGCAACCATCCTTTCCCTGCACTCGAAACACTTCGATAAGTTAAGGTCTGCGGAGAAAGAATGGACACTACCAATTTGCAACTCACGGATTACCTGCAGGCGCTTCAGGTGACGTTGAAGAGTCACCATGAGGGTTGTCGCATCGTGATGCTTGAGGCAGGGGCGGATACTCAGGAGTTCGACCGGTTTATCGATCGGCAATTTCGGCTTCGGTTGCAGCATTACATGCTGACTTCACGGGCGCGGATGCTCGAAACCAGACTGGCGATAAAGTCGCGCAGTACCCATTTCCTGCTGTATCGGCACGATCAACTGTTGGCGGTATTGAGAGCGACTCCGGCACCGTTCGAGTGGGTATCGCTGGCGCAGCAACACGTTTCTCCCACAGTAGCGCTGTCGCGCCATGTCGAATTCAGTCGATTGATGTCGTACACGCCCAATCAGTTGCCCATCGCGGTCAACGGTCTGCTGGCGGCCGCTACCGAGTGGGCCATTAAACGCGGTTATAACGGGGTAACCGCGTTGTGCAGATCGCAACAGCTGCGCTTCTACCAGCGCTTCGGCCTGATGCCGATCGCTTCCAATGCCCTGCATATCGACCAGTGCGCACGTGGCGATTACTGGGTGTTGTCAGCCGAGTGGCGACAAATCCTCGCGGCGGTCCAGCAGCCTGATCCGGCGGTTGGCCACGTGGTGCAAAAACCGTTGGAGTGTCATCTGCCGAGGTGCTGAACGCGTTCGAACTGACTTGCCAGCCGTGGGTTTGCAACCCTGACTGGCAAGACGTCGAAGGTTTGTCAGGGCAAAAGAATGGTCGAGCCGGTGGTACGCCGGGCCGACAATTCGGTCTGCGCCTTCGCCGCATCAGCCAGTGGATAGCGCTGGCTGATGTCTACCTTGAGCTTGCCGCTGATGATCATCTCGAACAGCTCGTCAGCCATGCGCTGCAGGTTCTCGGCGTTGTTGGCGTAGGTCGCCAGGGTTGGTCGAGTTACGTACAGCGAGCCCTTGGCTGAGAGAATTCCCAGATTCACCCCGTCCACCGCACCGGAGGCGTTGCCGAAACTCACCACCAGCCCACGCGGCGAAACGCTATCGAGCGAGGTCAGCCAGGTGTCCTTGCCGACGCCGTCATACACCACCGGGACTTTCTTGCCGTCGGTCAGCTCCAGCACCCGCTCTGCCACGTTTTCGTGGCTGTAATCGATGGTTGCCCAGGCGCCGTTGGCCTTGGCCAGTTCGGCTTTCTCCTTCGAACTGACCGTGCCGATCAGCTTGACGTCCAGCGCCTTGGCCCATTGGCAGGCCAGCGAACCGACACCCCCTGCAGCGGCGTGGAACAGAATGGTTTCGCCACCCTTGAGTTCATAAGTCTGGCGCAGCAGGTACTGCACAGTGAGGCCCTTGAGCATGACCCCGGCTGCGGTCTCGAAACTGATCTCGTCCGGCAGTTTTACCAGATTGGCTTCGGGCAGCACGTGCAACTGGCTGTAGGCACCCAGCGGGCCGCTGCCATATGCCACGCGATCACCAACCTTGAACCGGGTAACGTCGCTGCCCACCGCATCGACGATACCGGCGCCTTCCGCGCCGAGGCCGGACGGCAAGGCTGGCGGGGCATACAGACCGCTGCGGAAATAGGTGTCGATGAAGTTCAGGCCGATCGCCTTGTTCGCCACCCGCACCTGATTCGGGCCGGGCGCGGCGGGTTCGTAGTCAACAAACTCGAGTACTTCGGGACCGCCGTGGGCGCGGAACTGGATACGCTTTGCCATCTGCCTGCTCTCCTTGGGTCGTTTGTAAGCCCCCTATCCAACTCCCCTGCTTGATCTTCGTCAACTGCGGCGCGCAGGTTTGCGGTGTTATGCTACGCGCCCATTTGCGCCGCCCCCTGCCTGCGGGGCGCCCGCGTAGTTATGCCCGATTCAAGGTGAAGCCATGACGACCCGCACCGATGCCGTAAAGGCCTATCTGCTCGACTTGCAAGACCGCATCTGCGCCGCGCTGGAAACCGAGGATGGCGGCACGCGCTTCGTCGAAGACGCCTGGAGCCGGCCTGCCGGTGGTGGCGGTCGTACCCGCGTAATCGAGAACGGTACGGTGATCGAAAAGGGCGGCGTCAACTTTTCCCACGTATTCGGCAGTGGTCTGCCGCCGTCGGCCAGTGCCCACCGTCCGGAACTGGCCGGTCGTGGCTTTGAAGCCCTCGGCGTGTCGCTGGTGATTCATCCGCACAACCCGCATGTGCCGACGTCCCACGCCAACGTGCGCTTTTTCATCGCCGAAAAGGAAGGTGAAGAGCCGGTCTGGTGGTTCGGCGGTGGCTTCGACCTGACCCCGTATTACGGCAACGAAGAAGACTGCATCCACTGGCACCGCGTCGCCGAGCAGGCCTGCGCGCCGTTCGGTGCGGACGTCTATCCGCGTTACAAAGCGTGGTGCGACACCTATTTCCACATCAAGCATCGCCACGAACCGCGCGGTATTGGCGGGCTGTTTTTCGATGACCTGAACGAGTGGGACTTCGACACCAGTTTCGCCTTCATGCGTGCCATCGGCGACGCCTACATCGACGCTTACCTGCCGATCGTGCAACGCCGCAAGCACGAGGCGTTCACCGCCAAACAGCGTGAATTTCAGGAATTCCGCCGTGGCCGCTACGTCGAGTTCAACCTGGTCTACGACCGTGGCACCCTGTTCGGCCTGCAATCGGGCGGGCGTACCGAGTCGATCCTCATGTCGTTGCCGCCGCAAGTGCGCTGGGCCTATGACTTCAAAGCCGAGCCCGGCAGCGAAGAAGCGCGCCTGACCGACTACTTCCTGCAAGACCGTGACTGGCTGGCTCAGGCCTGAGGACTGCTGATGGATCGTTACGTCGTTTTCGGTAACCCGATCGGCCACAGCAAGTCGCCGATGATTCATAAACTGTTCGCCGAGCAGACCGGTCAGCGCCTCGACTACAGCACCTTGCTGGCGCCGCTTGACGACTTCAGCGCCTGCGCCATGGCGTTCTTCCAGGACGGTCGCGGCGCCAATGTCACTGTGCCGTTCAAGGAAGAAGCCTATCGCCTGGCGAACAGCCTGACCGCCCGGGCACAGCGGGCCGGTGCGGTGAACACCTTGAGCAAACTGGCCGACAGCTCATTGCTCGGCGACAACACCGACGGCGCCGGGTTGGTGCGTGACCTGACGGTGAATGCCGGGTTCAGCCTGACCGGCAAACGCATTCTGCTGCTTGGCGCCGGCGGCGCGGTGCGTGGCGCGCTGGAGCCGTTGCTGGCCGAGAAGCCGGCGTCGGTGATCATCGCCAACCGCACGGTGGACAAGGCCGAGCTGCTGGCCGAGTTGTTCTGTGATCTGGGGCCGGTGTCGGCCAGCGGTTTCGATTGGTTGCAGGAGCCGGTGGACGTGATCATCAACGCCACCTCCGCCAGCCTCACCGGCGACGTGCCGCCGATTGCAGCGAGCTTGATCGAGCCGGGCCAGACCCTGTGCTACGACATGATGTACGGCAAGGAACCGACTGCGTTCTGCCGCTGGGCCAGCGAGCATGGCGCGGCGGTGTCGATGGATGGTCTGGGGATGCTGGCCGAGCAGGCGGCCGAGGCGTTTTTCCTGTGGCGCGGGGTGCGTCCGGATACGGCGCCGGTGCTGGCCGAGCTGCGTCGCCAATTGGCGCAATAAAAGAGCCTTTGTGGCGAGGGAGCTTGCTCCCGCTCGGGTGCGAAGCGCCCGCAGTTGGGTTTGGGCTGCTGCGCAGCCAGCGGGAGCAAGCTCCCTCGCCACAGAAGTCTGGAATGGCCAGCAGGTCAGTCCTCAAACCGGATCGGGCATTTCTCCGCGCCTTCCAGCTTCCTCAATTCCTCCACCACCTGCGGTCGCGCCCGGCGCAGGGTCAGGCTGCGATCCTGACGCAGCAGGCGCCGCGCCTCCTGATGCAGCATCTCCACTCCCGAGTAGTCGATGAAATTGATCTGCTGCGCCTCGATCACCACGCGCGCGCCGTGCAGCCGTTGCAGGCGCACTTGCAGGTAATGGCTGGCGCCGAAGAAGATCGAGCCGCCGACCCGCAGCACGTCCTCCTCGCCGTCGCGCCAATGCTGCACCCGCGGTTGCGAAGTGCGTTTGAGGTAGAAGAACAGCGAGGCCAGCACCCCGGCATAAATCGCCGTCTGCAATTCCAGCAGCAGCGTGGCGAAGCAGGTCAGCGCCATGACCACGAACTCGGCGCGGCTGACCCGCAGCAACGAACGAATCCCGCGATGATCCACCAGGCCCCAGGCGATCAGCAGAATGCTCCCGGCCATCGCCGGAATCGGAATGTGTGAAATCAGCCCGGCGCCGAAAATCGCGAACAGCGCGACCCAGATCGCCGAAAACACCCCGGCCAGCGGCGAACAGGCGCCCGCCTCGTAACTCAGGCCGGAACGGGTGAACGAGCCGGCGGATAGCGACCCGGAAAAGAACGCCCCGACGATATTGGATAAACCCTGCGCGCGGACTTCCTGATTGGCATCGAGCAACTGCTGCGAGCGCGCCGAAATCGAGCGCGCGATCGACAGGCTGGTGACCAGCCCGAGCATGCCTACCGCCACGGCACTGGGCAGCAGACGCAGGATCAAGTCCAGATCCAGCGGCAAGCCACTGAACGGCGGCAGGCGACCGACAAACGCACTGACCAGGTGCACATGGCCGAACATCGCCGGCCACAGCCACGCCAGCAGGCTGGCCAGCACCAACGTGATCAACAGCGTTGGCCAGCGCGGCAGCAGTTGTTTCAGCACCACGCCGACCACCACCGTGGCTACGCCCAGAACTAACGACGGTTTATCCACAGCCCTGAGGTGTTGCAGCAGGTCCATCAGACTCGCCAGCGCCGTGGCTTTGGCCGGCAACTCCAGCCCCAGCAGGTTCGGCAATTGCCCAATGGCGATCACCACCGCCGCGCCGAGGGTGAAACCGAGCACCACCGAATGCGAGACGAAATTCACCAAAGCGCCGAAGCGCAGCAACCCCAGCAGCCACTGAAAAATCCCCGCGAGGAAGGTGAGCAGCAGGATCAGCGTGATGTAGTCCTGTGACGCCGGCACGGCCAAGGGACTGATGCTGGCATACAGCACAATCGAAATTGCTGCAGTCGGGCCGCAGATCAGATGCCACGACGACCCCCACAGGCAGGCGATCAGCACCGGGATGATCGCCGCATAGAGGCCGTATTCCGGCGGCAGGCCGGCGATCAGCGCGTAGGCGATCGACTGCGGCAACGCGAGAATGGCGCCGCTGAGGCCAACGATCAGATCCCGGCCGACGCTGGCGCGGGTTTGCCGCGGTAGCCAGGTCAGGAAGGGGAAAAGTGAGTGGCGACTGGGCAGGGCCATGGGTCCTCGCGGTTGGGGTTTTCAGGCAAAGCCTAACAGGACAGTACGGTCATTGTGGTGAGGGGATTTATCCCCGATGGGCTGCGAAGCAGTCCTGAAATCCACTAGTCGCGGTAGATCTGACATACCGTGAATTCAGATTTAAGGGCCGCTTTGCGGCCCATCGGGGATAAATCCCCTCACCACAAGAAGCTGGTTGGGCTGGATCAGAGCTTGGCCTTGACCGCAGGCAACGCATCCTTGCCATCCACGGTCTTCACCCCCTCCAGCCACTTGTCCAGCACCGCCGGATTGGCCTTGATCCACGCCTTCACCGCATCGGCGTTGCTGACCTTCTTGTTCACCACCTCGGCCATGATGCTGTTTTCCATGTCCTGGGTGAACGCCAGGTTGGTCAGCAACTTGCCCACATTCGGGCAGGCCTCGGCGTAGCCTTTACGGGTCAGGGTGTAGACGCTGCCGGTGTCGCCGAAGTATTTCTCGCCGCCCTTGAGGTAATGCATCTTCAGCTGCACGTTCATCGGGTGCGGGGTCCAGCCGAGGAAGGTGACGAATTTCTGCTTTTTCACCGCCCGCGACACTTCGGCGAGCATCGCTTGTTCGCTGGATTCGATCAGCTTCCACTGGCCGAGGTCGAAGTCGTTCTTCTTGATGATTTCCTGCAGCGAAATGTTCGCGGGTGCACCGGAACCGATGCCGTAAATCTTGTTCTCGAATTTGTCGGCGTATTTGTTCAGGTCGGCAAAGTCATGCACGCCCGCGTCCCACACGTAATCCGGCACGGCCAGGGTGAACTCGGTGCCGTCGAGGTTCTTCGCCAGTTGCGTGACGTCACCGCTGGCGACGAACTTGTCGTAGAAGCCCTGCTGCGCCGGCATCCAGTTGCCGAGGAACACATCCACCTGACCGTCCTTTAAACCGCCGAAGGTGATCGGCACTGCGAGGGTGTCGACCTTGGCCTTGTAGCCCATGCCGTCCAGCAGAAACCCGGTGATGGCGTTGGTCGCGGCAATGTCGCTCCAGCCAGGATCAGCCATCTTCACCGTTTCGCAGCTTTGCTCGGCAAATGCCGAAGCGCTGCCCAGGGCCAGCAGGCCAATCGTCAGTGCTGTGGATAACTTGCGCATGGACTTCCCCTTACATTATTGGTTTTGGCAGGGTTGTGGATAACGGGCCTTGCGTTCCAGATCGTCGAGGTCGATGTGGTTGCGCATGTACTGCTGACTGGCGTCCACCAGCGGCTGGTGATCCCAGCTCTTCAGCTTGCCGATGGTCAGGGCATCGGCAACAAAACGGCGGCGGCGCTGGCTGGCGAGCACCTCGCGATGAATCGCCGGGATGTCCCACTTGGCCCGCGCTTCGGCGAGAAAATCGTCGAACAGCTGGCGATTTTGCGGCGACTGGCTGAGTTCTTCGAGCTCACGCGGATCGTTGTGCACATCGAAGAGTAGGCAAGGGTCGCTTTCACTGTAGATAAATTTGTAGGCGCCACGGCGGATCATCATCAGCGGGCTGACCGTGCCTTCGGCCATGTACTCGCCGAACACTTCGTCATGCCCGCCCTGCCCTTGCAGATGTGCCAGCAGCGAGCGGCCATCCAGCGGCAAGCCCGGTTCCAGCGTGCCGCCAGCCAGCTCGACGAAGGTCGGCAACAGATCGGCAGTGGACACCGCGGCGCTGACCCGGCCGGCAGCGAACTGCCCCGGCGCACTGATCAACAGCGGCACCCGCGCGGCCATCTCGAACCAGTGCATTTTGTACCAGAGGCCCTTCTCTCCCAGCATGTCACCGTGGTCGCCGGAGAACACGATGATGGTGTCATCGATCAGCCCGGTATCTTCGAGGGTTTGCAGAAGTTTGCCGACGTTGGCGTCGATATAGCTGCACGCGCCGAAGTACGCACGGCGCGCATCGCGAATCTTATCCACAGGCAGCGGCTTGTCCCACAGGTCATAGACCTTGAGCAGGCGCTGCGAGTGTGGATCGAGGGAATGTTGCTCCGGGGTGCTCGGCAACGGGATGTCACCGTCGTCGTACAAATCCCAGAACGCCTTGGGAATCGTGTACGGGTCGTGTGGGTGGGTCATCGACACGGTCAGGCAGAACGGCCGGTCGCCGTCCTCACGAATGTGGTCGAACAGGTATTGCCGGGCCTTGAACACCACCTCTTCGTCGAAGTCGAGCTGGTTGGTACGCACGCACGGGCCCGCCTGCAACACCGAGGACATGTTGTGATACCAGCTCGGGCGCACGTCCGGCTCGTCCCAGTTCACCGCCCAGCCGTAGTCGGCTGGGTAGATGTCGCTGGTCAGGCGTTCTTCATAACCGTGCAATTGATCCGGGCCGCAGAAATGCATCTTGCCCGACAGCGCGGTGCGGTAGCCGAGGCGACGCAGGTAGTGGGCGTAGGTCGGAATGTCGGCGGGGAAATCGGCGGCGTTGTCGTAAGCGCCGATCTTGCTCGGCAACTGGCCGCTGACCAGGGTGAAGCGCGACGGCGCGCACAACGGGCTGTTGCAGTACGCGGCATCGAACACCACGCCTTGGGCGGCGAGGCGTGAAAGATTCGGCAATTTGATTGGCGACGGGCCGTAAATTGGCAACATTGGCGCGGCCATTTGATCGGCCATGATGAAGAGAATGTTCTTGCGCTTCATGTGATCGCGGCATTCCATAGTGAATATTTATGCGACATTGCTGCGATCGAGCATGGAGTCCATGCCCTGTCCGGTAAAGCCCGCGCCGGACAATGACTAGGATAAGCACCGCTTATGTATGAAGCCCTCGGTAATCTGTCCCTCGACCTGTTGCGCGCCTTCGAAGCGGCGGCGCGCCATCGCAGCTTTACCGCCGCCGCGGTGGAGCTGGGCACCACGCAACCGGCGATCAGCCAACAGATCAAGCGTCTGGAAGAGCAGCTTGGAGCACGGCTGTTTGACCGAATATACCGCGGCATCGAATTGACTGAGGGCGGGGCGATCCTGTTCGAGCAGGTTCAGCTCGGTTTGCAGCATATCGACGCAGGGTTGAGCGCGATCAGCACGCAGCAGCAACATGAAGTGTTGCAGGTCGCCACCGATTTCGCCTTCGCCGCTTACTGGCTGATGCCACGGCTGCACCGCTTCCACGAAGCTAACCCGAACGTCGATGTAAGCCTGGTCACCAGCGAGCGCAACCACAACATGCTGCGTACCGACATCGATGTCGCGGTGCTGTTTGGTGACGGTCGATTCAAACAGGGCGAGAGCCATTGGCTGTTCAGCGAAGAAGTGTTTCCAGTGTGCAGCCCGCAACTGCTCAAGGGCCGCACCCTGCCCTTGCCTGCTCAGGCGTTGCTGGAGTTTCCATTGCTGCACTTGCGCGGGGAGAACAGCAGCAACTGGTTTGACTGGAGCGGTCTGTTTCGCGAACTGGGCATCAACACGCCGCCTGCACCGGGGCAATTGCGTTTCGACAATTACACCCTGCTGATTCAAGCGGCGATTGGCGGTCAGGGCGTTGCCATTGGCTGGCGCCACCTTGTGGATAACTTGCTGACCCAAGGCTTGCTCTGTCGGCCTGTGGCCGAGACCACGTTGTCGCGCCTCGGTTATTACGTGGTGCTGCCGCAACGCAAACGTCGGGGCGCGTTGATTCAGCAGTTTGTCGACTGGTTGATGGCCGAACAGGCCAGCAGCGCAGAGTCCCTCGCCGGAGTGGCATTGCCATCGATTGCGGTTTGAACATCAAAATCAACTCTCTGTAGGAGCTGCCGCAGGCTGCGATCTTTTTACGTACCCGACGTCGTTACAAAATTCACATGCTGCCCCACATGCAGATTCAACCGCAGCTCATCGGCAATACCCACCGCAACGCGGTTCAGCCGTTCCAGCGGCTCTGCCAGCCCCGGCTCGAGATTGCCGCCCACCTGACTGAAATGCTCGATGGTCAGCCCCGCGACCCCGTGCGGCGCATTCACCAGTGTCCATTGCAGCGGGCTGCTTTGCAGGGCTTCGCGGATTTCTTCGGCGGCGTGGCGTTGCAGCCCGTCGTCCAACTCCAGCTCGTCGAGCACGGCAAAATTGCCCACCAGAAACAGCCGCGACACGTTGGCTGCCTGCAAGCCGTCGACCAACGCATCGACCGCTAAAACCTGCTCTACCGGCCCCAGCACTACGGATCTTTCTACATGGTCGCTGTTGAACGGCAGGCCCGGCGCATCCAGCAGGCAGATCACCGCCGAGCTCCCCGCTACGCTCTGTTTTACCCGCTCGGCGTCAAACAGATCGCCGCTTTTGGTGCGCAGTCCCGGACGCGGCGCGAGTACATTCAGATCGTCGAGAATTGCGATGACTTCGTGCTGTCGGCGCAGCAATTCAGCCATCAATGCACCGCCGAGGCTGGCCATGGCACCATAGAGCACCACTTTGACCATTGGGGTTTCGGCATTTTTCATGGCTGATTCCTTTTTGTTGTCCCTTGTATGGCGTGTGACATGCAGCCTGCGCCGAGGGTTCGAACCGATTCAGAGGCTTTCCGATGCAAGCAATCAATGGCTATCACGCCCACGTCTATTTCGACGCCGGCACCATCGATCAGGCGCGCGCCTTGTGTGAACAGGCGGCGCAGTTGTTTCCTCTGAAGATGGGGCGCGTCCATGAGCGCCCGGTCGGCCCGCACCCGGACTGGAGCTGCCAACTGGCTTTCGGCCCGGAGCTGATCGGTGAGGTGTTGCCGTGGCTGGCGCTCAATCGCAAGGGCCTGGTGGTGTTCCTCCACCCGGATACCGGCGATGACTTGCTCGATCACACCGAGCATGCGATCTGGATGGGCGCGATGCGGCCGCTGGATTTGTCTGTTTTTTAATCAGAGCGTTTCTTGCGGCTCGCCCGGCAGATGTTCATCCAGATGCAGCCAGGGCAACTGGCTGTCGGTCCAGATATGCCGCTCGGCCGGCGCCTGCTCCGGGTGATCCAGCGTGGCGATGGTCACATCGATGCTCTCGGGACTGAGTTGCGTCACCAACGCCAGCTGCGCGCCACAACGCGGACAGAAATACCGCGCGCAACTGCTCGACGAGTCATAGCGCGAAGGCGTCCCGGCCAGCCACTGAAAGCTGTCCGCCGGAACCGTGATCCACGTGGTGACGATTCCGCCGCTGACCTTGCGGCAGATCGAGCAGTGGCAGTGGGCGATGTCCTGCAATGGCCCGCTGAACTGATAGCGGATGTGTCCGCAGTGGCAGCCACCACTGTGCACTTCTTCCATTTCCCTGCCCTCCCGTCCCCGAAATGATTGACTCTAGTCGCATCCGACAGCCGGTTGGCCATTCGCCTGAAGCTTTCGTCAGCGAAAGGTAGCTGAAAGGTTGCCCGATTAGGATCGCCGCCACTACCGGCAACAGACCGGTTGGCCAACGCGTGTGATCGCTCGCATGTCAGGCCCAATTAACAACAACAATGGTGATTCTGATGTCCTCTGTAGCCCGCCTTCTCGCTGAAACTCCGCCCGTACGTCTCGTGCTTCCCGTTCTGCGCTGATCCCTTCCGATCCGCTCACTCAATTAGCCGCGCTACGCCTGGAGTAATCCCATGCTGACTTTCCTTGGCTTCGCCATGGTCATCACGTTCATGTTCCTGATCATGACCAAGCGCCTGTCTGCGCTGATCGCCCTGATCATCATTCCGATCCTGTTCGCCCTGTTCGGTGGTTTCGCTCCGAAGATCGGCCCGATGATGCTCGAAGGTATTACCAAGCTTGCGCCGACCGGCGTGATGCTGATGTTCGCCATTCTGTACTTCGCCCTGATGATCGACTCCGGCTTGTTCGACCCGGCCGTGCGCAAGATCCTCAAACTGGTCAAGGGCGACCCGTTGAAAGTTTCGGTCGGTACCGCCGTGCTGGCGCTCGTCGTTTCCCTCGATGGTGACGGCGCGACCACTTACATGATCTGCGTGGCCGCCATGCTGCCGCTGTACAGCCGCATCGGCATGAGCCCGCGGATCATGGCCGGTCTGATCATCCTCGCTGGTGGCGTGATGAACATGACCCCGTGGGGTGGCCCGACCGCCCGTGCCGCCAGTGCGCTGCATGTGGACCCGTCGGACATCTTCGTACCGATGATCCCGGCGATGGCCGCCGGTGTGGTGGCGATCCTGATCATTGCCTACTTCTACGGCAAACGTGAGCGTGCGCGTCTGGGCGAGCTGCACCTGATCGGCGACGAGATCGATCACAGCGAAATCAGCGTCTCGCAGTTCCCCGATGCCCGTCGTCCGAAGCTGATCTGGTTCAACGGCCTGCTGACCCTGGCCCTGATGTGCACCCTGATCGCCGGCCTGCTGCCGCTGCCGGTGCTGTTCATGGTGGCGTTCAGCATCGCGATGATCGTCAACTACCCATGCCTGCAAATGCAGAAGGACCGCGTTGCGGCCCACGCCGGCAGCGTGCTGTCGGTGGTCAGTCTGATTTTCGCTGCGGGTATCTTCACCGGTATCCTGTCCGGAACCGGCATGGTCGACGCCATGTCGAAAAGTCTGCTGGCAGTGATTCCGGACTTCCTCGGCCCGTACCTGGCGGTGATCACGGCGCTGGTGAGCATGCCGTTCACCTTCTTCATGTCGAACGACGCGTTCTACTACGGCGTGTTGCCGGTGCTCTCCGAAGCGGCCAGCCATTACGGCATCACCGCGGTGGAAATGGCCCGTGCCTCGATCGTCGGTCAGCCCGTCCACTTGCTCAGCCCGCTGGTTCCATCGACTTACCTGCTGGTGGCGCTGGCTGGTATCGAATTCGGCGATCACCAGCGTTTCACCCTGAAGTGGGCAGTGCTGGTCTGCCTGTGCATACTGGTGGCCGCCTTGCTGCTGGGGACGTTCCCGCTGTTCAGCACGTTGTAACGGCACTCACTCACCAGGACGCCAGCTGCTTGCTGGCGTCCTGGTTTAACACTCGCTCAAAGGAATACACATGGATTGGCTGACCAACCCCGAAATCTGGGTTGCCTTCTTTACCCTGACCGCCCTGGAAATCGTTCTGGGCATCGATAACATCATCATGATTTCGATCCTGGTCAGCCGCATGCCCAAGCACATGCAGCAGCGCACGCGGATCTTCGGCCTGGGCCTGGCGATGATCACGCGGATCCTGTTGCTGCTGTCGATCACCTGGGTCATGCGCCTCACCGCCGACCTGTTCGTGGTGTTCGGTCAGGGCATTTCCGGTCGCGACCTGATCCTGTTTTTCGGTGGCCTGTTTCTGCTGTGGAAAAGCTCGCAAGAGATGTACCACGCACTCGAAGGCGAAGACGAAAGCGGCGACGAGCCTTCGGGCAAGGGTGGCAACTTCCTCTACACCATCATCCAGATCGCGATCATCGACATCGTGTTCTCGCTGGACTCGGTGATCACCGCCGTCGGCATGGTCTCCCATGTGCCGGTGATGGTCGCGGCGATTGTCGTTGCGGTGCTGGTGATGATGGCGGCCTCGGGCAAGATCAGCGAGTTCATCGACAAGCACCCGTCGCTGAAGATGCTGGCGCTGTCGTTCCTGCTGGTAGTCGGCACCGTGCTGATCGCCGAAGCGTTCGATGTGCATGTGCCAAAAGGCTACGTCTACTTCGCCATGGCGTTCTCGCTGGCGGTGGAAGCGATCAACATCAAGATGCGCACCGCGATCGCCAGGAAGAAAAAGCAGCAGGACCCGGTGAAGCTGCGCAAGGACGTGCCGGGGCAGTGACCCGCTGATCCGATAGCAATACAAAACCTGTGGGAGCTGGCTTGCCAGACTCCCACAGGTTTTTTTGTTCAAGCGGATTTTGAGCTCGTACACAAACCCTGTGGGAGCTGGCTTGCCAGCGATAGAGGCGTGTCAGGCAACATCAATGTCGCCAGTGCTGCCGTCATCGCTGGCGAGCCAGCTCCCACAGGGATTTGGGGTGGTTGCGCGGGGGGTGGATGAACCTGTTTTCATGACACTTTTGTTTCAATCCGCACTTTAGCTGTGCAATGCTGGCGCCCAGTCCGTTAGCCAACTACAGCTTAAGTATCAAAAACGTAGAAACCGCGCGGTACCGTCAACTTGCCCCTCTGGGGCGCTGCTACTACAGGGGGTCTGCATGCTCACCCTGCTCAATCTGCTTTCTGCCGTGGCCCTGTTGATCTGGGGCACGCACATCGTCCGAACCGGCATCCTGCGGGTGTACGGCACCAATCTGCGCCATGTGATCGGCCAGAACATGTCCAGGCGCTGGCTCGCGTTCGTCGCCGGCATCGTCGTGACCGCGATGGTGCAGAGCAGCAACGCCACCGCCATGCTCGTGACCTCCTTCGTCGGCCAGGGCCTGATGGCACTGACCCCGGCGCTGGCGACCATGCTTGGCGCCGACGTCGGTACCGCGCTGATGGCGCGGGTGCTGACGTTCGACCTGTCGTGGCTGTCGCCGCTGCTGATTTTTCTCGGGGTGATTTTCTTTCTGTCGCGCAAACAGACGCGGCTCGGGCAGATGGGCCGGGTCAGCATCGGTCTGGGGCTGATCATTCTCGCGCTGCAACTGATCGTCGAAGCTGCCGCGCCGATCACCCACGCCCAAGGGGTGAAGGTGATCTTTGCTTCGCTGACCGGCGACATCCTTCTCGACGCCTTGGTTGGTGCGTTGTTCGCGATGATTTCCTACTCCAGCCTCGCCGCCGTGCTCCTGACCGCGACGCTGGCCGGTGCCAGCGTGATCAGCTTGCCGGTGGCGATCGGTCTGGTGATCGGCGCCAACATCGGCAGCGGCGTGCTGGCGTTCATGAGCACCAGCATGCAGAACGCCGCCGGGCGGCAAGTGGCGCTGGGCAGCCTGCTGTACAAACTGATCGGCCTGCTGCTGATCATCCCGGTGCTTGACCCGCTGGTGCACTGGATGGACGGTCTGGATTTCAGCCCGCAGGAAATGGTCATCGGTTTCCACCTGCTCTACAACACCGCGCGCTGCCTGATTCTGCTGCCCAGCGTCTCGCCGATGGCACGCCTGTGCGCCTGGCTGCTGCCTGTGCGCCCGGAGGTCAACGGCACCGCCAAACCGCGGCATCTCGATGCGACAGCGCTGGTCACCCCGAGCCTGGCGCTGGCCAACGCCGCCCGCGAGACCCTGCGCATGGGCGATCTGATCGACAACATGCTCGACGCGATGCTCGATGTGCTGCGCGGCAAGCAGACCGCCATCACCCAGGAAATGCGCCGACTGACCGATGACGTCGAAGCGCTGTACAGCGCGATCAAGCTGTACCTGGCTCAAATGCCCCGCGAGGATCTTGGCGAGCAGGACAGTCGGCGCTGGGCGGAGACCATCGAGCTGGCGATCAACCTGAAACTGGCCAGCGACCTGATCGAACGCATGCTGCGCAAGGTGCAGCAGCAGAAGACCTCGCAACGGCGCTCGTTCTCCGAGGACGGCCTGGAGGAACTGGCGGGGTTGCATCAGCAACTGATCGCCAACCTGCGCCTGGGCCTGTCGGTGTTTCTCAGCGGCGACAAGGAAAGCGCCCGTCAGTTGTTGCGCGAAAAACGTCGCTTCCGCGCACAGGAACGGCGTCTGGCCCATGCCCATGTCAGCCGTTTGCAACGTAAGATCGTGCAGAGTCTGGAAACCAGTTCGCTGCATCTTGAGCTGATTGCCGATATGAAGCGCTTGAATTCGCTGTTCTGCAGCAGTGCTTATGTGGTGCTGGAAACGGCGGATACCGGCGCTCTGGAAGCGGATGATATTGCCGACATTACGCATTCGCCTTGAACGTCTGAGGCTGGGGTCAGTCAGTAACTCAGAGTTCAGCCTCAGGGCCCCATCGCTGGCAAGCCAGCTCCCACAGGGTTTTGTGAATGCCGCCAATCCTTGTGGGAGCTGGCTTGCCAGCGATGAGGGCCTGACTGACGACACGGATCTCCAAATCAGCCGTATGGAAGCCTGTTATGCGTTGCCTGTTGTTCGCCTGTCTGTTGCTCGGTTCCCTGCCCGCCTTCGCCGTTGATCGTTTTCAGGTCGAAGGCTATGCGCTGCCCAACGGTTTGCAGCTGTTGCTCAAGCCCGGCACCGAGCGCGGGCATGTGGCGATTCGTCTGGTGGTGGGCGTCGGTCTCGACGATTTCGATTGCGATGAAAAAGAGCTGCCGCACCTGCTCGAGCACCTGCTGTTCAGCGGCGTCGACGCCACTGGCGAAGGCGGCCTCGAGGAGCGCATGCAGGCGCTGGGCGGCGAGTGGAATGCGTTCACCAGCAACGCCGACACCACGTTCGTTATCGAAGCCCCGGCGAAGAACCAGCGCAAGGTCCTCGACCTGCTGCTGGGCCTGCTGACCCAGACCCGCATCGACGACAACGCGATCAACGCCGCCAAACGCGTGGTCGAGCGTGAGGACGGCGGCCATTACACGCGCCTGCAACGCTTTCTTGACCGCCAGGATCTGGGCCACACCGCGAGCAATCAACTGGCGGTAGAGCTGGGCCTGAAGTGCCCGCAACGGGCCGAGGTCGGTCACCTGACCCAGAAGCAACTGGAGCAGGTGCGCAAGACTTGGTACGCGCCGAACAACATGACCCTGATCGTCGTCGGCGAGCTCGACAAACTGCTGCCGGCCTATCTGGAGCGCACCTGGGGCGCGCTCGAAGCGGTGGACCCGGCCGAGCACCGTGAGCTGCCGGACATCCGCACCAGCGCCGCCCATGAGCGCACCCTCACCCGCGGCTTCATCGGCGACAGCGCCAAGTTGCACTGGCTGGTGCCGGAGCCGATGCTCGACGATCAGTACGACGAGACCTTCGACATCCTCAAGGACTACCTCGACTGGGCGCTGTACCGGCAGATCCGCCTCAACCATGGCTTGTCCTATGGGCCGTGGGCCGAGCGCGAAGTGTTTGGCGGGGTCGGCTTCATGAGCCTCAACGCCGACGTCGATCGCGATGACCTCGCCGAAGCCAAACAGGTGCTGGAAGACCTTAAAGCCGATTTGCTGAAAAACGGCCTCGACCCCGACACGTTCGCCCGGATCAAACAGGCGGCCATCGCCCACCAGGCCTGGGCGGTACAGGGCAACAGCGCGATGGCCGATTACTACTGGAGCGCGCTCGGCGACTACGAGGACGGGCGCTTTGCCAACCCGGCCCGGGAGCTGCAAGGCGTGACCCTGGAAACGGCAAACAAGGCCATGCGCGAGTTGCTGTTGCAGCCGGGGTATCTGCGGATCGAGAAACCGCTGCTCAGTGATGATGAGGTGTTGTGGCTGATTGCCGGTGGTCTGGGTGTGGTGTTGCTGGTGCTGATCGGCTGGCGCCTGCATCGACGGGGAAAACACAAAGCCGAAGGATGAGGAAATCCTGTGGCGAGGGAGCTTGCTCCCGCTGGGCTGCGAAGCAGCCCCAAAACCGACGGCTGAGTTAGTTCAGGAACATCGTGCACCCAGGTTTTGCGACTGCTGCGCAGTCCAGCGGGAGCAAGCTCCCTCGCCACAGAAATAAGAGGCTTTGCTGACCGGGAGCCTCGCCACGTCGCCCGGCGGACGGTACTCTGTCGAGGTTTTTTCCCATTCAGTCGTGAACCGCCCACATGCCGAAAATACCCCAGCTGATCCAGCGCATTCTCGAACTGATGAAGCGCTACCCCGGGGTGATTGCGCTTGGCGGTTTCATCTCCGGGGTCGGCAGTTTCATTCTGGTCGATCGCCAGCAGGGGCTGGCGAGCTGGATCACCATCATCATGCTGCTCAGCTGGATCTGGCTGATGCTGGAAAACACCCTGACCGGGCTGTTCACGCGCATCTTCAAACGGGAAATCCCCCAGCCGCTGCTGCGTTACGCGACGCAGATGATCCACCAGGAAAGCCTGTTTTTCGTCCTGCCGTTCTTCTTCATCACCACCACCTGGAACAGCGGCCAACTGATCTTCACCGGCCTGCTGTGCATCGCCGCGCTGATCTCGATTGTCGATCCGCTCTATTACAAATGGCTGGCGCCACGGCGCTGGGCGTTTCTCGCGTTGCACACCCTGACCCTGTTCGCCGCCCTGCTCACCGCGCTGCCGGTGATCATGCACCTGACCACCGCGCAAAGTTTCAAATGGGCGCTGGGTACGGCGGTGGTGTTGTCGTTCCCCAGTCTGGCGTCGATCTTTCCGATTCGCACCGTGCGCAACGCGCTGGCCATTCTGTGCATCACCTTCGGCATCGGCGCGGTCGGCTGGACCCTGCGCTCGTGGGTGCCGCCGGCGACGTTGTGGATGACCGACGTGGCGATCAGCACTCAGTTGCAGGATCGCACCCCGGGCGACAGCCTCGAACAGGTCAGCGCCGAGCAGATCCGCAACGGCGGTCTCTACGCTTACACCGCGATCAACGCGCCACGCGGGCTGGATGAGCGGATCTACCATGTGTGGCAGTTCAACGGCAAAGAAGTCGACCGTATCGCCCTCGATATCCATGGCGGGCGCAAGGAAGGTTACCGGGCGTGGACGCACAAGCAGAACTTCCCCGGCAACCCGGCAGGCAAGTGGCAGGTGCGGGTGCTGACTGAAGATGGTCAGGTGATCGGTGTGCTGCGTTTCGAAGTGACGGACAGCACAGCGATCAAAGAAAAGTAATCCGGTTCGTGCTATTACGTTAGTTCGCTTAATAGCCGGACAAGCACGGAGCTTATGATCAGCAGCTCAATGAGCGGTAATGCCCAGCTGGACACGTCAATCAGCCCTGCCCGCCTGCGGGTGTCCGGGGACTGGACGCTTGCCCATTACGCCGACCTCAAGCACCTGACCGAAAAACTTGCCGGCCAGTACGACGCCAATACCGTGGTCGACCTCAACAGCCTCGGCGCCCTCGACACCGCTGGCGCTTCCCTGCTGGTGGAGCTGCTCGGTTCCGAGCGCTTGGGCAAATCCGCCGAACACCCCGACTGCACGATTTCCCAGGCTGACCGCGCGCTGTTGCAAACGGTGTATCGCTCGCTGACCGACTTCTGTGTGCCGATCAAGGAGCCGGAAGTCAGTGTCAGCGTGCAACTGCTGACCCGCATCGGGCGCGCCGTGGAAACGGTCTGGCAAGACACCCTGCAAGTGCTGGGTTTCATCGGCCTGATCCTCGAAACCATCGCCCGCAACCTGTTGCGCCCCAAGCGCTGGCGCATCACCCCCGTCGTCGCCCACATCGAACAGACTGGCCTCGACGCCGCGCCGATCGTGGCACTGCTGACTTTTCTGGTCGGCGCGGTGGTGGCGTTTCTCGGCGCCACGGTGCTGGCCAGTTTTGGTGCAACGATCTTCACCGTCGATCTGGTGGGCTTCTCCTTTCTGCGCGAGTTCGGCGTGTTGCTCACGGCAATCCTGATGGCCGGGCGCACCGCCAGTGCGTTCACCGCGCAGATCGGTTCGATGAAGGCCAACGAGGAGATCGACGCGATCCGCACCCTCGGCCTCGACCCGATGGAACTGCTGGTGGTGCCGCGGGTACTGGCGATGCTGGTGGCGCTGCCGATGCTGACGTTTCTGGCGATGCTCTGCGGAATCATTGGCGGCGGTGTGGTGTGCGCGGTGTCGCTGGGGATCTCGCCGGCAATGTTCCTCTCGCTGCTACAGAGCGACATCGGCATTCAGCATTTTCTGGTCGGCCTGGTGAAGGCGCCGGTCTTTGCCTTCCTGATTGCCACGATCGGTTGCCTGGAGGGCTTCAAGGTCAGCGGCAGCGCCGAATCGGTCGGTGCGCACACCACCTCTGCCGTGGTGCAGTCGATTTTCGTGGTGATCGTGCTCGATGCGGTGGCTGCGCTGTTCTTCATGGAGATGGGCTGGTGAGTCGTCTACCCCGCGCGCCCTCGGAGGCGGTGATCGAAGTCCGTGGCCTGTGCAATCGCTTTGGCAGCCAGAGCGTGCACGAGCATCTCGATCTGGATTTGTACAAGGGCGAAATCCTCGCCGTGGTCGGCGGTTCCGGCAGCGGCAAGTCGGTGCTGCTGCGCAGCATTGTCGGGCTGCGCCGGCCCAGCGAAGGCAACGTGAAAGTGTTCGGGCAGAACCTGCCGAGCCTGTCCGAGCATGAGCGTTCGCTGGTCGAGCGACGTTTCGGCGTGCTGTTCCAGAAAGGCGCGCTGTTCTCCTCGCTGACCGTCACCGAAAACGTCGCCCTGCCGCTGATCGAACACGCCGGCCTGAGCCGCAACGACGCCGAGCATCTGGCGGCGGTGAAGCTGGCGCTGGCCGGGCTGCCGCTGTCGGCGGCGGACAAATACCCGGCGTCGCTGTCCGGCGGGATGATCAAGCGCGCGGCGCTGGCGCGGGCCCTTGCGCTGGATCCGGACATTCTGTTTCTCGACGAACCCACCGCCGGCCTCGATCCGATTGGCGCGGCGGCATTCGATCAACTGATCCTGACCCTGCGCGATGCGCTGGGCCTGAGCGTGTTTCTGGTGACCCACGACCTCGACACGCTCTACACCATCACCGACCGGGTGGCGGTGCTGGCGCAGAAGAAAGTGCTGGTGGCCGGTCCCATCGATGTGGTCTCGGAAACCGATGACGCGTGGATTCACGAATACTTCCACGGCCCGCGCGGCCGCTCGGCGCTGGACGCCGCCAAATTGCTCAACGAGGTCTGACATGGAAACCCGAGCCCATCATGTGTTGATCGGCCTGTTCTCGGTGATAGTGGTGGCAGGCGCCCTGCTCTTCGGCCTGTGGCTGGCCAAGTCCAGCGTCGATTCCGAGTTCAAGGATTACGAAGTAGTGTTCAACGAGGCGGTCAGCGGCCTGTCCAAGGGCAGCCCGGTGCAGTACAGCGGGATCAAGGTCGGCGATGTGGTCAACCTGCGTCTCGACCCGAAAGACCCGCGCCGGGTGCTGGCGCGGATTCGTCTGGGCGGCGATACGCCGGTCAAGGAAGACACCCAGGCCAAATTGGCACTGGCCGGGATCACCGGCACCTCGATCATCCAGCTCAGCGGTGGCACTCCAGAAAGTCCGAAGCTGCGCGGGCATGACGGCGAACTGCCGACCATCGTCGCGGCGCCCTCGCCTATTTCCCGGCTGCTCAACGACAGTAACGACTTGATGACCGGCATCACCGCGCTACTGAACAACGCCAACCAGATGTTCTCCCCGGAGAACGTCGAGCGCGTCAGCAACACGCTGGCGCACTTGGAGCAGACCACCGGTTCGATCAACGATCAGCGCGGCGACCTGCGTCAGGCCATGCAGCAACTGGCGAGCGTCGGCAAACAGGCCGGCAGCATGCTCGAGCAGACCTCGGCGCTGATGCGCAACGCCAACGGCCTGCTCAACGATCAGGGCAAGCAGGCGCTGGGCAGTGCCGAGCAGGCAATGAAATCGCTGGAACAGAGCAGCGCCACCATCAACGGCCTGCTGAGCAAGAACCAGAACTCCCTCGACAACGGTATGCAGGGCCTAAATGGCCTGGCCCCGGCGATCCGCGAACTGCGCGAGACGCTGACCTCACTGCGCGGCATTTCCCAACGGCTTGAGGCCAACCCCAGCGGCT
The DNA here is from genome assembly GCF_044753325.1 of Pseudomonas sp. NPDC088414. Classification (NCBI taxonomy): domain Bacteria; kingdom Pseudomonadati; phylum Pseudomonadota; class Gammaproteobacteria; order Pseudomonadales; family Pseudomonadaceae; genus Pseudomonas; species Pseudomonas sp. NPDC088414. The sequence continues at coordinate 76,327 of NZ_JBIVMY010000019.1, read as the reverse complement.
ACCTGCTGGGCAGTGACAAGAACAAGGAGTTCACCCCATGAAGCTGACTCACTTCGCCCTCCTCGCCAGCCTCGCCTTGACCAGTGCCTGCTCGATTCTGCCCAAGGCCGAGCCTTCGGACGTCTATCGCCTGCCCGCCGCACAGGCGCCCGCCTCGTCCAGTTCGGCGGCGACCCAGCACTGGTCGCTGCGCCTGAACAAGTTGCAAGCCAGCGAAGCGCTGAACCGGCCGAACATCGCAGTGATTCCCCAGGGTGATGTGATCAGCAGCTACAAGGCTTCGCGCTGGAGCGACCCGGCGCCGGTGCTGGTGCGTAATCGGCTGCTGGATGGCTTTGCCCGGGATGGGCGGGTGACGCTGCTCAGTACAGATGACAGCAACTTCGCTGCGGATCTGGAACTGGGCGGCAGTTTGCAGGCGTTTCAGACCGAGTATCAGGGCAATCAGGCCAGCGTCGTGGTGCGCGTCGATGCGCTGCTGGTGCGCGGCTATGACCAGAAGATTCTCGCCAGCCGCCGCTTTGAAGAGCGTCAGCCTCTGAATGATGTGCAGGTGCCAGCAGTGGTGGCAGGGTTTGGACAGGCCAGTGATCGGCTGACGGCCAAGGTTGTTGCTTGGGCCGTCGACCAAGGCCAGAAACTCGCCCCTCAGAGACCCTGATCGATCAAAATTGCTTTTGTGGCGAGGGAGCTTGCTCCCGCTGGGCTGCGTAGCAGCCCCCTCTTTCAGGGCCGCTTCGCGCCCTGGCGGGAGCAAGCTCCCTCGCCACAGAGAAGTTGGTTGCCCAACGTTCTTGTGCTTAGCCGAAGAACCAGTAGCACACGCCAATCGCGCCGAGCACGCCGGCCAGTTCTGCCAGCAGCGCGCATCCAACGGCATGCCGCGCGCGCTGAATCCCCACCGCGCCGAAATACACCGCCAGCACATAGAAGGTGGTTTCGGTACTGCCCTGTATCGTCGCCGCCACCAGCGCCGGGAAGCTGTCGACGCCGGAAGTCTTCATGGTTTCGATCAGCATCGCCCGTGCGGCGCTGCCGGAAAACGGTTTGACCATCGCCGTCGGCAACGCATCGACAAAACGCGTATCCCAACCGGCCCACTGCACCAGGTGCCGAATGCCGTCCAGACCAAAGTCCAGTGCCCCCGAAGCACGCAGCACGCCGATTGCGCAGAGCATCGCCACCAGATACGGCAGCAGGTTCTTGGCGACGTCGAAGCCCTCCTTCGCGCCCTCGACGAACGCTTCGTAGACCTTGACCTTGCGTAACGCGCCGATCACCAGGAACAGCATGATCAGGCCGAACAGCGTCAGGTTGCCAAGGATCGACGACAGCCCGGCCAGTGCTGTGGCCGACATCGTTGCCAGCAGCGCCATGAAGCCGCCGAGGATCAGCGCGCCGGGAATCAGATAGGCCAGCACCACCGGGTCCCAGATGCGCAGGCGTTGCATGAACGCAACCGAGAGAAAACCGACGATGGTCGAGCAACTGGTCGCCAACAGAATCGGCAAAAACACCTGGGTCGGGTCCGGCGCGCCTTGCTGGGCGCGGTACATGAAGATCGTCACCGGCAGCAGGGTCAGGGACGAGGCGTTAAGAACTAGGAACAGGATTTGTGCGTTGCTGGCGATGGTCGAGCTGGGGTTGAGTTCCTGCAGCGCTTTCATGGCCTTGAGGCCGATCGGCGTGGCGGCGTTGTCCAGGCCCAGACCGTTGGCGGCGAAGTTCAGGGTGATCAGGCCCAGCGCCGGGTGCCCCGCCGGGACTTCCGGCATCAGCCGCAGGAACAGCGGTCCGAGGACTTTGGCCAGCCATTCGACGATCCCGGCCTTCTCGGCGATGCGCAGAAAGCCCAGCCACAGGGTCAGCGTGCCGAACAACAGCACCATCACCTCGACCGAGAGTTTGGCCATGGCAAAAATGCTTTCCACCATCGCCGCGAAAATCCCGGCGTTGCCGCCGACCAGCCACTGCACCAGCGCAGATATTGCTGCCACGACGAAGAAGCCAAGCCACAGGCCATTAAGCATCAGTCAAATCCCCCGGAAGATGCGGCGAATGATAGCGGGGTCGCCAGAAACGACAAACCCCGGATTGCTCCGGGGTTTGTTGGTAAGCCTTGCATCAATCACTGTGGGAGCGAGCTTGCTCGCGAAGGCGGTGTGTCAATCAACATAATTGTTAGATGTGCCGGCCTCTTCGCGAGCAAGCTTGCTCCCACAGGGGTTTGCATTTACGGCTTGGAAATCTCGCCAGCCGGCAGTTTTTCCTTGCTGCGCCAGTGCGGCAGGGAGTTCCAGTAGCGCTGGCCCTTGGCGTCGTCGTACATGCCTTCCCAACGCGCGATAACCAGCACTGCCAGGGCGTTGCCGATCACATTCAGTGCGGTACGCGCCATGTCCATGATGCGGTCGACACCGGCGATGAATGCCAGGCCTTCCAGCGGGATACCGACGCTGCCCAGGGTCGCCAGCAGCACTACGAAGGACACGCCCGGTACGCCGGCGATGCCTTTGGAGGTGACCATCAGGGTCAGCACCAGCAGCAGTTGCTGGCTGATCGACAGGTCGATGCCGTACAGCTGGGCAATGAAGATCGCGGCGATCGACTGGTACAGGGTCGAACCGTCGAGGTTGAACGAGTAGCCGGTCGGGACCACGAAGCTGCAGATGGCTTTCGGTGCGCCGTAGGCTTCCATCTTCTCGATCACCCGTGGCAGCACGGTTTCCGAGGAGGCGGTGGAGTAAGCCAGGACCAGCTCATCCTTGAAGATGCGCATCAGCTTGATCACCGAGAAGCCGAACAGCTTGGCGATCAGGCCCAGCACCACGAAGGCGAAGAAGGCGATGGCGACGTAAACCAGGATCACCAGTTTGGCCAGCGGCAGCAGGGAAGCGAAGCCGAAGTTGGCCACGGTCACCGCGATCAGGGCGAATACGCCGATCGGGGCGTAGTTCATGATCATGTGGGTGACTTTGAACATGCTTTCCGAGACGCCCTGGAACATCTTCACCAGCGGCTCGCGCAGGTCCGACTGCAGGCTCGACAGACCGAGGCCGAACAGCACGGAGAAGAAGATGATCGGCAGCATTTCGCCGCGGGCCATGGCCGCGAAGATGTTCGACG